>NZ_MAUD01000202.1 GCF_001700515.1 Streptomyces lushanensis
TCCGCCACCCCCGGGGCGGAGATCCCCGAAGTCCGGCCTTGAGTCGGACTCGGGGTACTACTGGCTCCGCCAGGGGCAGCCCGTCCGAACGCACGGCGCCAACGATCCATCAGCGTAGGGGACTTCGTCAGCGGCAGCGGCTCGTCGGGGAAATTCTCGGGGTGGAGCGGGTCGTGCGTCATGGGCGGTTCTCCAGGGAGGCGTGGGGAGGGCATGCGGGGCATCGGGAAGGTCTGGTTGAGTGCGCCTGGGCCCCGCCCTGTCCACAGGTGTGGACGATCACGCGATGCGTAGGGCGGTGACCGGCAGGCCGGGTGACCGGAGAGGGTTCCGGTCACCCGGCGGGGGTTCCGGTCAGCCGCTGGCCGGATCAGTCTCGGCGGAGGCTTCGCGCTCGGCCCGGAGGATGTCCATCACTTCGGTCAGCCGCGTACTGCCGATCGTCAGCTCCTTGTCCTCGACTGCCGTTCGAACGACGGCCCGGGTGAGCTTGCCCTGCTCAGCGGCAGCAGCCCGGCCGATCTCCACGAGTACCTCAAGCGGGGCCCCGGGCGGCCGACCACCGCGCGACTTGCCCTCGGCAGCGTCGGAAGGCGGTTCCGGCGAACGGACGGATGCGGCGGCCGGTCGCTCAGTGGCCTGGCCAGGCTCAGCCAGTAGCTCGGTAGGCCGGAAGCGCTGGACCGGAGCCTCGGCAGACTGGCCAACTGCGGTGGCCGGCGGCTCGGTGGGCTGGACGGATGTGGTGGCCAGTGGTTCCGGCGCCTGCGCGGAGCCTGTGTCCGCGTGGTCGACAGGCCGCTCGACGAGCTGATGAACCTGCCGCATCAGCACGCCGAAGGCCACCATCGCGGCGGCCGGAGGAACCGCGGCGACCACATAGTCGAGGAACGGGACAGTGCTGGCATTGCCCGTACCGCCGACCCCGGCGACGTTCAGCGCGATGGAGCCAACCGAGCCGATGGCGGTCACGGTGATGGCCCATCCGTCGGTGACCCGGCGCAGACCCGCGCGGAGCATGAGCAGCTCACCCGCGACGATGAACGCGTCCAGCGTCGCCGGCCACGCCCAGCGGCGGATCGGTGACGCTCCCAGCCCGTGCTGGCCGGCGACGTCAGCCAGGTGCGCGTAGGAGAGCCAGAACGCTCCGCCGGTCAGGGCGACGATGACTAGGCTGGCCATGATGAGCGCGTATCGCTCGGCATCATGCTTCGTCATCGTCGGCCGCGCCTTGCCTGGCCGGTCACGCGGCGGCTGGTGGTGCGGTGGATGAGAGACGGGGAGGGACGTCAAGCGGGGTACTCCTGTGGTTTCGGTGTGGTGCGTCTTTGTCGTCTTGGCCGTTGCAAGCGCAGGTCAGGGCGGGTACGGCAGCGGCCTCGGCCTTCCGTCTTGGCGGGTGCTGTCGGCGTCTTCGGCCCGGTCGCGAGGGGGCTCAGGCGGTTCGCTGGGCCTGAGCCCGTCTCGGGGTGGCTGCGCCCGAGTCGAGACGGTGGCGTTGCATCTTCCGTCTCGGCGGGTAGGGCTGTGACCGGAGCTGATACGGCAAGGACGCCTAGGACGTCGCAAGACGGATCGGGACAACGTCTTGAGCGGGCAACACGCTGGTCATGATCGCGTTGCCGTCTTGGCCTTGGTTGCCGTCTTGGGCGCATGCCGTTTGACCTGCGAGATCACGGCAGGGACGGCAAGTACGGCAATCAGGGGCGCGGGGCTCAACCCTCGCTGAAGCCGGAGCCGAGGTCGGCTTAGGCGGGGTGGACTGCGGGGCAGTACCGGCGCCAGGCGTCGAGGAACTTGTTGCGCATGTACCCCTTGCGCTGGGTCCGGTCGGCCATGCGGACGTTGCCGGACTTGATGCCGAACTCGCGCAGCATCCTGCTCAGCTCACGAGCCGTCAGCCCGCCGCGTCCCCACTCGGCCCACGGGGCCTCGGGGTCCTGGCGCAGGTGGTGTAGGAGTTCCTCGGTGGACAGGCTGTCCACCTCGCGCTGGGCGACGAAGACTTGGCGGATGTCGGCGAGAATCCGCGCCCCGCTCGGGTGGTCCTCCTCGGCCGCCGCTTCGGCGGCGACCATCCGCGCACACGCGACCCGTGCCAGACGGGGCCAGTGCCCGCCTGCCAGGTCGGCGACGATAACCAGGGGTTCCCAGGTGTCCGCAGCGCGGTTCTCAACCGGCATGTCCGGCTCCAGGTTCGCGGCCTCGTCCAGCAGCGGCTTGGCCCATGCAGCGATGCGGTCGCGCAGATCGTGCAGGGCAGGGATGTCGCGGCGGGAGCGGAAGGGCTTGACCTTCTCACCCTCGGCCCGGCGCCGCATACGGATCACCACCGCCCGGTCCATAACCGTGTCGGGCAGATCGCCGATCCCCGCGATGGCCGCCATGGCGAAGGTCGCGAACCGGTGCGGGGTGTGGTCGTTGCCGACGACCCGGGTGACGTACCGGTTGCGCTGGTGGCCGGCGTTGAGCAGGCCGCGCATCTCCTCGTTCTTCTCGGCCATCTTGGGGGTGCCGAAGATGGTGTCCGCCTCATCCATCAAAAGCGTGGGCGGGTTCTCCTCGGTGATCGACCGGAAGATCGCCGCCGGTGTGGTGTTGATGGTCAACATCGGCTCGTGGACCGTCTCGGTCAGCACGTCCAGTAGCCGCGACTTGCCGCACCGTTTCGCCGGGCCCACCACCGCCAGGCGCGGGGCGTGCTGCCACGCAGGCTGCAGGTGCGTCGCCATCACCCACAAGGTGATCGCGTCGAGGGCCTCCTGTGAGGGTGGGATCACGAACTGGGCGATCTGCCCGCGTAGTTCGTTCAGCAGCTTCGAGCCGTGGGTCGGCTCCGCGTCCGGTATCTCCACGAGTTCGCTCGGCGTCTTGGCCTCGTCGGCGCTGCGGGCGTCCGCATCACCGCTGGGGCTTGGATCGGCGCCGTCAGCCTGCGTGGCGCGCAGGTGGGCCCCGGGCTGGCCGGGGATGGCCGCTGCGGGCCAGACGGCCTGCGCGGGAGCGGAATAGGGTTCGGGGTTCTCGGGTTGCACTCGGCAGCTCCTCGTCTGGCGGTGGCGGGCTCGCACGCCCTTGCCGCCGGGTTGGTTCGTCCAGGGCCGTTTGGGGTTGCTCGGGCCTCCGGCGTTGCACCGCCGGGGCCCACCCCTTTCTCGTTTCTCGCGGGCGCCAGGCCATCGCGAGGGAACACGGACCGTACGTCCACGCTCGGCAACAGTCCAGCGTTTCTGTGTCAGCTCAGCGCAGAATGGTCTGCTATGGTTCCCCGCTTTCATGCGGCCAGGCCCAGCAGGGCCAGCAGGTCCGCAGTCACCACCCGGTAGGCGTTACCCAGCCGCAGCACCTTGCACGGGTACTGGCCGCGCTTCGCCAACTCGTACCCCTTGCTCCGCCCCAGCCCCAACGCCCGGTTACCCGTCTCCAGGTCAATGGCAGCGGGAAGCTCCAGCAGCTCCTCGCGGCTCATGCCCTTCGCCCGGCCGGCGGGTTCGTTCTCGCGCATACGCGCTCCATCCATGACTGAGCCCTCGGCGAACACGACGATTGCGCTCGTCTCCAGGCCATGGAATCAACGTTAGGCAAGCTAATGTGTCTTCATGACACAACACGATTCCGACCATGGATATGAGAAGGACACCGAGGTCGACGATCTCGAATGGGAGGACCACGTCATGGCCACCGTGGCCGGCGAGGTCCGCAGACGACGGAAGGAATTGGGGTGGAGCGCACAGGATGTGGCCGACAGGTGCGAGGAGATCGGCTATCCGATCCCCCGCAACGTGATCGCCAACATGGAGTCCGGCCGCCGCGCCAGCCTGCCCCTGGTCGAGGTCATGGTCCTCGCCAAGACCCTGCGCATGTCACCGATCAGCCTGATCTACCCCGTCGGTTACGCCGCGCAAGTCCGCCAACTTCCCTACGAGGACCCGCGACCGACCTGGGACGCCCTGCAGTGGTTCACCGGCAGCTCGGCTGCCGATGACGCCACCGACTACATGCTCGACCACTTCCTGGCCCACGACCTCGAACTCCGCTCGGCCCTGGCCGCTGTGGAGAGCGAGGACTACGAGCGCTGGAAGGTGAAGACCGCCGCCAACCGCGTCCAACGGGAAGCAGCCGAGCGCGCTCTGGCCCGATACACCGACCAGGCCGCCAACGCCAAGCACGAACTACGCCGCCACCGCGACGCCATCCGCGAAGCCGGCGGCACCCCACCCCACCTGCCCTCGCCGCTCGCCGACGTCGATCCACCGGATACCGACACCACCGAGGTGAATGATTCTTGAAGGGCTCCACCTACCGCCGCTGTTCCTGCCGCGACCCGAAGACCGGCAAGGAACTCGGCACGTCCTGCCCCAAGCGCAACAGCAGGAACCACTGCACCTACTCCGTACGTCAGGAGCTGCCGCCCCGTGAGGACGGCAGTCGAAGGTCCTTCGCCCGTGGCGGCTACGACAGCCGCAAGGCCGCCCAGGCCGACCTCGACCACGTACGCGCCCTCCTGGGGCTGGCCGAGTCGGACGACCCCGAGGGGACGGAGCTGATCGCCGTCATGCTGGCGGAAGTCAGCCGCGAGAAGGCTCCCCTGCCTGACGTCGAGGAGACCCGCCGGCGCCTTAGCGCCGGCCAGAACCTGATCGGCAGCCTGACCGTGAGCGAGTGGCTCGACCGGTGGCTGGCGGGCAAGCGCATACGCAAGTCCGGTCTGAACCGCTACGAGACCGACGTCCGCGTGCACCTGAAGCCGCACATCGGACACCGGCGCCTCGACCGCCTCCGCGTCAGCCACCTCAGCGAGATGTTCACGGACATCCGCGACGCCAACGCGCAGATCCTGGAGGACAACGCCCAACGGCGAGCTGCGATCGACGAGTTGGCGACCGTGCCATGGAAGGGCGCGGAGAACCGCGCCCGCCGCAAGGCGATGAAGGCCGCGATCGACGAGATGCCGCCCTTCCGTCGCATCACCGGCCCCGCCACACGTCTGCACGTCAAGGCGACGCTCCGTGCGTCCCTGAACGACGCGATCGGGCAGCAGATCCTCACGTTCAACCCGGCCGCCCACGTCGAGATCGACCCCGTACGCAAGCCGAAAGCCCTGGTGTGGACGGACGAGCGCGTCGCCAAGTGGGAGCAGACCGGCGAGAAGCCGTCGCCCGTGATGGTCTGGACGCCTCAACAGACCGGCGCCTTCCTCGACTTCGTCGCCGAGGACCGGCTGTACGCGATGTGGCACCTGATCGCGTTCCGCGGCCTGCGCCGTGGCGAGGCATGCGGGCAGCCGTGGTCGGAGACGAACCTGGACGCTCACTCCCTCACCGTCTCCTCCCAACTCGTGCAGGACGGCTGGGAGGTGGAGGCATCGGACCCCAAGACCGACAGCGGCTACCGGGTGGTCGCGCTCGATGACGACACCGTCAACGTTCTGAAGCGGCACCGTGAACGGCAGGACGCGGATCGTGAGGAGTGGAGCTCGGCCTGGGTCGAGACCGGCCACGTCTTCACCCAGGAGGATGGCTCCTGGCTCCACCCCGGCAAGGTGACCGACCTGTTCGAGCGGCTCGTCGCCGCTTCCGGCCTCCCGCCGATCCGGCTGCACGATCTGCGCCACGGCGCGGCCACCCTCATGCTGGCCGCCGACATCGACATCAAGATCGTGTCGGACACCCTCGGACACAGCGACACCCGCATCACGCGGGACATCTACCAGAGCGTCCTGCCTGAAGTCGGCAAGAGCGCCGCCGAGGCCACCGCCAAGCTGGTTCCGCTCCAGCGCAGGGCCGAGGAAGAGAAGGCCGCCCGCAAAGCCGCGAAGGCCGCCAAGAAGGCCAAGGCCAGGAAAACCGGCAAGTGCAACGGCAATCCGGAGAACAAAACGAACACCCAGGCCAGGGCCAGGAAGAAGGCCAAGCGAAAAAAGCCCGAAAAGTAGGTCTCAGGCCACTCCGCTCACGCATCGCTCACGCAGGCAACGTCACGGCGCCCCGGCCGTGTGACCCGCCATGCCCCGAGCAACAGAAAACCCCAGGTCACGGGCTATGTGACCTGGGGCTCACGATGGAGCCGCCTTCGGGATTCGAACCCGAGACCTACGCATTACGAGTGCGTTGCTCTGGCCAACTGAGCTAAGGCGGCTTGCCCTGTGGACCATGGTGTGGTCTGTGGCGCGGCCAAGTCTACACAGTTTCCAGGGGTGCTCCGAACAGGGCCGGGGTGAGGGTCTTGTCGCAGGTCAGGGGCACTTCTTGGCGTTCGGTGGCGGCGTGCCGTCCAGGAGGTAGGTGTTGATCGCCGTGTCGATGCAGTCGCTGCCCCGGCCGTACGCCGTGTGGCCGTCGCCGTCATAGGTGAGCAGGGTGCCGGAGGAGAGCTGGGCGGCCAGGGACTGGGCCCATTTGTACGGGGTCGCCGGGTCGCGGGTGGTGCCGACCACGACGATCGGGGCCGCGCCCTTCGCCTCGATGCGGTGCGGGGCGCCGGTGGCCTTGGTGGGCCAGTAGGCGCAGTTCAGGGAGGCCCAGGCGAGGCCCCTGCCGAAGACCGGGGAGGCCTGTTCGAAGGAGGGGAGCGCCTGGGTGACCTCTTCGGGGCTGGTGAAGGCGGGCGGGAGGTCCAGGCAGTTCACGGCCGAGTTGGCGTACATCAGGTTGGCGTACGAACCGTCGCCGTCGCGCTCGTAGTACAAGTCGGCCAGCCCGAGCAGAGGAGCGCCGTCGCCGTCCATCGCGGCGGCCAGGGCTTCACGGAGCTGCGGCCAGGCGGATTCGTCGTACATCGCGGCGATCACACCGGTCGTGGCGAGGGACTCCCCCAGCGGGCGGCTCTCGCCGGTGGGGACGGGCCTGGCGTCCAGGGTGAGGAAGAAGGCCTTCATCCGGGTCGTGACCTCGGCTGCGGAGGTACTGCCCAGAGGGCACTCCGGCTGTTTGACACAGTCCTGGGCGAAGGACTGGAAGGCCGTCTCGAAGCCGGCCGTCTGATCGCGGTTCAGGTCGCGGGCCGGCAGGGACGGATCCATCGCGCCGTCCAGGACCAGACGGCCCGTGCGCTCCGGGAACAGCTCGGCGTACGTCGCCCCGAGGAAGGTGCCGTACGAGGCGCCCACGTACGACAGCTTCTTGTCGTCCAGCGCGGCGCGGAAGATGTCCATGTCACGGGCCGCCTCGACCGTGGAGACATGCGGGAGGACATCGCCGGAACGCTTGTCGCAGCCCTGGGCGAACCTCTTGAAGGACGCGGCCAGCAGCCCGGTCTCGGCCGGGTCGTCAGGAGTCTGGTCGACCTGCGTGTACGCGTCCATCTCCGCGCCCGTGAGGCATTCGACCGGCTCGCTGCGGGCGACTCCGCGCGGGTCGATGGCCGCCATGTCGTACCGGGCGCGGACCGGGGCCGGATAGCCGATGCCCGCGTACCCCTGGAGATAACCGATCGCCGAACCGCCGGGGCCGCCCGGATTGACCAGGAGCGAGCCGAGCCGTGTGCCCGGTCCCGTGGCCTTCTTCCGGGCGACGGCCAGCTTGATCTCGGTCCCGTCCGGCTCGGCGTAGTCGAGCGGGGCCTTGAGCGTGGCGCACTGGAACCCCGGGGCTCCGCACGCGCGCCACGTGAGCTTCTGGTCGTAGAACCTCTTCAGGGCCGCCGGGTCCGCGGCCGTCGTGCCGGGACTCGTCGTGCCGGAGGGCCCGGAGGTCGACGTGCCCGAGGTCGGCGTACAGCCGAAGATCAGCAGACCGGCCGCCGCCAACGCGGTGGCGGAGACACGGAACAGGCGCCTGTTGTCCATCCGGCGAGACTAGCCGCCGGATGGCCTATGCCACCCGCCGGTACTCATACGGATGAATCCACCGATTATCGGTATCAGTCCTCCGGCACCGTCGGCCCGTCGGCCACGCCGGCCCACCGGCACCGTCGACGCCACCGGCACCGTCAGCCCGCCCGCAGAGACACCGCCATCGCCTCCACCGCCAGCAGCGGCGCCACATTGCGGTCCAGCGCCTGGCGGCAGGAGCTGATCGCCTCTATCCGGCGCAGGGTGCGCTCGGGCGTCGAGGCGCGGGCGACCCGGTCCAGCGCGTCCCGTACGTCCCCGTTGGCGAGCGCGACCCGCGAGCCGAACTGGAGCGCCAGCACATCGCGGTAGAAGCCGGTCAGATCCGTGAGGGCGAGGTCGAGGCTGTCCCGCTGCGTACGGGTGGAACGCCGCTTCTGCCGGTCGGCCAGCTCCTTCATCACCCCCGCCGTCCCCCGGGGCATCCGGCCGCCCGCCGAGGCGCCGAGCGCGGCCTTCATGTCCTCCGTCTCCTTGACGTCCACGTCCTCGGCGACCTGCTTGGCGTCCTCCGTCGCGGCGTCGATCAGCTCCTGGGCCGCCTTGAGACAACCCCCGATGTCGTCCACGCGCAGCGGCATCCTGAGCACGGTGGCACGGCGCGCGCGGGCCCGATCGTCGGTGGCGAGGCGGCGGGCGCGGCCGATGTGTCCCTGCGTGGCACGGGCGGCGGCATGGGCGGCCTCCGGCTCGATGCCGTCGCGCCGGATCAGCACATCGGCGACCGCCTCCACCGGTGGCGTACGCAGGACAAGATGACGGCAGCGCGAGCGGATGGTGGGCAGGACGTCCTCCAGAGAGGGCGCGCAGAGGAGCCAGACCGTGCGGGGGGCCGGCTCCTCCACCGCCTTCAGCAGGACATTGCCCGCGCCCTCGGTGAGGCGGTCGGCGTCCTCCAGCACGATGACCTGCCAGCGGCCTCCGGCCGGGGAGAGCTGAGCGCGGCGCACCAGCTCACGGGTCTCCTTGACGCCGATGGAGAGCAGGTCCGTACGGATCACCTCGACGTCGGCATGCGTACCGATCAGGCTCGTATGACACCCGTCGCAGAACCCGCAGCCCGGCTCTCCGCCGAGCGCGCGGTCAGGACCGACGCACTGGAGCGCGGCGGCGAAGGCACGGGCCGCGGTGGACCGGCCCGAGCCCGGCGGCCCGGTGAACAGCCACGCGTGCGTCATCTTCGACGCCTCGGGCGGCGGGGTGCCCGAGGCCTCGGCCGTCACCCGCGCGTCGGCGTCACGGGCGGCGGCGGAGAGCGCCACATGAAGGCGGTCCTGCCCGACCAGGTCGTCCCATACGGTCATACGCCGTCACCGCTCCTTGCCGTCCGCTGCCCTGCCGTGCGCGTGGTCGCGCGTGTGGTTGGTCGCTCGTGCGTGGTCACTCATGACTGGTCGCGGCCGACGGCATTCCTGAGCACGCACCGAGCCGCTCGGAGCGCTCCGTACCGCTCCGATCCCATTGTGGCGCCGGGGTCTGACAGTCCGGGCGGCGGCGTGACGGTCCCCGGCCGGGGCTGACGGCCCGGGCGCGGGGCCTGACAGCCGGGCCGGGAGCCCGTCCCCCACCGCACGGCTCAGCGGCGGCGGCGCCCGTTGCCGGTCTCGTCGTCGTCCTCGTGCGGGCCGAGCAGTTCGTCCGCCAGGCTCGGAAGATCGTCCAGCGGAGTCTCCTCCGCCCAGTCCGAGCGGCGGCGCGGACGCTGCGGTTCCGGCTCCGCGCTGCCCGGCGGAGGGAACTGCGGCAGCTCGCGCGTGCGCTCGTTGCCGCTCTCGGCGGGCGGAGCCGGTTCGTCCTCGCGGAAGAAGCCCTGCGGCACCCGGTCGGCGGGATCGCTGTTCCGTACGGGCGGGAGTACGGCGGTCTCGTCGGCCGCGCGTGCGTCCCGCGCGTCCCTGACCTCGCGCCCACCGGTGCCCCGGTCGTCCGCGGACCCGGCACCGGAGCGGGAATCAGCGCCGGTGCCGACGCCGGAACCGGATGCGGAACCGGTGCCGGAACCAGCGTCCGTCCCCCGCCCCCCGTCCCCCGCCGGCGCCGACGGCACCTGCGGCAGCACAGCCGTCTCGTCCGCCGCGGACCTCTCGGGCCGCTCCGGCACCCGCGGAATGACCCTCGTCTCCTCGGCGTCCCGCGCCCTCGCCACCCGCGGATCGTCCGGGCGTACCGCCGGGACCTCCTGCGTCACCGCGTTCGGAGCGTCCTCCGGCTTCGAAGCGTCGGTCCGCTGCGAAGCGTCCGCCGGCCTCGGGGCCGCCGTCGGCTTCTGCAGGAACGGCACGACCGGCGTCGGCACCGTGATCTCGTTCGGCGAAACCGACGGGCCCGCGGCCGAGCCGGCGGCCGGACCAGCGCCGGAATCTCCGTCAAGATCCCCGGCAGAAGCTCCCGCGGCTCCGCCGGCCCCCGCCGACTCCTCCGCGAGCCGCCGCGCCTCCTCGGCCCGGAGCAGGGACTCCTCCGCCCTGCGCTGCTTCTCCCGGCGCCGCTCCTCGGCCTCCGCACGCAGCCTGGCCTCTTCCTGGGCCTGCCTCCTGAGCCGCGCCTGCTCCACCTCGTACGCCCGCTCCTCGGCCTCCCGCCGCCGGCGCTCCTCCTCGGCCAGCCGCCGCGCCTCCTCGGCACGCTGCCTGGCCTCCTCCGCCTGCCGCTCGGCCTCGCGCTGCCGCTCCTCCTCCAGCTCGCGGCGCTTGCGCTCCTCCTCCTCGGCCCGGAGCTTGGCGAGCTGGGCCTGGCGCTCACGCTCCAGCCGCTCCTCCTCCGCCTTGCGCGCGGCCTCTTCCTCGACCTTGCGGCGGGCCTCCTCGACGGCGGCCTTCCGCGCCTCCTCCCGGGCCCTCACCTCGGCCTCGGAGAGCGGCAGCATCTGGTCGAGCCGGTGCCGTACGACCGTGGTGACCGCCTCCGGCTCCTGGCCGCCGTCCACGACGAGATAGCGGGCGGGGTCGGCGGCGGCGAGGGTGAGGAAGCCCGACCGCACCCGCTGGTGGAACTCGGCCGGCTCGGACTCCAGCCGGTCCGGGGCCTCCGTGAAGCGCTCGCGCGCCGTCTCCGGGGAGACATCGAGCAGCACGGTGAGGTGCGGTACGAGACCGTCCGTCGCCCAGCGCGAGATACGGGCGATCTCGGTCGGCGAGAGGTCCCGCCCCGCGCCCTGGTAGGCCACGGACGAGTCGATGTAGCGGTCGGAGATGACGATCGCGCCACGCTCCAGGGCCGGGCGTACGACCGAGTCCACATGCTCGGCGCGGTCGGCGGCGTACAGCAGTGCCTCCGCGCGGTTCGACAGACCGGCGCTCGACACGTCCAGCAGGATCGAGCGCAGGCGCTTGCCGACCGGCGTGGCGCCCGGCTCGCGGGTGACCACCACTTCGTGGCCCTTGGCACGGATCCATTCGGCCAGCGCCTCGACCTGGGTCGACTTGCCGGCGCCGTCGCCGCCTTCGACCGCCAGGAAGAACCCGCTTCCGGCCGGAGCCAGAGCCGGGTCCGCGCCCCCGCGCAGCGCGTCCCGCAGATCACGACGCAGCGGGACACCGGAACGGTCGTCCGTCTTGGCGAGGACGACCGCCGCGACCGGAAGCAACAGCGCGCCTACCAGCATCAGCGTGAAGGCGGCGCCGCCGTGCGCGAAGACGAAGGTTCCATTGGCGAGGCGGTGCGGGCCGATGGCCGCGGCGACGAGGGGGGCGACAACCACGCCGAGTGCGACACAGACCCTTACGACGGCTTGAAGGTGTTCGGTGACTCGACTACGACGGTACTCCTCCGTCTCCAGGTCGATGAGCGCGTGGCCGGTACTCGCCACCACCCCGGCCGCGAAGCCCACGAACAGTGCGAGGAACAGGACGGTCGCCGTGTCCGGCACCAGCCCCATCGCCAGCAGCGCGACACCCGTGAGCGCGATGGCCAGCGCGAACAGGCGCCGACGCGACAGCGCGGGCAGCACCTTCGCGGCGCGGCGGACACCGAGTCCCGTACCGCCGGTCAGCGCGAGGACCAGCAGGGCGAAGGTGACAGGGCCGCCGCCGAGGTCCCTGGCATGGAGTACGGAGACGGCCACGGCCGACGCGACGGCTCCCGCGATCGTTCCGCACGCGAGGACCAGCAGCGGGAGCGCGCCCGTACGCCCCTTCTCCCGCCCCCCGGCGCCGCTCGCGCCCCCACCGGTGGCCGACGGCCGGCGCAGCCCTTCCAGCGGGGAGCGCGGACGCGGCGTATGACCGTCGGGCAGTTCCAGGAAGTACACCGTGGACACGGACGCGGCGAACAGTCCCGCCGCGACATACGAGCCGAGGGCCGCCTGATGCAGCGAGAACCACTCGATGCCCGTGCCGAGCAGATTCCCGATCAGCGTGGCGACGAGCAGCACGGCCGCCGCGGCGGGCACCGCGGCGAAGGCAGTACGGAGCGAGAGCCGGCGCAGCGCGTCGAAGTGGTCGGGAAGCGGGCGTACGGCGGCGCCCTCCAGCGGCGGAGCCGGCAGCAGGGCGGGAGCGGCGCTCTCCTCGGCGACCGTCCAGAACCTCTCGGCGGCGCCGAGGACGAAGACGGTGGCGAGGAGGATCGGAAGCGCGCGATCCGGTGACCATTCGAGCCAGAGCGGCGCGATGATGAGCAGCACGAGCCGGAGCACATCCGCGACGATCATCGTCCAGCGGCGGTCCAGCGGCCCGCCGTCCCTCGCGGGTTTGGCGGACTTCGGTTTGGCGGACTTCCTCGTCGCCCTGCCCGTCGCCCTGGTCGCCCCGTCGATGCCGGCGGCGGCGTCGGGTCCCGCGGCCGAGCCCGCCGCATCCGTGTCGGCGGCAGCGGCCGGTACGGGCCGCGCCCCGCTGCCCGGCGCGAGCAGCCCGGAGAGCGGACCGAGGAGGACCGCTCCGAAGAGCAGCGTGGCAAGGACCCGTGCGCCGAACACCGCCGCGACGGCGAACGCCGCGCCCCGGTAGCCCGCGCCGAACGAGTCCTCGGCGATCGCCGCCTGCAACGACAGCAGCAGAAGCACGAGTACGGCGAGTACATCGCCGATGCCGCCGGCGAACTGCGCCCCCCACAACCGCCTGAGCGGAGGAAGGCGCAGCAGAGACCGTACGGCACGCTCGCGTGAGTCTGCGGCAAGTGCGTCGGAGTCCGAGGAGGGGCTCACGACCATTGGCTGCTCGGCTCGCGTCATCCGCCCAGCCTATCCGGAGCTGTTGACTCCCTGGAGCCCCGCCCGAACACGTGGGCGCACACATGTCCGAGGCAACCGTTCACCCGACCCCGCTACGCCCCCGGCGCACGCCCCCGCGCGCTCACACGCACCGGTGAACCTGACCCAGTTCGTCCTTTTTTGCCGCTCGTCCCACTCGTCCTACTCGTCGGCCTCGGCGGACGAGGCCGCCCGGGTGGGCGCCGTACGGGCGGTCGCCGCCCCGGCCGACGTGGTCTTCGCGGACGCCGTCTTCTTGGCCACCGCGCTCGCCGCGGTCTTCGCCGTCGTCGTCTTCTTCGCCGCGGCCTTCTTCGCCGTCGTCGCCTTCTTGGCCGGTGCCTTCTTCGCCGGAGCCTTGGCCGTCTTCTTCGCGGTCTTCTTGGCCGGGCCCTTCGCCCGCTTCTCCGCGAGCAGCTCGTACCCCCGCTCCGGAGTGATCTCCTCGACGCTGTCCCCGGTGCGCAAGGTCGCGTTCGTCTCGCCGTCCGTGACATACGGACCGAAACGCCCGTCCTTGACCACGACCGGGCGCTCGCTCACCGGATCCGTACCCAGCTCCTTCAGCGGCGGCTTGGCCGCGGCCCGCCCCCGCTGCTTGGGCTGCGCGTAGATCGCCAGCGCCTCGTCCAGCGTGATGCTGAAGAGCTGGTCCTCGCTCACCAGCGACCGCGAGTCCGTGCCCTTCTTCAGATACGGGCCGTACCGGCCGTTCTGCGCGGTGATCTCGACGCCTTCGGCGTCCGCGCCGACCACGCGCGGCAGCGACATCAGCTTCAGCGCGTCGTCCAGCGTGACCGTGTCCAGGGACATGGACTTGAAGAGTGAGGCGGTACGGGGCTTGACCGCGTTCTTGCCGGTCTTCGGAGTGCCGTCCGGCAGGATCTCCGTGACATACGGACCGTACCGGCCGTCCTTCGCCACGATCTGATGACCGGTCACCGGATCGGCGCCCAGCTCGAAGTCACCACTCGGCTTGGCCAGCAGCTCCTCCGCGTGCTCGACCGTCAGCTCGTCGGGCGCCAGGTCCTCCGGCACATCGGCGCGCTGGTGGCCCTCCTCGTCCTTCTCCCCGCGCTCCACGTACGGGCCGTACCGGCCGACGCGCAGCATGATGCCGTCGCCGACGGGGAAGGAGGAGATCTCGCGCGCGTCGATCGCTCCGAGGTCGGTGACCAGCTCCTTGAGACCACCGAGGTGATCGCCGTCGCCATTGCCCGCGCCCGACGCGAGACCCGCGTTGTCGTCGCCCTCGCCGAAGTAGAAACGCCTCAGCCACGGCACGGCCTGGGCCTCGCCCCGCGCGATGCGGTCGAGATCGTCCTCCATCCTGGCCGTGAAGTCGTAGTCGACCAGCCGGCCGAAGTGCTTCTCCAGCAGATTGACCACGGCGAAGGAGAGGAACGACGGGACGAGCGCCGTGCCCTTCTTGAAGACATAGCCGCGGTCGAGGATGGTGCCGATGATCGAGGCGTAGGTCGACGGACGGCCGATCTCGCGCTCTTCCAGCTCCTTGACCAGCGAGGCCTCGGTGTAGCGGGCCGGCGGCTTGGTCGCGTGGCCGTCGACCGACAGCTCCTCGGCGGTGAGCGGATCGCCCTCGGCGACCTGAGGCAGCCGGCGCTCGCGGTCGTCCAGCTCCGCGTTCGGGTCGTCCGCGCCCTCGACATACGCCTTCATGAAGCCGTGGAAGGTGATCGTCTTGCCGGACGCGGAGAATTCCGCGTCCCGGCCGTCGCTCGCCCGGCCGCCGATCTTGACGGTGACGCTGTTGCCGACCGCGTCCTTCATCTGGGAGGCGACGGTCCGCTTCCAGATCAGCTCGTACAGCTTGAACTGGTCGCCGCTCAGTCCCGTCTCCGCGGGCGTGCGGAAACGGTCGCCCGAGGGACGGATCGCCTCGTGCGCCTCCTGCGCGTTCTTGACCTTGCCCGCGTACGTGCGCGGCTTGTCCGGCAGATAGCTCGCCCCGTACAACTGCGTGACCTGCGCGCGGGCCGCCGAGACCGCCGTGTCCGAGAGGGTCGTGGAGTCCGTACGCATATAGGTGATGAAGCCGTTCTCGTACAGCTTCTGCGCGACCTGCATCGTGGACTTCGCCCCGAAGCCCAGCTTGCGCGAGGCCTCCTGCTGGAGCGTCGTCGTACGGAACGGCGCGTACGGGGAGCGGCGGTACGGCTTGGACTCGACCGAGCGGACCGAGAAGGCGGTGTTCTCCAGGGCGGCGGCCAGCGCCCGTGCGTTGGCCTCGTCCAGATGCAGCACCTGGTCGGACTTGAGCTGTCCGTCCGGACCGAAATCACGGCCCTGCGCGACACGCCGGCCGTCGACCGCGTTCAGCCGGGCGACGAGCGAGGACGGATCGGAGGCGTCTCCGGCCCGGCCGGTGGAGAACGTGCCGGTCAGGTCCCAGTACTCGGCGGAGCGGAACGCGATGCGCTCGCGCTCCCGCTCGACGACGAGCCGGGTGGCGACGGACTGAACACGGCCCGCGGAGAGGCCGCGCATGACCTTCTTCCACAGGACCGGCGAGACCTCGTAGCCGTAGAGACGGTCGAGGATACGGCGGGTCTCCTGCGCGTCGACCATGCGCGTGTTCAGCTCGCGCGGATTGGCGACGGCGGCCCTGATCGCGTCCTTGGTGATCTCGTGGAAGACCATCCGCTTGACCGGGACCTTGGGCTTGAGGACTTCCTGGAGATGCCAGGCGATGGCCTCGCCCTCGCGGTCCTCATCGGTGGCGAGGTAGAGCTCGTCGGATTCGGCCAGCAGCTCCTTGAGCTTTCTGACCTGGGCCTTCTTGTCGGCGTTGACGACATAGATCGGTTGGAAGTCATGCTCGACGTCCACACCGAGGCGGCGTACCTCGCCGGTGTACTTCTCGGGCACCTCCGCGGCGCCGTTCGGGAGGTCGCGGATGTGCCCGACGCTCGCCTCGACGACGTAGCCGGGGCCGAGGTACCCCTTGATCGTCTTCGCCTTGGCAGGCGACTCGACGATGACGAGTCGGCGGCCGCCGTGTGCGGTCTCGCTGGTCGGGGACAACTTCGCTCTTCTCTCCGGTCGACGCTCGGTGGGTCCGTACGGCAGTACGGCGCGTACGGCACGGCCGGGCGCGGACGGCCCAGCGGTGACGCTGCTTCGCTGCGGAGTGTGACGGTACAACCCGCCCCCGTGTCAAACGGCGAAAGCCCGCAACGGCCACTCGAACGGTAACCCGACTCCGGCCATTCCTGCCGCCCGGACCCCCATGCCCGTCGCGTCGGGCCACGCCGCCCGTGCTCGCGCCGAGGCGTTCGCGAAGAGCCGTGCGCGAGGGCGGCGAAACCCGTACGGTGCAGGTCCGGCGGCCCGGCGGCGGTCCGCGCGGGTCTGTTCGATCATGGCGCGGCGGAGCCGGTCAGGCTCCGGGAAAGGGGATCAGATACGACTGAAACACCACACGCCGAGGGCGAGAAAGACCACGCCCGAGAGTGTCGCGAGCGTGATGGACGCCGCAGGCCGCACTCCGTGGGCGACCGGCGCGCGGTGGAGCACGCGTGCCACCGTCCACAGCAGCAGTCCGGCGCCGAACAGCGCGAAAACCGCTCCCGCGAAAACCGCCGGCCCGCTCTCCATTGCCCGTACCTCGCTCCGCGCGTGGCGCCCCTCGTGCGGCACCAGGGATTCAGAGGGCCGAGGCTGGCACCTCAGGGCGTCAGGACCACGAACTCCGGGTGAACGCCACGGACGTGTTCACCGGCCCTCCCGGCGGCCGGGCTGGGACAGCAGCGGCGCGCGGCACCGGCCGGCACAGGGCCGCCGGGCCCCACCGCGCGGTGGACGGCGGTGGTATGCGGGACGGACCGGCGCGGGACGGACCGGCGCGGAACGGACCGGCGCGGAACGGGCCGGCGCGGAACGGGCCGACACGGCAGGGGCAGGCGCCAGGGACAGGGCAGCTCTTCCCCGGGGCGCCGGAGGCGGGCGCCCCGGGCGAAATCCGCCGCCCCGGTCAGGCCGGAGCGTCGGAACGACCGGAGCGTCAGAACGATGTCGGCGCCGGTTCCAGGAAGCCCTCCTCCACCAGCAGCCGGATCGCCTGTGGCGTCCGGTCACGGAGCAGCACCGGATCCTCCTGCATGAGCTGGGCGATCGCGTCGAGAATCCGCCCGGCGCTCAGCCTCCCGTCGCAGACGCCCGCGAACCCGGCCGCCACCGCGTCGACCTTCGTGGCCCGCCGCATCCCCCGGTGCTGCCTCAGCACCACATGCTCGGGATCCTCGGCACCCGGCACTCCCACCTGCTCCTGGACGACTTCGGGCGCCAGCAGGAAATGGCCGGTCAGAATGCCCGCGTCATCGTGCGCGCGCAGATAGTCCTGCCGCTCGAAATGGGCCCGTACGGTCTCGCCGAGCGGCTGCTCGACCGGATGCGGCCACTCCTCCACGACGATCGACTGCCGCTCGGCGCCCGACTTCCTGAGCGTGATCCAGCCGAAACCGACCGCCTTGGTCTTGCGGGCCTCGAACTCGTCCAGCCACGCCTCGTACCGCGCGGCGTACTCCTGCGGGTCCTCGCGGTGGTCGCCGCTGTCGCGCAGCCACAGCTCCGCGTACTGCGTCACGTCCTGGACCTCGCGCTGCACGATCCAGGCGTCGCAGCCGGCCGGCACCCAGGAACGCAGCCGCTGCTCCCACTCCTCCCCCTCCACGTGCTGCCAGTTGGCGAGGAAATGCGCGAATCCGCCGGTGCGCAGCCGCTCGCCCGCCTGCTGGACGAGCGTGCGGCACAGATCGTCCCCGCCCATCCCGCCGTCACGGTAGGTCAAGCGGGCGCCGGGCGAGATGACGAACGGCGGGTTGGAGACGATCAGGTCGTACGTCTCGTCCCCCACCGGCTCGAAGAGCGAACCCTCGCGCAGCTCGGCGGGCGGCGCGTCGGAGAGGGCCAGCGTCAGCCGGGTGAAGCCGAGCGCCCGCGGATTGAGATCGGTGGCGGTGACCCTTACGGCGTGCTGGGCCGCGTGCAGGGCCTGGATACCGGAGCCCGTGCCGAGATCGAGCGCCCTCTCGACGGGTCTCCTCACGGTGATCCCCGCCAGGGTCGTGGAGGCTCCGCCCACCCCGAGCACCACTCCCTCGTCATGGCCGCTCGCCCCCGCGGCGCCTCCGACGGCGAGCCCCAGGTCGGAGACGATGAACCAGTCCTGTCCCTCCGGCCCGCCGTACGGCCGGACGTCCACCGTCGCGCGGATCTCCTGCCCGTCCCGGACGAGCCAGCCGTCGGCCAGCACCTCCTCCAGGGGCAGCGCGGCAGCGGCGCGCTCCTCCGGAACCGGCTTCTGGAGCAGGAAGAGCCGCACGAGCGTTTCGAGCGGGGTGTCGCCACGGGTGGCGCGCAGCGCGGGCACGGTCTCGCTGCGGGCCAGAGCCGCGTACGCGGGCGCGCCGAGCAGATCGAGCAGTCCGTCGGCGGTGAAATCGGCGGCGAGCAGGGCGGCACGGAGTCGGGGCGAGTGGTCGGGCGCGGGAAGGCTGGTCGTACTCACCCGCCCATTGTGGCGGCTCCCACTGACAACGGCCCGCGGCCCGGTCCCTCCGTTCGGGGGACCGGGCCGCGGTGTCATGTTCGAGAGCGTCCAAGAGCGGATGTACGGGCGGGGTCCGGGCCCTGTCGGCCCAGCCGTCGGGCGAGGGACGCCACGGGCTGGGGACAGGTGTCAGAAGTCAAGTACGGAGCACCGGGACGCCAGGGGAGAAGCGGTGGCGCGCCGCCCGACTCCGACCGCGCGCCACCGAGCCTGTCCGTACCACGTCCCGGCCACTTCCCGGCGGGTTCACAACCGCTTCCGGTGGTCTCCGACCGTTTCCGACGGATCCCGATGCTTCCCGAGCGTTCCTGAGGGCTGTCCCCCGTAATCGCTGGTGGATCGGCGCGCGGCGTCGGATGCGGTGCATCGCAAGGCGGAGGGACGTCCCCATACTGGGCGTATGGGGGCGTCCGACAACGCGGCGAGGTGCCGTAGCTGTCGTCGCGCGCCCACCATGGATTACGGGACAGCCCTCAGCCGCCGTTCACCGACGAGCCGGTCGCCCCGGCGCTCGTCGGCGGCGTCTTCTGGCACCCGGTCTGCTTCGCCATCGCCTTGCCGACAGAGCCGGACTGAAGCTTCTGGAGCGCCTTGTCACCGCTCCTGCTGAGCTTGTCGAGTTCGTCCGCGACGCCCTTGAGGCCGTCGGCGAAGTCCGCCTGGTCCTTCGTGTCGAGTTCGTCGACCTTCTTCTGGAGGCCCGCGTACGCCGTGGAGGTGGCGTTGAGTTCCTTGACGGCCTCCTGCTGGGTCTTCTCGCCGTCGGTGACGGGCGGGGCGCCCGCGCTGTTCACGGCGGAGCCCAGCGCCTTGTAGGCGCCGGAGATGGACTGGAAGGCCGCGGAGTCGGTCCTCTGGACGTCGATGGGCTTGGTGCTGTCCGAGGTCGCCTGCTGGATGGAGGTGTTGGCGGCCCCGATCTTCTTCAGCTCGGGCTGGACCTGGTCGCAGACCTTCTTGGCCCAGTCGTTCACCTTGCTCTCGCTGTCGTCACTGCAACCGGACAGCGTCATGAGCAGTACCGCACCGCCGGACAGCGCGGCCACAAGCTTCTTGTTCACCGGATGGTCCCTTCCAAGGCTCTCGGCCCCGGAACATACACGCCAAGTGGGCGACAACCATGTCCAGGTCGCACAGTCTGTGTGCTATTGCAGCCATTTGCACCAAGAGAGAGACACCTCACGCGCACCGTGCGTTCCCAGGAACGCCGACGGGCGGACGGCGCGTCCCTCCACGCCGCCCGCCCGCCGCTCATCCGTCGACCGGCCTAGGCCACGCCCATGCCCGTACGGTCACGGGCCCCGGCGCGCCGGCGGGCCCCGGTGCGCCGTCCGGCCGGCCGTCATGACGCCACGGCCGGGTCCGGCGACTTCTCCGTTCCGCCGCCGGAACCGTCCCCGCCGCTTCCGTCCCCGCCGTCCACCGTCACCGAGCGCCGCTTGGAGACGTACACGGCCCCGACGATGACGGCCAGCGCGAGCACGGCCACCAGGGCGCGGATGCCCGCGCTGGCGTCGCTCCCGTAGCTGAACTGGACCACCGCGGGCGCGATGAGCAGCGCCACCAGGTTCATCACCTTCAGCAGCGGGTTGATGGCGGGGCCCGCCGTGTCCTTGAACGGGTCTCCGACCGTGTCCCCGATCACCGTGGCGGCGTGGGCGTCGCTGCCCTTGCCGCCGTGGTGCCCGTCCTCGACCAGCTTCTTGGCGTTGTCCCAGGCACCGCCGGAGTTGGCCAGGAAGACGGCCATCAGGGTGCCGGTGCCGATCGCGCCGGCCAGGAACGAGCCGAGCGCCCCGACCCCGAGCGAGAAGCCCACCGCGATCGGCGTGAGGACGGCGAGCAGACCCGGTGTGGCCAGCTCGCGCAGCGCGTCCTTGGTGCAGATGTCGACCACGCGCCCGTACTCCGGCTTCTCGGTGTAGTCCATGATCCCGGGATGCTCGCGGAACTGCCGTCGCACCTCGTAGACCACCGAACCGGCCGACCGCGACACCGCGTTGATCGCCAGCCCGGAGAAGAGGAAGACGACCGCGGCACCGAGGATCAGCCCCACCAGATTGTTGGGCTGGGAGATGTCCAGACTGAGCGTCAGCCCGTCGGCCACGGTTCCCACATCGGCGACGGCCGTGGCGATGGCGTCGCGGTACGAGCCGAAGAGCGCCGACGCGGCGAGTACGGCCGTGGCGATGGCGATGCCCTTCGTGATGGCTTTCGTGGTGTTGCCGACGGCGTCGAGGTCGGTGAGCACCTGCGCGCCCGCGCCCTGGACGTCGCCGGACATCTCGGCGATGCCCTGGGCGTTGTCGGAGACCGGACCGAAGGTGTCCATGGCGACGATGACGCCGACGGTGGTGAGCAGCCCGGTGCCGGCCAGCGCCACGGCGAAGAGGGCGAGCATGATCGACGTACCGCCGAGCAGGAAAGCCCCGTACACCGCGAGCCCGATCAGCAGCGCGGTGTAGACGGCGGACTCCAGACCGATGGCGATGCCCGCGAGCACCACGGTGGCGGGACCGGTCAGGGCGGACTTGCCGATGTCCCTGACCGGGCGCCTGGTGGTCTCGGTGAAATAGCCCGTGAGCTGCTGGATCAGGGCGGCGAGCACGATACCGATGGCGACCGCGACCAGGGCCAGCACGCGCGGGTCGCCGCCGTGCGTGAGGATCTCCTGATCGTCCACTCCGTCCAGCCCGGCGTAGGAGGACGGCAGATAGACGAAGGCCGCCACGGCCACCAGGGCGAGCGAGATCACCGCGGAGATGAAGAAGCCGCGGTTGATGGCGCTCATACCGCTGCGGTCGGCGCGGCGCGGAGCCACCGCGAAGATGCCGATCATCGCCGTGACCACCCCGATCGCGGGAACGATCAGCGGGAAGGCGAGCCCGAAGTCCCCGAAGGCCGCCTTGCCGAGAATGAGCGCGGCGACCAGCGTCACGGCGTACGACTCGAACAGGTCCGCGGCCATGCCCGCGCAGTCCCCTACGTTGTCCCCCACATTGTCCGCGATGGTCGCGGCATTGCGCGGATCGTCCTCAGGAATGCCCTGCTCCACCTTGCCGACCAGGTCGGCTCCGACGTCGGCGGCCTTGGTGAAGATCCCGCCACCGACACGCATGAACATGGCGATCAGCGCGGCGCCGAGTCCGAAGCCCTCCAGCACCTTGGGCGCGTCGGCGGCGTAGACGAGAACCACACAGGAGGCCCCGAGCAGGCCGAGGCCCACCGTGAACATGCCGACCACACCGCCCGTACGGAATGCGATCTTCATGGCTTTGTGGGAAACGGCCGTGAGATCCTTTTCCGGCTCGCCCGGCGCCGGTGTCGCCTCGCGCGCGGCCGCGGCGACCCGCACATTGCTGCGTACGGCAAGACGCATGCCGATGTAACCGGTGGCCGCCGAGAAAAGCGCACCCACCAGGAAGAACAGCGAACGTCCCGCGCGCTGCGACCAGTTGTCGGCCGGAAGCAGCATCAGCAGGAAGAACACCACGACGGCGAAGACGCCGAGGGTACGCAACTGCCTGGCCAGATAGGCATTCGCGCCTTCCTGTACGGCCGCCGCGATCTCTTTCATCGAATCCGTGCCCTCGCCCGCCGACAGGACCTGGCGTACCAGGAGCTGGGCGACGAACAGGGCCGCCAGCGCGACCACTGCGATGACGATCACGATGAGCCGATTGTCGTCCGTCAGTATCGCCGCTGCGAGAGAAGTGGGGTGTTCGGACAGTTGTGGATGGAAGTGCCCCGCCATTCGTCCTCCTTGACGCTCAGCGTTCAAGATGGACGGATTGTAGGGAGCAAGACCTGATCAAAACAGAGCACGCCACATGTAATCGACCTTGACTTATCCGAACACAAATGATCGCGCTGAAAATAGGTAATGGGATAAGCGCATTGATAAAATGATCGACGATCATCGGTGAAATAAGAAAGGCCCTGCTCAGCAGGGCCTTTCGAGGCGGAGCAATCGGGAGATTCGATCAGGGCATCCCGGCAGTCTGATCAACACATCGGCGCGATTCGATCAAGGCATCACGACCGCCTCGATCAGGGCATCCTGGCTCGATCAGGGCATCGTGACGGCCGGCGTCGTCGGCCAGCTCATCCGGATGACCCCGCCGTCGTCTCCCGTGGTGACTTCGACATCGTCGACGAGCCCGCTGATGACCGCGAGCCCCATCTCGTCCTCACCCTCGGCGTCGCCCTCGTACAGATCGCCCGAGGAGGCGCCGTCGGACCCGCCGGAGGCCGCGTCACCACCGTTACCGGCGCCGCCGCCCGTGCCGGTGACGCCGTCGCCGACCTCGATGGAGAAGTTCTTCTCCTCCTCGGTCAGCACGACCTTCACCGGGGCGGTGATGCCATGGCTGCGGTGCAGCCCGACCGCCCGGCTGCATGCCTCACCGACCGCGAGTCTGACCTCGTCCAACACCGCCTCGTCGACCCCGGCCCGGCGCGCCACGGCGGCCGCCACCAGACGGGCCGTCCTGACGTGCTCGGGCTGAGCGCTGAAGCGCAGTTCAACGGTGGCCATGCGATCCCCCTCGAACGTACGAGCGTGCGAACTCACGAGCGAGGGCATCCGGGCGGAACGCCCGGTGCCTCTGCCCTCTTCCGGAAGTCTGTGGCCGACCTCAGTCGGTGGCCGCCACGGCCTCGTCGACCGTGGTGTGGATCGGGAACACCTTGGTGAGGCGGGTGATCCGGAAGATCTTGAGAATGCGCTCCTGGTTGCAGACCAGACGCAGCGAGCCCTCATGGGCGCGCACTCGCTTCAGGCCACCCACGAGCACGCCGAGACCGGTCGAGTCCAGGAAGTCCACGCCCTCCATGTCGACAACCAGGTGGTAGCTGCCGTCGTTCACCAACTCGACCAACTGCTCGCGCAGCTTGGGCGCGGTATACACATCAATCTCGCCACCGACCTCGACGACCGTACGGTCGCCACCAGGGCCGGACACATTGCGAGTCGACAGGGACAGGTCCACGGATCCTCCAGCACCTTGCTATCGAGCGGTCGCCCCTCGGGTCTCCCCGACGGAGCCAGGGGACGTATCGCCAGCCGCGATGGCATTCAATCACTTACCAGCAGTCGCGCACGACGCCTTGAGCCCATTGTCCGTCACACCAGTGACACACTCGATGCCGATGGCCAGGAAACCCAGCCCCAGCGCGCCCCCCGAGACCGGGGGCATGCGCCCCTCTCCCGGTACGGTCCTCGACCGGCTCACCGCGGGAGCGGGCCGGGCTACGCGCATCACCCATACGGAGCACCTGCCCCCGCGGGCGGGCCGTCATGCCGTCTGGCCGGATCGCATCAGACCAGAAGTGATCAACGTCATTCAGCGGGCCGGGATCGACCATCCGTGGGCCCACCAGGCAGCCGCCGCCGAGCACGCCCTGGACGGCGAATCGGTCGTCATCGCCACCGGTACCGCCTCCGGCAAGTCCCTCGCCTATCTCGCTCCCGTGCTGTCCACGCTCCTCGACGGTTCGGAGGCCGCCAACGGCCGGGGCACGACCGCGCTCTATCTCGCCCCGACCAAGGCGCTCGCCGCCGACCAGCGGCGCGCCGTCAGAGCGCTCGCGGAACCGCTCGGCAACCGCGTACGCCCTGCCGTCTACGACGGCGACACCCCCGTCGAAGAGCGCGAATGGGTCCGGCAGTACGCCAACTACGTGCTGACCAACCCGGACATGCTGCACCGGGGCATACTCCCGTCCCACCCTCGCTGGTCCTCCTTCCTGCGCTCCCTGCGCTATGTCGTCATCGACGAGTGCCACACCTACCGCGGCGTCTTCGGCTCGCACGTGGCCCAGGTACTGCGCCGGCTCCGCCGCGTATGCGCCCGCTACGGAGCGAATCCGGTCTTTCTCCTCGCCTCGGCCACCGCCGCCGAACCCGCCGTGGCCGCCGGCCGGCTCACCGGGCTCACCGTCCGGGAGGTCGCCGACGACGCCTCACCGCGCGGCGAACTCGTCTTCGCCCTCTGGGAGCCCCCGCTCACCGAACTCCACGGCGAGAAGGGCGCTCCCGTCCGCCGTACGGCCACGGCGGAGACCGCCGACCTCCTCACCGACCTGACCGTCCAGGGCGTCCGTACGGTCGCCTTCGTTCGCTCCCGTCGCGGCGCCGAACTCGTCGCCGTGATCGCCCAGGAACGTCTGGCCGAGGTGGACCGCTCCCTGGCCCGCCGCGTCGCCGCCTACCGGGGCGGTTACCTCCCCGAGGAGCGCCGCGCCCTGGAGAACGCGCTGCACTCCGGCGAACTTCTCGGCCTCGCCGCCACCACCGCGCTGGAACTGGGCATCGACGTCTCCGGCCTGGACGCCGTCCTCATCGCCGGCTACCCGGGCACCCGCGCCTCGCTCTGGCAGCAGGCGGGCCGCGCGGGCCGCTCCGGACAAGGAGCCCTGGCCGTTCTCGTGGCCCGCGACGACCCGCTGGACACCTACCTCGTCCACCATCCCGAGGCGCTCTTCCAGCAGCCCGTCGAGTCCACCGTCCTCGATCCGGACAACCCGTACGTCCTTGCCCCTCATCTCTGCGCCGCCGCCGCCGAACTCCCGCTCACCGAGGACGATCTGACGCTCTTCGGCCCGGCCGTCCCCGAACTGCTGCCGCAGCTCGAAACCGCCGGTCTCCTGCGCCGCCGTGCCTCCGGCTGGTACTGGACCCGCCGGGAGCGGGCCGCCGACCTCACCGACATCCGGGGCGAGGGCGGCCGTCCCGTCCAGATCGTCGAGGCCGCGACCGGCAGACTGCTGGGCACGGTCGACGAGGCCGCCTCCCACACCTCGGTCCACGACGGCGCCGTCCATCTCCACCAGGGCCGGACCTATCTGGTGAAGCGGCTCGATCTGGCCGACTCCGTCGCCCTGGTCGAGGAGGCCGCCCCGCCGTACTCCACCACCGCCCGCGACACCACCGCCATCTCCGTCCTCGAAACCGACACCGAGATCCCCTGGGGCGACGGACGCCTCTGCTACGGCTCCGTCGAGGTCACCAACCAGGTCGTCTCCTTTCTGCGCCGCAGGCTCGTCACCGGCGAGGTGCTCGGCGAGAGCAAGCTCGATCTGCCGCCACGGACCCTCCGCACCCGGGCCGTGTGGTGGACGGTCACCGAGGACCAGCTCGACCGGGCGCGGGTCGATCCGGAGCAGCTCGGCGGCGCGCTCCACGCGGCCGAGCACGCCTCGATCGGGATGCTCCCGCTCTTCGCCACCTGCGACCGCTGGGACATCGGCGGAGTGTCCGTACCGCTCCACCCGGACACCCTGCTGCCGACGGTCTTCGTGTACGACGGCCATCCCGGCGGCGCGGGCTTCGCGGAACGGGCCTTCCGCACGGCCCGGGAGTGGCTCTCGGCCACCCGCGAGGCCATCGCCTCCTGCGAGTGCGACGCCGGCTGTCCGTCCTGCATCCAGTCCCCCAAGTGCGGCAACGGCAACGATCCCCTGCACAAGCGAGGCGCCGTACGACTCCTGACCGAGCTGCTCAGCTCCGCCCCGCGGCTCCCGGCGCCCCCAGCCGTTCCGGCGAGCCCAGCGACTCCGGCCCCAGGGGCTCCAGCCGCTCAGGTGGCTCCGGCGGCCTCAGGAGCCGCAGCGGCCGGGCCGGTCGCGCCCTCCGTGGAATAGCCGTCGAGCAGCTCCCGTCTCAGGGCCCGGCCTTCCGGGCCGGGGGCGGGGGCGTCGCGAGCGGCGGGCCCGCGCGGGCCCTGACCGTCGGGGCGTACGGGCCGAAGGGCGCCCGGGCGGTCACATCCGCGATCCCGCCGCTCAGCCCGCACCTCACCACCTCCGCGCCTTGTGCCGACGCCACATCGGCCGCCCGGCCGCAGGCGTCCGCCTGTCCCAGCAGCGCGTGGTCCGCGGCGGCGAGGGCCGCGAGATCCGCCGCGGCAGCCGCCCGGTGACGGGCGACCACCGCCTGTCCCATGGCGAGCACCACCGCGAACACCACGCACATCGTGGTGGCCGCCAGGGCCGCCCACACCGTCGCCGCGCCCCGGTCCCTGGTCACGACACCACCACCGCCGGCACCGGGCCTCCCCTGCCGCCTCCAGAGGCGTCCAAGGCGTCCTCGGCCGACGCGACCGCCTCCGCCGTGAGCGTCACGCCCAGCCCGCCCGTCCCGGGCACCGGCGCCTCCACCCGCACCCGCCACAGATCACCCGTACGCTCCAGCGTCACCCTCGCGCTCCTCGGAGCCGCCGAGCGCGCGACGTCCAGCGCCGCGGGCCGTGGCTCCGACCTGGCCGCGGCCCGTGCCCCCACCCGCGCCGCGTCGACGCACTGGATCTGCGCGGAGGCCGCCGTCAGAGCCCAGAGCAGGGCCATCGTGAACACCACCAGCGCCGGTACGGCCACGGCCGCCTCCGCCGTCACGGACCCGCGCTCGCAACGCACGGCCTCAGATCTGCGCATGGAGCGCCTTCCCGATCACCGACTCCAGCGCGGCCGAGACGGACCCGCTCGTGACCACCTTGTAGAGCACGGCCGCCAGCGCGCAGGCCGCGATGGTCGCCACGGCGTACTCGGACGTCGCCATCCCCGTGTCGGCGCGAAGCCGCCCTCGCCATACCCGCCTGATCCCTCCCCACCGATTCACACAGCCCGTCCAGGCCGTCCGCACCCTCGGTGCCGTCCGTCGCGTGGTCCTCCACATGTCCGTCTCCCCGTAGAAGTCATTGAAAGAGTTGAAAGAAGATCCGCTCGTGATGCCCGGCCGAGAAGGCTCAGTCGCCGTTCAGCAGCCCACTCGCGAGACCGATGAGCACCGGCGCCACCCCCACCGTCAGAAAGGCGGGCAGGAAGCAGAGCCCCACCGGCGCGGTGATCAGCACCTGGGCCCGCTGGGCCCTGGCCAGGGCGGCGCGCGAACGCTCCGCCCTGAAGCCCTCGGCCAGCCTGGACACCGGCGCCGCGGCCGGCGCGCCCGTGACCGCTGCCCGCTCCAGACAGCGGGCCAGTGCCGTGGCACCCGGTATCGCCCCGAGCCGTCCCCACGCCTCGGCCGGTTCGCCACCGAGCCGCACTTCCGCGGCCGTGCGTGCCAGCCGGTCGCCCACGGGCCCGCCCAGCGACTCGCCGACCGCCTCCGCCGCCTCTCGCGGCCCGGCCCCGGCGGCGAGGCAGGCGGCCAGCAGATCGGCGGCGAGCGGAAGTTGCCCCGCCGTCTCACCGGCCAGGGCGCCGTCGTCCGGCTTCCTGGTACGCAGCCATCTCCGTACCCCGTACGCCCCCGCGAGTCCCGCCGGCAAGCCGCCGACCCCACCGACCAGCACCCAGCCGATGACGGCCGCGCAGAGCGGCGGACCCCAGCGCCGCGCCCAGGCCGCGATCTCCGGCCGTGCTCGCCGCTGTCCGGACCCGACAGCCAGCAGGGCCGCGAGCCGCCCGCGCACGTGCCGCTCGCGCCGTACGGCCGCCACCGCGAGCACGGCGCACCCGAGGGCGGCGACGGCCGGGAGCGCGGCCCACAGCCTGTGGACGCCGTCCTGGCTCATGGCGCCTCCCCCGCCCGTACGATCCGAACCGCCCACCACAGGCCCACGCCCTCCAGCGCTCCGCCCACCGCCAGCAGTCCCCAGCCGGCCGGGGTGTGGAGCAGCACCCGCAGCGGGTCCGCGCCCAGAGCCGAACCCAGCAGCAGACCCACCACCGGAAGAACCGCGAGCAGCGCGACCGTCGACCAGGCGCCGGTCAGCTGGGCCCGTAACGCCTCCCCCCGCTCCCGCTCGGCCCTCAGCGCGGCCTCCAGCCGGTCCAGCCCCGCGGCGAGCCCCGCACCGCCGTCCACGGCCACCCGCCAGCAGGCGGCGAGCCCCACCAGCCCGTCAGCGCCCGGCTCACGGGCCGCCAGGCGCAGGGCGCCCGGTACATCCCCGCCGAACCGCGCGGCGGCCAGTACGGCGGTCTCAGCGCCTCCCAGCCCGCCGGTGGACCCCGAGGCGGCCACCAGGGCCTGTGCGGGGTGAAGACCGGCCCTCAGTTCGCCCGCCGCCGCGCCGCACAGCGCGACAACTCCGTCGGCCCTCCGCTCCCGCGCTCTCCTCCGCTCCCGCGACCGCAGGCTCCGCCTCGTCAGCGGTACCGCCAGTGCGCCCCCGATCAGCGGCAGCACCGACTCCCCCAGCACGGCGAGCACCAGGGCCGGTGGCAGACAGAGCCACTCCCGCCCGAGCCCTCGCACCCGTCCACAGGCCTTCGCCGCCCAGGACGACCACCAGGGGACCCACCGCGCGGTGCCGGCCGGCCCAACGCCGTCCCCGAACAGCAGCACGGCCCGGCGCAGCCCGCGCGCGTGCCCGACCGTCAGCCAGGCCGCGGCCCCCGCGCAGAGGGCCGCCGCCCCCACCCGGACCGCCGTCCACAGAGCTGTCACAGCGCGCCTCCGATCCGCGCCAGCAGGCGTGGCCAGCCTCGCTCGTACGCGAAGGCGTCGGCGCGCCAGCGCAGCGCGGGCACCGGCACCACCAGCCCGGCGGCGTCCCGCTCCAGCACGTGCACCTCGGCGATCCTCCGGCGCCCGTCGCGATCCCTCACCAGATGGATCACGGCCGAGAGCGCGGCGGCCAACTGGCTGTGCAGCGCGGCCCGGTCCAGGCCCGCCGCCGTCCCCAGGGCCTCCAGCCGCGCGGGAACGTCCGCCGCCGTATTGGCATGGACAGTGCCGCAGCCACCTTCGTGCCCCGTGTTCAGAGCGGCCAGCAGTTCGGTGACCTCATGGCCTCTGACCTCGCCGACGACCAGCCGGTCCGGCCTCATCCTCAGCGCCTGCCGGACCAGGTCCCGCAGTTCCACCAGTCCCGCGCCCTCCTGGTTCGCCGGCCGGCCCTCCAGCCGCACCACATGCGGATGGTCGGGCCGCAACTCCGCGGAGTCCTCGGCCAGTACGATCCGCTCCCGCGGCCCGACCAGGCCGAGCAGGGTGGCCAGGAGGGTCGTCTTCCCTGTGCCGGTGCCTCCGCTGATCAGGAACGACAGCCGCGCCTCGATCAGCGCCCGCAGCAGGCGCTCACCGCCGGGCGGCACCGTCCCCGCCGCGGTCAGCTCCGCCAGCGAGAACGCCGTGGGCCGCACCACCCGCAGCGATAGATACGTCGAACCGACCGCCACCGGCGGCAGTACCGCGTGCATACGCGTCCCGTCGGGCAGCCGGGCGTCCACCCAGGGCCGCGCGTCGTCCAGCCGCCGCCCGGCCACCGCGGCGAGCCGCTGCGCCAGCCTCCGTACGGAAGCCGCGTCGGCGAACGACACGGCGGTCAGCTCCAGCCCGCCGCCACGGTCCACCCACACCCGGTCGGGCGCGGAGACCAGCACATCGGTCACCGACGGATCGGCGAGGAGCGGCTCCAGCGGCCCCGTCCCCACCAGCTCGCACCGCAATTCCTCCGCGGCGCCCAGCACCTCCGTGTCCCCCAGCAGCCTCCCCTGGGCCCGTAACGCGGCGGCCACCCTCGCCGGCGTCGGATCCGCGCCGCTCTCCGCGAGCCGCTGCCGTACGGCGTCCAGCAGCCCGCCCGGGGCCGTCACCGCCGTCATGGCGTCACGCTCCCGTCCCCGGCCAGGGCCCGCTCCCAGAAGGCCGTACAGAACGCGGCCAGCGGTCCGCGCGCCCGCGAGCCCGGCGGCGCTCCGCCGTCCTGGTCCTGCGAGAGCCCCGCTTCCAGGGGCAGTTCGCCCACGAGCGGAAGCCTGAGCGCGTCGGCGATCCAGCGCTCGTCCAGCCCGGCCGCGTACGGACCGCGGACCACCGCCCTCAGATCCTGGAGCACCATGCTCACCGTCGAGGCCACCCGGCCGGCCGCCGCGATCGCCCGCAGCTCCGCGGGCACCACCAGCAGCCCCAGATCCAGCTGGGCCAGTGCCTCCGCCACGGCCTCGTCGACCCGCCGCGGCAGATCCACCACCACGACACCGCCGCCCCTGCGGGCGGCTGCGAGCACCGACCGCATGGCCTCCGGCTGGATCACCACCGAGTCCCCGCGATCCCAGCTCAGCACCCGCAGCTCATGGAGACGGGGCAGCGATTCCTCCAGCGCGCCACCCGCGACCCGTCCTTTGGATGCCGCGAAATCCGGCCAACGTCTGCCCGCCGTCTGCTCCCCGCCGAGCAGCACATCGAGCCCGCCACCGAGCGGATCGCCGTCGATGAGCATCGTGCGCCGACCGGTCCGCGCGGCGGTCACAGCCAGCGCGCAGGCCAGCGTCGAGGCCCCTGCGCCGCCCCGCCCGCCGATCACGCCGACCGTGAGCGCCTGCCGGCCCGCGCCCTCGGCGGCGTCCGCGATCCGGTCGACGAGCCAGCTCTCCGCGTCGGGCAGCCTCAGCACGCAGTCGGCGCCGATCTCCACCGCCCGCCGCCATACATCGGGATCGTCCTGATCCCGTCCGACCAGCATCACGCCCCGCCTGCGGGTGGCACCGCGGCAGCGGGCCGCCGCGTCGTCCCCGACGAGCACCATCGGCGCGTCGTCCCAGCACCGCGCGCGCTCGGGCACCGAGTGGTGCACCTGGGGCTCGGCGCCGGCCGCGGCACACAACCGCAGCAGATCGTCGAGCAGCTCCACATCCTCGGTGACGATCAGCGGTCCCGTCCCGCGTCCTTCGGTCACATCCGACCGCTCGGATGTCATGGATCCAGCCACGATCTCCGCCCCTATCCATCTACGTGCCGACCCGGAACTGCGAACGCTCTCCCGCGATCTCGCACCCATCCGGTATCGGCGATTCCGGCTTCCGTGAACTTCACGACGGGAATCACCGTGCAACGGAACGGGAAATCGTGTGGATCTTGCTCGAAAACTGTGGACAACTCACCAGTTGTGAATATCTCGCTCGCTCATACCGGTGACTTCCGGAGAGCAGCACATCAACTACGCACAGTGACGCGTATACATGGAAGAGAGGCCCGCTACACAGCGTCGTCGAGGAGAGGAGGACGGCGTGCCGGAGAGTCCAAAACGCGTCCGGACATGCGACGACCCCCGCCGGGGGGGAGAGCGGGGGTCGTCCCCACGGCCGACTCGGGGGGGGAGGAGCCGGACCGGGTTAGCACGGTCGCGAACGATCCGTGACTTCCATGGTGTACCCGAGAGCCTTCTCAGGCAAACCCACGCGCCCGAGCTTACGCCGAATGGTGGGCGCATATGCTCGGCCTCGTGGAAAACCACTCCTTGCCGCGCACAGCAGCCTTCTTTGACCTGGACAAGACGGTCATTGCGAAGTCATCGACGCTGACCTTCAGCAAGTCCTTCTACCAAGGCGGCCTGATCAACCGCCGCGCCGTACTGCGCACCGCATACGCGCAGTTCGTCTTCCTCGCGGGAGGCGCCGATCACGACCAGATGGAACGGATGCGGGAGTACCTCTCCGCTCTCTGCAAAGGCTGGAACGTCCAGCAGGTCAAAGAGATCGTCGCCGAGACACTCCACGACCTGATCGACCCGATCATCTACGACGAGGCCGCCTCCCTCATCGAGGACCATCACACCGCGGGCCGCGATGTGGTGATCGTCTCCACCTCCGGCGCGGAGGTCGTCGAGCCCATCGGCGAGCTGCTCGGAGCCGACCGGGTGGTGGCCACCCGGATGGTCGTCGGCGACGACGGCTGTTTCACGGGCGAAGTGGAGTACTACGCGTACGGGCCCACCAAGGCCGAGGCGATCAAGGCACTCGCCGAGTCCGAGGGATACGACCTGTCCCGCTGTTACGCGTACAGCGACTCCATCACCGACGTCCCCATGCTCCAGTCGGTCGGCCATCCGTACGCCGTCAACCCGGACCGCGCGCTGCGGCGCGAGGCACTGGCCCGGGATTGGCCGATTCTCGTCTTCAGCCGGCCCGTCCGGCTCAAGCAGCGACTGCCCGCCTTCTCCATGCCGCCCCGCCCGGCCCTGGTCGCGGCGGCGGCCGTGGGAGCGGCGGCAGCGACGGCCGGGCTGGTCTGGTACGCCAGCCGCCGCCGCCAGTCCACGCTCACATGACCGGGCGCCCACGGCGCCCGGGCGGAAATCAACCCCGATCGACCACCCACCGAAAAGCACAGAAGGCGTGACCGTTTCGCCCTTGTTTGAACCTAAAAGTAAAGAAGCGCGGCCAGGGGTTTCGCATCCTTGTGGGCAGGAGTACAAAGGATTCAACGGCCCGCGAGACCAAGGACATCCGAGAGGATCACCAGTTAACGCATAAGGCCCCACGGACCGAAGCATGGAAACCGAGCACCCACGCGACGTCGACCCGTCGATTACGGGCCAGCCGCACCAGGTGACGGGCAAAGCACCCGACCTGATGGGCAACACAAAGAGGACGCTTGGTAACCCGGTGGACATGCCAGCGGCGGCGCCAGGACGGTGCCGCCGCAACCTTGCCGGGACCGGTCAGGCCGCGCCTCGCTGGAGCGCCTCGCAGACGGCCGTCGATTCCCGGACACCCAGCTCGACCGCGCGTCCGCAGTGGTTGATCCATGCCGCCATACCGTCCGGGGTGCCCGAGAGATAGCCGTCGAAGGCAGCCGCGTACGCCGCGCGCCCCAGCTCCGCGTGGCCGACCTCCGCCGGACAGACCGACTTGGGATCCAGACCGCTGCCGATGAGCACCACCCGCTCGGCGGCCCGCGCCACCAGGCCGTTGTACGAGCCGAAGGGCCGTAGCGCGAGCAGCTCGCCGTGCACCACGGCGGCCGTCACCAGCGCCGGCGCGGTGCTGACCCCGACGATCAGCGCCGACAGTCCGTCCAGCCGTCCCGCCATCTCGTCCACACCGGGCAGCGGGGTCTCCGCCGGCGGGCCTGTCATGCCGCCACCGGGCATCTCCACCACCGGTTCACCGGCCAGCCGGGGCCGGCCCACCGTCCCGTCCGGGACGCCGGAGCCGCCCGCGGCGACCAGATGCAGCCGGGCCAGTACACGCAGCGGTGACTGCACCCAGATGGAGAGGAGTTGGCCCGCCTCGGCGTTCAGCCGCAGGGCCGCACCGACCGTACGGGCCTCGGCCCCCGAGCTGAAGTCGGAGCGGCGGCGCACCTCTTCGAGCGCCCAGTCGGCGCCGGACAGCGCCGCGGAACCGCGTGCCGCACGCAGGGCCGCTTCCGAGGTGACCTCGTCACTGCGGCGGCGCATGACGCGGTGGCTGTAGACACGGTCCACCGCGCGGCGCACCGAATCCACCGCCTCAGGGACTCCCGGCAGGGCGGCCAGCGCGGCAAGGGGATCCTCCGGCCGCGGCGCGAAAAAGCCGTCAGAGGCTGTCGTACTCATAAGTAGGGAGGCTACGCCCATGGTGTGAGCCCCACCTTGGAGTGGTCTTCCCCGCACGAAACCATCACCTTCAGCAAGAGAACCACTACCCTACGTGAACATGAAGATCGCTTTCGTGGGCAAGGGCGGCAGCGGCAAGACCACGCTGTCCTCGCTCTTCATCCGCCATCTGACCGCCAACGAGGCACCCGTCATCGCGGTGGACGCCGACATCAACCAGCATCTGGGGGTCGCACTCGGCCTCGACGAGGCGGAGGCCGCAGCCCTGCCCGCCATGGGGGCACACCTTCCGCTGATCAAGGACTATCTGCGCGGCAGCAATCCACGCATCGCCTCCGCCGACGCGATGATCAAGACCACCCCGCCCGGCGAGGGATCACGGCTCCTCCGGGTCTGCGAGGACAATCCGGTCTACGAGGCCTGCGCCCGGCGTCTCGCGCTTGACGGCGGCGAGATCCGGCTGATGGCCACCGGCCCGTTCGCCGAGTCCGATCTCGGCGTGGCCTGCTACCACTCCAAGGTCGGCGCGGTGGAGCTGTGCCTCAACCATCTCATCGACGGACCCGAGGAATATGTGGTCGTCGACATGACGGCCGGCTCGGACTCCTTCGCCTCCGGGATGTTCACCCGGTTCGACCTGACGTTCCTGGTGGCCGAGCCGACACGCAAGGGTGTGTCCGTCTACCGCCAGTACAAGGAGTACGCACGGGACTTCGGCGTCTCGCTGGCGGTCGTCGGCAACAAGATCCAGAACGAGGACGATCTGGACTTCCTCCGTACGGAGGTGGGCGACGACCTGCTCATCACGGTGGGCCACTCGGACTGGGTCCGGGCGATGGAGAAGGGCCGACCGCACCCGTTCGATCTGCTGGAGGCGGACAACCGCTGTGCGCTCCAGACACTCCAGGACGCGGCGGAGGATTCGTACGAGCGCCGCGACTGGGAGCGGTACACACAGCAGATGGTCCACTTCCATCTTAAGAACGCGAAGAGCTGGGGCAACGCGAAGACGGGCGTCGACCTGGCCGCTCAGGTCGACCCCGCCTTCGTCCTCGGCGAGACCCCGGCCGTACGTCAGCCGTCATAGGGCGCGACACCCGTCGCCGGGGGCGCCACCACACCCGTCGTCCCGCCATGAGGACCTCCGGCCCCCGGCCCCGGCACCAGCGGCCGGCCGGGGCCGGGACCCGAAGGGTCGCCCACCCGGTCAGTGCTTGCCGGGATGGGCGGACGGCTGGGCGGACGGCTGGGACGAGGGCTGGGACGACGGGCTCGCGGAGCCCTTCGGGCCCGCCGCCAGCGTCGGCAGGAACTTCTCCCAGCCGCCCTTGGGCGCCTGGCCGACACGGAGTCCGCGCAGCTTCGCCAGGTGTGCCGGGTCCTGCACGTCCAGCCAGTCGGCGAGCTGGCGGAAGGACACACACCGTACGTCCTTCTGCACACAGACTTTCTTGATCGTCTCCTCGACGGCACGCATGTATGTGCCGCCGTTCCAGGACTCGAAGTGGTTGCCGATGATCAGCGGGGCGCGGTTGCCCTTGTAGGCGCGGTCGAAGGCCTGGAGCAGGCCGTCCCGCATCTGGTTGCCCCAGAAGGTGTGCTGCGACGGATCGCCGTGGACCGTTCCCGACTGGTTGTACATGAAGTTGTAGTCCATCGAGAGAGTCTCGAAGTCACGCCCCGGGACGGGGACGAGCTGGAGGGGGACGTCCCACATACCCTCGGTCTTCTTGGGCCAGACCTGGTTACTGATCCCGCTGGAGTCGTAGCGGAAGCCCATCGTCCGGGCCGCCTTCATCATGTTCTTCTGGCCTTCCAGGCAGGGCGTTCGGCCGCCGACCATCTCCTTGTCGTAGTCGAACGGCAAGGGCGCCTCGCTCTTCAGCCCCGCGTTGGTCTTCCAGTTCTTCACAAAGGACTTGGCCTGGTTGATCTCGCTCTTCCACTCGTCGACGGACCAGGTGCCGACGCCGCCGTCGTCGCCGCAGAAGTGGCCGTTGAAGTGGGTGCCGATCTCATTGCCGTCCTGCCAGGCGGCGCGCAGCTCCCGCAGGGTGGCCTTGATCCCCTTGACATCGTTGAAGCCGATGTCCGAGCTGCCCGGCGAGTGCTGGGGCGGCCGGTACTTCTCCGCCTTCTCCTCGGGCAGCAGATAAACGCCGCTCAGGAAGTACGTCATGGTCATTTTGTGCTTCTTGCTCAGCTCGCGGAAGTGGGAGAAGAGCTTCTGGCTGTCCTCTCCGGCGCCGTCCCACGAGAACACCACGAACTGCGGGGGCTTCTCCCCCGGCTTGAGCCGCTCGGGCTTGGCGAGATTCGGCTGGGCGCCGGTGAACGCGGTCGAACCGTCACCGATGAGCTTGACAACGGCCTTCGGGGCGGCGGCAGGACCCTTCTTGGCTCCGGGGGCACCCGTGCGGGCCTCGTCCCCGCCCGATCCGGAGCATCCGGCAGCGCCGACGACAAGCGCCGTGACGGCGGCGCCGAAGGCGGTTCTCCTTGTGGCGGCCAGCATCCGCCCACCCTCTTCCTTCAGGTTCCAGTACCGAAGTGCCGAGCGGCGACTGCCGGCACGGCGCCGAGCGCGGACACCGTCGCATCCAGGCTGAAGAAATGAAGAAACGACAAGCCGTAAAAGATCACTAATCACCGGGACAGGTGAATGATTGCTCCTTTTGCCCGGAAAGTCCTGCCACAATCTTTACTCTCCATTACGATTCATTTACCGAGAGTTGAGCTGAGCATTCCGCTGCCACACGCCGTGTCTCTCGGCCGCGCCCCACGGCCGCGTCCGCGCCGCCCCGGAGGAGACGGAAAAACATGTCCACCTGTGCCATCCCTCGTACCGATCAGCGCCCCCAGACGAGGCGCGCCCAGCCCACGGTCCGCTTCCCTCGCATCGCGCGCTTCCGGAGGCCGCACGACCCGCCTCCGGAAGCGCGCGATGCGAGGGAAGCGGACCGTGGGCTGGGCGC
>NZ_MAUD01000203.1 GCF_001700515.1 Streptomyces lushanensis
CCGTCAGCGGCAGCGCCCAGCTCGTCGGGACGGGCTGGGCGCTGCCGCTGACGGCGCCCCGGGAGCAGGTACGGGTCGCCGCGCCTCTGGTCCGTACCGTCGGCGACGGCGAACTGGCCCGGGACGAGGCGGCCCGCGCGGCCCGGCTGCCCAGCCTCGCCTGGCAAGTCGTCAGGGACGGGCTGAGGACCGGCCCGGTGCTGGTGCAGGTGCCCCGGCGCGGTTATGTGCCCCGGCTGGCGTGCGAGCGCTGCCGTACGCCCGCCCGCTGCCGCCATTGCGCCGGTCCGCTGGAGGCGCCGGGGGAGCGGGAGCTGGTGTGCGGCTGGTGCGGCCGTGACGAGCCGGGCTGGCACTGCGCGGAGTGCGGCGGCACCCGGCTGCGTGCCCGGGTCGTGGGCGCGCGGCGCACCGCGGAGGAGCTGGGGCGGGCGTTCCCGGCCGTCCCTGTCCGTACGTCGGGCCGGGACCATGTCCTCGATTCCGTCCCCGGCCGCCCGGCGCTCGTGGTCAGCACACCGGGTGCCGAGCCGGTGGCCGAGGGCGGTTACGCGGCGGCGCTGCTGCTCGACGGCTGGGCGATGCTCGGCCGGCCGGACCTGCGGGCGGGCGAGGAGGCCCTGCGCCGCTGGATACAGGCCGCCGCCCTGGTGCGCGGACAGAGCGAGGGCGGCACGGTCGTGGTGGTCGCCGAGCCCACGCTGCGGCCGGTGCAGGCCCTGGTGCGGTGGGACCCGGTGGGCCACGCGCAGCGTGAGCTGGCGGAGCGGGCCGAGCTGGGATTCCCGCCGGTGTCGCGGATGGCGGCGGTGACGGGACGCCCGGAGGCGGTGAGCACGTTCCTGGCGGCGGCCGGGCTGCCGCCCGAGGCCCAGGTGCTCGGCCCCGTACCGCTGCCGGTCGCGGACCCCGGCCGACCGCGCCGCCAGGGCGATCCACCGCCCGGGGAGCACTGGGAACGGGCGCTGCTACGGGTACCGCCGGGCAGCGGAGCCGCCCTGGCGAGCGCCCTGAAGTCGGCCCAGGCGGCACGCCTGGCCCGGGGCGGCAACGATCCCGTCCGCGTACGGATCGACCCCCCGGACATCGGCTGACCCCGGGACCGGCCTGGCCCGGTGGCAGGACCGATGGGGGAACGCGGCTCCCGGGCCGTGCCCACGGTGGTGTCGGCCGGTGAGCGTCATCGGCCATGGGCGTGGCCGAGGAGCGCGTCCGGGGTCGGGGAGGGCATCCGCTCTGTGGCCGACCCGCAGACCCGCCGACCGGCCGGCAACCCGGCGACCGGCCGCCCCGACCAACCGCCCCGACCCGGCCGGGCTGGACGGCCTGCCTCGCGACCTGCTCCGTCGGCGGCCGGTCGGGGCGCGGGCCCTGCCCGGCCGCCGGCCCCCGTCCGGTCTCGGGCGCCGGCCGTCCCGTCAGCCGCCTCGCGGGCCCGGGAAGGCCGGTGGGCGGGGGTCTTCGCGGAGGGAGTGCGTTGTCGCCGTCGGCTGCGGCGGCATCGAGCGCGCGGCCGGGACCGCCGGGACCGCGGCGGTGTCCTGCGCGCGGTCCGCCTCGCCCGCGCCCGGTTGCTGCGCGGCCCGGCGCGTGCCGTAACGGCGGTGCACCGCCTGCTTCGTGACCCCCAGCGCGGAGCCCACGGCGTCCCACGAGAAACCCAGCGAGCGGTCGAAGTCCACGGCCGCGGTCACCAGGGTCTCGACACTGTCCCTCAGCTCCTGTGCGAGACGGACGGTCGGGGCGGGGGCCCGGCCGTAGACGACGAAGCCCGTGGACGGGCCCGAACGGCGCGGACGGTAGACATTGCCCAACTGGGCGGTGAGGGTGCGCAGCGCGTCCACCTGCCGCCGGACCCGCTCGATGTCCCGCACCAGAAGGTGGAGACTTGCACGGGCTTGTGCGTCGTGGGTTGCGTGGTCGGCCATGAACAAGCCTCTCGAACCGGCGTTGAAAAGGATCCGGGCCGCACCGGTGCGGCCCGCGTTGGTCAATCTCTCTTGACAACGCGCCACCTGGCGATGTGGTCACGCTGCGGGGGGCGTGTGCGCATATGCGCGGGGCGCGCACACCGACGTACGCCCCCTGACGTGGCCCGCCGCCGTCGCCCGCCGCCGCGGCCCATAGACTGGTGCGTCGCTCGTCACCGTACGTATCAGCCCGAGAGGCAGTCAGCCACCGATGAAGCTCGTCTTCGCCGGCACCCCCGAGGTCGCCGTACCCGCCCTGGACGCACTCATCGCCTCCGACCGGCATGAGGTCGCCGCCGTCGTGACCCGGCCCGACGCACCCGCCGGCCGCGGACGCAGGCTGGTCGCCAGCCCGGTCGCGCAGCGCGCGGAGGAGTCGGGCATCGAGGTGCTCAGGCCCGCCAGGCCGCGGGACGAGGACTTCCTCGCGCGGCTGCGCGAGATCGGCCCCGACTGCTGTCCCGTCGTCGCCTACGGCGCCCTGCTGCCCAGGGTCGCCCTCGACGTACCCGCCCATGGCTGGGTGAATCTGCACTTCTCGCTGCTGCCCGCGTGGCGCGGTGCCGCGCCCGTGCAGCACGCGGTCATGGCGGGCGACGAGATGACCGGCGCGGCCACCTTCCTGATCGAGGAGGGCCTGGACTCCGGACCGGTGTACGGGGTGCTCACGGAGCGCGTACGGCCCACCGACACCAGCGGCGATCTGCTGACCAGGCTGGCCTTCGCGGGTGCGGGACTGCTCGTCGCGACCATGGACGGTATCGAGGACGGCACGCTCAAGCCGGTTCCGCAGCCCGCCGAGGGCATCTCGCTCGCGCCCAAGATCGGCGTCGAGGACGCCCAGGTGGAGTGGACCGCGCCCGCTCTCCGTGTCGACCGGGTCGTGCGCGCCTGCACCCCCGCGCCGGGTGCCTGGACCGTCTTCCGCGGGGAGCGGCTCAAGCTGATCCAGCTCGCGCCGCTGCCGGACCGTACGGAACTGACGCCCGGGGCTCTGGCCGTAGGCAAGAACGAGGTGCACGTCGGCACCGGCTCCCACGATGTGGAACTGCTCTGGGTCCAGCCGCAGGGCAAGAAGCCGATGCGCGCGGCCGACTGGGCGCGCGGTGTACGGATCGCCCCGGGAGAGCGGCTCGGCGCGGCGCACTGAGGCCGATCGGTTCGCGGCACACCGGCCCACCGGCGGACGGACGACCTGCGAACGGCCGGTGCCCGGTGTCCCGCGCGCCGTGCCCGGCCCCGTGTCCCTCCTGCGCCGTGCTCCGGTCCTCACGGCGCCGCGGCGCGGGCCGGAGGCGCACGGTTCTTTCCGGCCACCGGGCAGCGCTTAGGCTGGTGGCGATCACCATCTCTCACCGCGGAGCACCTTTGAACGCGCAGGCCCCTCACCGTCCCGCCAAGCCCTACCGCCGCCCCAAGAAGGATCCCGTGCGGATCCTCGCCTTCGAGGCGCTCAGGGCCGTCGACGAGCGGGACGCGTACGCCAATCTCGTACTGCCCCCGCTGCTGAAGAAGGCCCGCGAGAACAGCGGCTTCGAGCCACGGGACGCCGCACTGGCCACCGAGCTGGTGTACGGGACGCTGCGCCGCCAGGGCACCTACGACGCGATCATCTCGGCCTGCGTCGACCGGCCGCTGCGCGAGGTCGACCCGCCGGTGCTGGACGTGCTCGCGCTCGGCGCGCACCAGCTTCTCGGTACGCGGATCCCGACGCACGCCGCCGTCTCCGCGAGTGTGGAACTGGCCCGGGTCGTGCTCGGCGACGGGCGCGCCCGGTTCGTCAACGCCGTGCTGCGGAAGATCGCGCAGGACGATCTGGACACCTGGCTGGAGCGGGTCGCCCCGCCCTACGACGAGGACGCGGAGGACCATCTCGCGGTCGTCCACTCGCACCCCCGCTGGGTGGTCTCGGCGCTCTGGGACGCGCTCGGCGGCGGTCGCGCGGGGATCGAGGATCTGCTCGAAGCGGACAACGAGCGGCCCGAGGTCACACTGGTCGCCCGGCCCGGCCGGGCCTCCGCCGAGGAGCTGCTCGCCGTCCTCGGCGAGGAGGGCGGGCTTCCCGGCCGCTGGTCGCCGTATGCCGTAAGGCTCAGCGAGGGCGGCGAACCGGGCGCAGTCGACGCCGTACGCGAGGGCCGGGCCGGTGTCCAGGACGAGGGCAGCCAGCTCGTCGCGGTCGCCGTCGCCAACGCGCCGCTGGAGGGACCGGACAAGCGCTGGCTGGACGGCTGTGCGGGCCCCGGCGGCAAGGCCGCGCTGATGGCGGCGCTGGCCGCCGAACGCGGCGCGTCCCTGCTCGCCGCCGAGAAACAGCCGCACCGGGCCAGGCTCGTGGCACGCACGCTCGCCGGGAACCCCGGCCCGTACCAGGTCGTCGCCGCGGACGGCACCTGCCCGCCCTGGCTCCCGGGCTCCTTCGACCGGGTCCTGGTCGATGTGCCCTGCTCCGGCCTCGGCGCGCTGCGGCGCAGGCCGGAGGCGCGCTGGCGCCGCCGCCCGGAGGATCTGGAGGGCTTCGCACCGCTCCAGCGGGGACTGCTGCGCGGCGCGTTCGACTCCGTACGGGTCGGCGGGATCGTCGGGTACGCGACCTGCTCACCGCATCTCGCGGAGACCAAGACGGTCGTCGAGGACGTCCTCGCGGGGCGCGGAGGCCCGGCGGTGCGGGCCGAATGGATCGACGCGAGGGCGCTGATGCCGGGCGTACCGGCGCTCGGCGACGGCCCCGACGTCCAGCTGTGGCCGCATCTGCACGGCACGGACGCGATGTATCTGGCGCTGTTGCGCCGTACGGCCTGAGCCTTCGCGCGGGTCCCGTCCCCGACTGCCCGGCCGCGCCGAATCCGCCGCTTTGGGCGGAGTGCGCCGCTCCCCTTCGACATCGGTTCGCACAGAGGGACACAGGGCGGTCAGGAAGTGGTCCGGAGCATGGCAGGCTTGGCACATGGCCCAGATCAACCCCAGCATCCTGTCCGCCGACTTCGCCCGTCTCGCCGAGGAGGCGGCCGCGGTCGACGGCGCCGACTGGCTCCATGTCGATGTCATGGACAACCACTTCGTGCCCAATCTGACCCTGGGTGTGCCGGTGGTCGAGGCGCTCGGCCGGGCGACGGACACCCCGCTGGACTGCCATCTCATGATCGAGGACCCCGACCGCTGGGCCCCGCAGTACGTGGAGGCGGGCGCGGGCTCCGTGACCTTCCACGTGGAGGCCGCCGCCGCCCCCGTGCGGCTGGCGCGTGAGATCCGGGCCAAGGGCGCGCGTGCGTCCATGGCGCTGAAGCCCGCGACGCCCGTCGAACCGTACGAGGACCTGCTGCCCGAGCTGGACATGCTGCTGATCATGACCGTGGAGCCGGGCTTCGGCGGTCAGGCCTTTCTGGACATCATGCTGCCCAAGATCCGCCGTACCCGGGAGCTGATCTCCAAGCACGGACTTGAGCTGTGGCTCCAGGTCGACGGCGGAGTCTCGGCGAGCACCATCGAGCGATGCGCCGAGGCCGGCGCCGACGTCTTCGTCGCGGGCTCCGCCGTGTACGGGGCCGACGACCCGGCCGAGGCGGTACGTACCCTGCGCGACCAGGCCGCCAAGGCCACCGCCACGGCCTCCTGGGCGTGCGGCCACTGAGCTCGACACCGGCCGGCCTCCCAGCCGTCCAGTGAGCCACGGGAATATGAACGGGGCCCTTTCGGGCCGATCAAGGATCGCTGGATCTGACAGGATGAACAGCGAGTCCAGAGTGCGCACAGCAGTGAGGAGATCGCGGTGTCTGCAATGTCGGCGGGTCGGTCCGCCCTGCGGATGGGACCCGCGGAGCTGGTGCAGGCGGCGGCCATGGCCCGTCGCTTCTACCTTGAGGGAAAGTCCAAGATCCAGATCGCCGAGGAGTTCGGCGTCAGCCGCTTCAAGGTGGCCCGGGTCCTGGAGACAGCGCTGGAGCGCGATCTCGTGAGGATCGAGATCCGCGTCCCCGCCGAGCTCGACGCGGAGCGTTCCGACGCGCTGCGCGCGCGGTACGGACTGCGGCACGCGGTGGTCGTCGAGTCTCCCGCGGAGGGCGGCGACGAGTCGCCCGACCCGGAGAACCTCGGTGAGGTCGCCGCCGATCTGCTCGGCGAACTGGTGGTCGAGGGCGATGTGCTCGGGCTGGCCTGGGGCCGGTCCACCATCCACATGGCGGCGGCGCTCGACCGGCTGCCGCCCTGCACGGTCGTCCAGCTCACCGGTGTGTACGACGCGGGCACCGCCGAGCGCGGCTCGGTCGAGGCGGTACGGCGCGCGGCCCAGGTGTCCGGCGGCGAGGCCCATCCGATCTACGCCCCGATGCTGCTGCCGGACCCGGCGACCGCCGCCGCGCTGCGCAGCCAGACCGGTATCGCGCGCGCCTTCGACTACTTCGACAAGGTCACCGTCGCCGCCGTCTCCATCGGCTCCTGGGAGCCGGGCATCTCCGCGGTGCACGACATGCTCACCGACGAGGAGCGGTCCCACTACGCCTCGCTCGGTGTCGCCGCCGAGATGTCCGCGCACCTCTTCGACGCGGAGGGCCGGCGGGTCGGCCGTGACCTGGGCGAACGGTGCATCACGGTCGAGGCCGAGCGGCTGCGCCGTATCCCGGAGGTCGTGGCGATCGCGGGCGGGCTGCGCAAGGGCGAGGCGATCGGCGCGGTCCTCAGGTCCGGGCTGGTCACCAGCCTGGTGACGGACACCGCGGCGGCGGACTTCCTGCTGACCGCGTTCGAACCGGCGCCGCGGCCCGCGCTGGAGCGGTGCGACCCGGACGAGTGATCCTGGGCGGACCGACCGCGGACCGACCGGACGGAGCGCGTACCCGTCGGCCGAGGCCGTCGCGGATGGCCGACCGGGGCCCGGCCGGCCGGGGGCGGCCGACCGCGCCGCGCGGGACGCAGGACGCACGGTAAGCTCCTGGGGTAAGGCAGGTTCCACTTCCTGGCCTCGGAGCCCCCGTACCTCCTCCGTACCTTCCGAACCTCTTCGGAGAGACGCTCGCGGAGGAGCAGATGGACACGGGGGCGTTTTGCTGCGCCTCCCGTGGAGACGACCTGCGCCGTTTCCACCGGAAAATGTGAGACCTATGCGTTTCCTCGAACCGGGTACCGGCCGCCATGTGGAGAGTGCTCCGGTTCCCTACGACCTGACGTACGACGATGTCTTCATGGTGCCGCGCCGCTCGGCCGTCGGCTCCCGTCAGGGCGTGGACCTCTCCGCCCAGGACGGTACGGGCACCACCATCCCGCTCGTCGTCGCCAATATGACGGCCATCGCGGGCCGGCGGATGGCCGAGACCGTCGCCCGGCGCGGCGGACTGGTCGTCATTCCCCAGGACATCCCGATCGAGGTCATCACCGAGGTCATCTCCTGGGTCAAGACGCGCCATCTCGTACTCGACACCCCCATCGTGCTGGCACCCACCCAGACGGTCGGCGACGCGCTGTCCCTGCTGCCCAAGCGCGCGCACGGCGCGGGGGTCGTGGTCGACGGCGGCCACCGGCCGGTCGGGATCGTGACCGAGCACGATCTGAGCGGAGTGGACCGTTTCACCCAGCTCTCCGAGGTCATGTCGAAGGATCTGCTGCTGATCTCCGCGGACATGGACCCGCGCGAGGCGTTCCACACGCTCGACAACGCCAACCGCAAACTCGCCCCGGCCGTCGACGCCGAAGGCGGTCTGGTCGGCATTCTGACCCGGAAGGGCGCGCTGCGCGCGACGCTCTACACGCCCGCCACCGACGCCGCGGGCAGGCTGCGGATCGCCGCCGCCGTGGGGATCAACGGCGATGTCGCGGGCAAGGCGGCCCAGCTTCTCGACGCGGGCGTCGACACGCTCGTCGTGGACACCGCGCACGGACATCAGGAGTCGATGCTCGCGGCCGTCAGGGCGGTCCGCGCGCTCGGCCCGGCGGTGCCCGTCGTCGCGGGGAACGTCGTCTCCGCCGAAGGCGTACGCGATCTGATCGAGGCGGGCGCGGACATCGTCAAGGTCGGTGTCGGCCCCGGCGCGATGTGCACCACGCGCATGATGACCGGCGTCGGCCGGCCGCAGTTCTCGGCCGTCAGGGAGTGCGCGGCCGAGGCGAGGAGGTCCGGCGGACACGTATGGGCCGACGGCGGGGTCCGCCATCCGCGCGATGTCGCCATGGCGCTCGCCGCGGGCGCCTCCAACGTCATGATCGGCTCCTGGTTCGCCGGGACGTACGAGTCACCGGGCGATCTCCAGCAGAGCGCCGACGGACGGCTGTACAAGGAGTCCTTCGGCATGGCCTCGGCCCGCGCCGTGCGCAACCGTACGAGCGAGGAGTCGGCCTACGACCGGGCGCGGAAGGGACTGTTCGAGGAGGGCATCTCCACCTCCCGGATGTTCCTCGACCCGGCGCGGCCCGGAGTCGAGGACCTGATCGACTCGATCGTCGCGGGAGTCCGCTCGTCCTGCACCTATGCCGGGGCCGGCTCGCTGGAGGAGTTCGCGGAGAAGGCGGTCGTCGGCGTGCAGAGCGCCGCGGGATACGCCGAGGGAAAGCCGCTGCACGCCAGTTGGATTCAGTGAATTCCGGCATTGATTTCCTGTCGGCACGCATGGGCGTGGAGGGACGGGGTACACGCGCTCTGCAGTGACCACGGAGCAGGGGAGGACGATGTGTCCACGGCGAGCACGGTCCCGACCGACAGCACGCAGTATGTGAGCCGGCACCACGCGGACGCGGCGGAGCTGGAGCTTCCTTATGTGGAGTGCCCGGCGGAGGTGGCGCCCAAGGACGCCCGGGAGATCTCGAGGCTCTTCTTCGCGCGGCTCACCGAGCTGGAGGAAGGCACCCATGAGTACCAGTACGTACGCAACACGCTGATCGAGCTGAACCTCGCGCTGGTGCGGTACGCGGCCACCCGCTTCCGGAACCGCTCGGACCAGATGGAGGACATCGTCCAGGTCGGCACCATCGGCCTGATCAAGGCGATCGACCGGTTCGAGCTCAGCCGCGAGGTGGAGTTCGCGACCTTCGCCGTCCCGTACATCGTCGGTGAGATCAAGCGCTTCTTCCGGGACACCAGCTGGGCCGTGCACGTCCCGCGCCGGCTCCAGGAGCTGCGGATCGACCTGGCCAAGGCGACGGACGAGCTGTCCCAGCGGCTCGACCACGCGCCGACCACCGCCGAACTGGCCGAGTATCTCGACCTGGACGAGGAAGAGGTCATCGAGGGCATCGTCGCGGGCAACGGCTACACGGCGGGTTCGATCGACATGCCGACGGACGACACGTCCGGGGCGTCGGTGCCGCTCTCCGACCGGCTCGGCGCGCTCGACTCGGGGCTGGAGACGGCGGAGAACGTCCAGGCGCTCAAGCCGCTGCTGGAGGAGCTGGACGAGCGGGAGCGGCGGATCCTCCGGATGCGCTTCGGCGACGAGATGACCCAGTCGGAGATCGGCGCGGAGCTGGGCGTCTCCCAGATGCATGTGTCCCGTCTGCTGTCGCGGATCACGGGACGGCTCCGGGAAGGACTGCTGGCGGTGGAGTGACCGGCGGGGGAGTACGGCGAAGCACGGTGGGGGCGTACCGCGAGCGCGGTGGGCCCCCACCGTCGTCCGTACGAGCGGACCGGGGCCGACGACGGCCGGTCCGCGGACGGCCGGGCTCGTGTTCTACTTCCGGTACGGCTCCGCCCCGGCGGCATCCGCCCTCCCCGACCGGTCATCGCAGAGAAGTGAACCACCAGCCGTGCGACTCAATGATCTCGACGAACGCATCGTCCACGCCCTCGCCGAGGACGCCCGCCGCTCCTACGCCGACATCGGCTCGCTGGTCGGTCTCTCCGCCCCGGCCGTGAAGCGCCGGGTCGACCGGCTGCGGGCCGGGGGAGCGATCACCGGTTTCACGGTACGGGTGGATCCGGCGGCACTGGGCTGGGAGACCGAGGGCTTCATCGAGATCTACTGCCGCCGCAACACCTCGCCCGACGCGATCCACCGGGGCCTGGAGCGGCTGCCCGAGGTGGTGTCCGCGTCCACGGTCACCGGTGACGCGGACGCGATCGCCCAGGTCCTCGCGGCCGACATGCGCCACTTCGAGCAGGTGCTGGAACGGATCGCGGGTGAGCCGTACGTGGAGCGCACGAAGTCGGTCCTCGTCCTGTCCCCGCTGCTGAGGCGCTACTCCTCGGGCTCGCCGGACAGGATCTAGAGCACAGGATCCAGAGCACGCTCCTCACCTGCGAAGACGCTCCGAGGATCCGTTGAGGACATTTCGGCGACGCACCCAGGACACCGACGCAACGAATCGCCGGAAGGGCCGGGCATCACGCAACGGATCGGTGGTCCGCGCGCAACGGTCGTGTCTTGTCCGGGCCGACGGCCGGACCGTACGGTCAGTGCGTCCCCGGCAATCCGGGAAGCCCCTTCGTAACCGTCCGAGGTCACCCATGCCGTCGCTGCGTACCGCCCTGCTCCAGACCGCCGGCCGGCCGGGCTCCGTCGCCGGGAATCTCGCCGTGCTCGACGAGGCCGCGGGCCGTGCCGCGGACGCCGGTGCCGGGCTGC
>NZ_MAUD01000204.1 GCF_001700515.1 Streptomyces lushanensis
GCGCGGCCGGGGCCGGGGCAGCACGGCCGCGCGCTCAGGACGCGCAGACCCGGCAGGGCCGTGAGGCCGTTCCTCGGGACCGGTCACGGGCCTGGGTTCCTTGAGCGGCCACACGCGAGTGCGCTCCTTGACGCTCTCAGAGGAAACACATGCTCCCCGCCTCCCTCGGGAGGCGGGGAGCCTTCGTGCGTTCGGAGCCTGCAAGTTCGCGCACAGATCTGGCGGACCATCGGCCCTTCCTTTCAAGCTCAGGCAAGACGCTGTCCCCGAAGAAGGAGCCACCGTGGCACTGCACAAGCTGGGTCAGGACCCCGACTCCCCTGACGGCAAGTCACCGACGATCTACCTGGACGATGTGACCGGCAACTACGTCCTCCAGGGCTGGAAGGTCCTCGACCCCGAGCGGCTCGCGCAGATGGACATACCCGATCATGAGACCGTGATTGAGTTCCCGAAGCGGATGATGCCGTTCTTCCCGGAGGTGACCGGTGACGGAGCCGACCCTCGCTGACCGCCTGCGCTCCTGCCGAAGGTCCGCCGTTCACCTGGAGATGCGCGACGGCTACATGCGCTCGGACCCCCGTTTCATCGCCTGGCAGGAGGGCGTCCGCAACGACCCCGCAGACCACGACCCGGAGCTGCGGCCGTGGTTGGCGCTGATCAGGGAGACCGTCGCGCGAGGAGTCGAGATACGGCGGGCGCGGATCGTATCGGAGCCGGTGAGCGACTACATCCGGTTCGAGCACCACGTCACCGCGCCGAATGTCGCCGCCGGCGAACAGGTCCGGTGGCTGCCCCGGCGTCGCGCGTCCGATATCACCCTGTCCGGGAACGACTTCTGGCTCTTCGACGGCGAGTTGGTGGTGTTCCTCCACTTCGACGGGGTTGGCGAGCTGGCGCCCGACGACGAGGAAGTCCGTACCGATGTAGGTGCGGTGAAGCTGTGCGTGGACGCGTTCGAGAGCGTGTGGGACCGCGCTGTGCCGCACGCTGACTACCGGCTCACCTGACGGTTCCGGGGGTTGCATGCCGTCGCCGTTGTCCAGCGTCCAGCAGGCCCGCGAGTCGCTCGGCCTGCGCCTGCGTGAGATCCGTAAGGACGCCGGGCTGACCTCGCGCGAGTTGGCGCGCCGAATCGGCTGGCACGAGTCGAAGGTCTCCCGGTTGGAGCACGCCAGAACACCGCCGTCGGACGCGGACATCAGGGCCTGGACGCAGCACTGTGGCGTCCAGGCCCTGGTTCCCGAGCTGATCGCCACCGCGCGTGGCATCGAGGGCATGTACATCGAGTGGCGGCGCATGGAGCGCGCCGGCCTCAAGCAGGTACAGGAGTCGGTGGCTCCGCTGTTCGAACGCACCTACCGGTTCCGGGCCTATCAGTCGTGGGTCGTCCCGGGCCTGCTCCAGACGCCCGGCTACACAGCGGCGGTCCTCGGTACGGTCGCCGCCCTCCGGGAGGTCCCCGGCGACCTCACCTCCGCGGTCGCGGTACGGATGGACAGGCAGCGCGTCCTCCATTCGGGCAACCACCGCTTCGCGATGATCGTGGAGGAGTGGGTACTGCGGACGCTGATCGGCGACGTCGACGTCATGGCCGGCCAGCTCGGGCACCTGATCGGTGTGGCGGCCCTGCCCTCGGTCAGCCTCGGGGTCATCCCGCTGGGGCGCCCGCGGTCGCTGGGCTGGCCGGTGGAGTCGTTCACGATGTACGACGAGGAGCAGGTGACGGTCGAGCTGGTGTCGGCGCATCTGACGGTCACCAGGCCGCAAGAGGTGAGGGAGTACGCGCGGGCCTTCTCCGAGCTGTCTGCGCTCGCCGTGTACGGGGCTGAGTCGCGGAAGCTCATCATGGCAGCGATCGATGCTCTCGGCTGAGTCCGTGCAAGTTCGTACACAGTCGTTGAAGGCAGAGCGCTCTCCTTCCTACGGTCCGAGTCATGGCCACCTCGACAAGCAGCGATGCCCAGACCGCCCCCTACCGCTGGTGTGATTACCATCGGGGGGCGTCCGAGACCGCGCTGCTGGTGCGGATCATTGAGCACGGTTCAGGGCCCGGTGGGAGCTTGTACGCGTGTGCTCCGTGCCGGGAGCAGCGTCGGCTGACGCCCGTCGCTGACGTTCCTGTCGCGGACCTGCTGGAGGGGTTTCAGACGAGTGCGGGGGCCTTTCGGGGGCGGACGTGAGAGCCGTGTCGGCGGAGGAGGGTGTGGGGATGGCGCGGGTCTTCTGCTGTGATGCGCCCGTACCGTCGGCGGGTCTTCTGTCCACGGAGCAGTGGGCGGGCCGCGCTTGCTACGCGTGCGGTACGCCGCTGACGACGGGTGCGATCCATCGTGGATGGGCGCGGGGCCGGATGGGTGCTCACACCCTTGATGCCGAAGTGTGGGCCTGTCCCTGCTGACTCTGTCCGATGCTTGCCAACGGCCTGCTACGGCCCGGGCGGGGACCTTCCCACACGAGATCAGGGACCACCCCCGCTTGCGCGGGGAACACGAGAAGACCGGCGACCGCGCCAGCCTGCCGCACGGACCACCCCCGCTTGCGCGGGGAACACTCTTTCTGAGCTGCGGCGTTAGAGCGGCTTTGCTGTTGCTTGACCGATGTTCGTCCGCATACCTACATCCTTTCAGAGCCTTGCGGCCCCGTCCCCATCACGGCGCCCCGCCGTCGGACAGCGCGGAGTCCTCGATCACTACTGGCCCGCCCCGGCTGCGGCCGGGGTCAGCGGGGGCGCCGCGAGGGTGCCGGGCCGTGTGTCGGGTGGGTGGTGGCGAAGTGGGTGAGGAGCCATTCGCAATCGAGTGCGAGGAGCCGTACCTGCACATGCGCGGCCAGGGTTCCGGTGGCGAGGGGCTGTTCGGCCTCGGTCGAGATGCTGTGCAGGCGGGAGTTGAGGACGTACCACTCCCGGCTCCCGTGCCACATGCGCTCGGCCTGGGCCTGCGCGACGGGCAGCATCTCGGTGACGTAGGCGCGGAGGTCTGTGGCGAGTAAGTCCAGTTCCTCATGTGTGCCTGCTCTGTAGCCGACCCCCCGGGCCCTGTCGATGGCGGACCGCGCCGCGCTCGTGGCGTCCGTCTGTCTGCCCATGACTGCCTCCGTGCGCACTCGTACGGGCCCCGCACGCGGCCCGGCGCGAAGCGCCTGGAATACCGCTGATCCCGACGGTAGGGGGAGCGGTCCGTCCAGTCAGCAAAGTTGCATCGAATTACATACGACTTGGCGTGCGCCGACTGGGCCAAGGAGGCCCTCTTGACGGTTTCACCAGGAGATATGACCGTGGTGGAAATCCCCGTAAGTTGACTGGCTACGGAGGCTCATCGACATGCAGATTCAGTTCGTCGGGATCGATCCCGACACGGACGAGGACGGATGCCCGACGGTATGGGTGGACACCGGCACATCGGATCTGCTGATCCAGAGCTACACGGCCGACGACGAGTCGACCGCCGAGTGTCATGCCCTGTCTCCGGCCAAGGCGCCCATCCCGCCGACCGAGACAGTCATCAGGATTCCCCAGCGCATGGTGCCGATCATCAGGAAGGCGTGCGATGAACTCGACGGAATTCAATGACCTGATTGCCGACGCCAAGCAGTCCGCCGTCCATCTGGAGACGCGGGACAACTACTTCACCAACCCCCGCTTCGAGGCATGGCAGCGAGGCCACCGCGTCGACTGGGCCGACCGCGCAGCCTGGTGGCGTCCCTTTCACCAGCAGATCGGCGACGCCGTGGCCCGGGGGGTGTCCGTGCGTCGCGCCCGTGTGGTCTCCGAGCCCGTGACCGAGTACATCCGCTGGGAGCACTACGTCACCAACTCCAACGTGGCCGCCGGCGAGCAGGTGCGGTGGCTGCCTCGCCGGATCGCCACGGACCTCCTGCTGCCCGCGAACGACTTCTGGATCTTCGATGATCAGTTGATACGGGTCCATCACTTCTCCGGCAATGGAGACTGGCTGGACAAGGAACTGCGCGACGACCCCCGGGTGGTCAAGTCGTGCTCCGCCGCGTTCGAGAAGGTCTGGGAACGCGCCATCCCTCACGACGAGTACGAGATCAGGTAGCCCCCCTCCCATGCCCCTCTCACCATCGTCCAGCGTGCATCAGGCACGGGCGGCTCTCGCAGAACGGCTGCGGGAGCTGCGTCTGGACGCGGGGATCACAGGCAAGGAGCTGGCGGCGCGTTGCGGCTGGTCCGTCGCCAAGTCGTCCCGGATCGAGAACGCCCGTACTCCACCGTCCGACGTGGACATCCGCGCCTGGTGCACGGCGTGCGGAGCGGACGGCCAGGCTGCGGACCTGGTTGCCGCCAACCGGCAAGCCGACTCCATGTATGTCCAGTGGAAGAGACTCCAGCGCACAGGCATGAAGCAGCTGCAGGAGGCGTCCACACCCCTGTACGAACGCACGCGGCTCTTCCGCGTGTACGCCTCCAACGTCATACCCGGATTCCTCCAGACACCTGGCTACGCGACAGCTCTCATGGGCAGCATCGCCGGTTTCCGTGGCACTCCCGACGACGTGAGCGAAGCGGTCGACGCCCGCGTACGACGCTCGCGCGTCGTCTACGAAGGAGACCACCGCTTCGCGACGCTCATCGAGGAGCATGTCCTCCACCACCGCATCGGTGATGTGGAGGTGATGGCCGGGCAGTTGGGTACCCTCCTGGCGTCCATGGCACTGCCGTCCATGGCGCTGGGAATCATCCCCGCCGGCGTGCCGCGGGAACAGGTCATGTGGCCTCTTGAGCAGTTCACCGTGTTCGATGACGCACGGGTTCATGTGGAACTCGTTGCCGCGAAGGTGACCGTTACAGCGCCCGGCGAGCTGGACATCTATCTTCGCGCGTTCGCCAGACTTACGGAGCTTGCCGTGTACGGCGCCGAGGCGCGGGCTTTGGTCGTCAAGGCCATTGACGCGTTGTCCTGATTCCGGGCGGGGCGGAGAGCCCCGCCGGGAGGGCGGGGCTCAGCGTTGGGGTGCGTGGGTCACGTGCCGGGGGTGCGGGTGAGGTCGTTCGTTTTGACGCTTGCCACGAACGAGGTGAACGCGCGGGCGGGGATGTCCAGGACGGGGCCGCTGGGGTTCTTGGAGTCGCGGACGGGGACCACGCCGTGCGAGGTGGCGAGGTTGGCGGCGACCTCGACGCAGTTGCCGCCGTTGTCGCTGTAGGAGGATGTGAACCAGCGGGGGGACTCGGTCGTCACGGGTGCCCTTTCACGCGCCGGGGGTGCGGGTGAGGTCGTTCGTCTTGACGCTTGCCACGAACGAGGTGAACGCGCCGGTGGGGATGTCCAGGACGGGGCCGTTCGGGTTCTTGGAGTCGCGGATGGGGATCACGCCGTGTGAGGTGGCGAGGTTGGCGGCGACCTCGACGCACTGGCCGCCGTTGTTGCTGTAGGAGGATGTGAACCAGCGGGGGGACTCGGTCGTCACGGGATGCCCTTTCGTACCTGCTCGATCATGGCCACGGAAGCCGCCTGGGAGAGTGCCTCGGCCTGTAGCTGATGGTAGGCCGTCAGCATGGGCACTACGGAAGTCGTCTCACGGTCCAGATGCCCCTGAGTTTGAGACTCGGCGTAGGCGGCCACGGATCGGTCGGACAGGGTCAGCACCGTGACGGGCAGATCGAACGAACGGCGTTCGCCCATCTCGAACGGCGCCACCTGTAGCACCGTGTTCGCGCTGGCGGCGAACTTGGCCAGCCGCTCAAGCTGGGGCTCCATGACCGCACGGCCTCCGATGGGCCGCCGGATACAGCTCTCGTCCATGACGACGAACATCATCGGAGGGCGGGACCGTTCCAACGCCTGTTGCCGCTCCGCCAGGAACGAGACGCGTTCGTCGGCCTGCTCGGGCGTGATGGCTCCTCGGTGTACGGCGCTGTCGGCCAGCACCCGCGCGTACTCCGGGGTCTGGAGCAGACCAGGGACGATCCCGATCTCGTACAGCCGGATCTCGACCGCCCGGCCCTCGTACCCCACGAACTCCGAGAAGCCTTCCAGCAAGACACCGTGCTTGATCTCACGGCACTTGCGCTCGAACAGGTCAGTGGTACCCAACGCCCGGTCAGCACTGCGCGCGAATCGCAAGGTTGCTATCTTCCGACCAGTTTCGACGGCCGAAATATGCGTGCTGGAGTATTCCATGTGGGCGGCCAGGTCCTCCTGCTTCCAGCCCTTTCTCTCCCTGAAGCTGCGCAGCTGTGCTCCGTAAGCGGCTTGAGGGCTGCTCTCGGGGTTGAGTTCCTTACGGTTTACCAACCTGCCACCAACTTTCCTGTCATCTCTGGCACGTTGAACGCTTCTTCACCCTACGCCACTCTGAGTGCTCCCGGTAGTCGTTTCGCTACGGAGGGGAGTCGAATCGTGCCCTGGAAGCACGCATTCCCCTCAAGTCCCGCAGCGACGCGCACCAGTTGGCCCGGAGCGAGAAGCGCAGATGGAGGCCGTGTGACATGTACGGGAAACCCACACCGAAACCAACCGGCAGCAGTGTTGTCCTGCGGTGGAGCAGCCATCCGAGATGTGTGGCGCTGGCGCGGCTGGAGTTGCGCAAGGCACTGGCGGAGTGGGGGCTGTCCGTTCTGGAGGACTCGGCCGTCCTGATTCTGTCCGAGCTGCTCAGCAATGCCGGGCTGCATGCCAAGGTGACGCCGGAACAGACC
>NZ_MAUD01000205.1 GCF_001700515.1 Streptomyces lushanensis
GGCCGGTCCTCACATCCGGCTCCGGTTGCGGCTCCTGTGGGGGTGCCGTGGTCATCGGGTGTCCTCACTGTGGGGGCCCAGGTGTGCGGTGCCGAGGATCTTCGGCCGCGGGTGACCGGAACACAATGGGGACGGGCCACATACCTCCGGGCCTCCTCATGGGGCCTGTCCATGTCCCGGGTGCGGACGACTCGGTGAGTCGCGTTGATCCCCGCGTTGATCACCGTTTTGGCCCCCGCACTGATCACCGCGCTGATCCCTCGGGACAGGACCTAGTCGGCGTCCTTCTCGGTGATGACCGGGAAGCGTCTGGGGGCCAGTGCGAGCAGGACGAGCAGGGCCAGCGCCGCCGCGACCGCCGCGCCCAGATAGACGTGGTCCACCGCCGCGTCCACCGCCCGGCGCAGATGGTCCGCGGCTTCGGCGGTGAGCGCGGCCGGGTTCTCCAGGGCGGTCGAGACCGAGTCCAGATCGCGGGGGAGTCCGGGCGAGGGCGGATCGGCGAGCCGGGAGGCGAGCACGCCGTTGGCGACTGCGCCGAACACCGCGGCGCCCACGCTCTGTCCGACCTGGCGGCAGAAGAGGATCGACGCGGTCGCCGTTCCGCGCTCCGACCAGCCGACCGTCGCCTGCACCCCGATGATCAGCGGAAGCTGGAACAGCCCGAGCGCACCGCCGAGGAGCAGCATGATCAGTGCCGGCTGCCAGGCCTGCCCGGGGAACGGGAGGAGGGGGAAGGCGAGCAGGATCAGCATCGCGAGGGAGATCCCGAGGACGGCGGTCTGGCGGAAGCCGACGCGGTTGTAGACACGGTTGGACAGGGCGGCGCTGACCGGCCAGCTCAGTGTCATCGCGGAGAGCACGAAGCCGGCGGCGATCGGCCCGAGGCCGAGCACGGACTGCGCGTACGTCGGGAGGAAGACGGTCGGCGCGACCATCAGCAGTCCGAGTGCGCCGAGCGCCAGATTGACGGCCGCGATGGTGCGGCGGCGCCAGACCCAGCCCGGGATGATCGGTTCGGCGGCTCGCCGTTCGATGACGACCGTCACCGCGGCGAGGACCGCGCTGCCGCCGAGGAAGGCGAAGGAGGGCGGGGACAGCCAGGGCCAGGCGACACCGCCCTGGACGAGCGCGGTGAGCAGGAGCGCGCCGGTGGCGAAGACGGCGAGCGCGCCCGCCCAGTCGACCCGGTGCCGCAGCGCGGCGCCGCCGCGCGCCCCGGAGGACGCCCGTGCCGTACGGCCGGGGGCCGCATGCCCACGGCCAGGCGCCGTACGGCTCGGTCCCGTGCCCCGCGCGGTGGCGCCGGGCGGTGTCGCGGGGCGCGGTGTCGTACGGCTCGCAGTCGTACGGCCCGGTTCGCGCAGATATGTGACGATCAGCCAGAGCGCCACCACGCCCACCGGCAGATTGACGAGGAAGATCCAGCGCCAGTCCGCGTATCCCGCGAGCAGTCCGCCCAGGGCCGGTCCCGCGACCGAGGAGGTGGCCCAGACCGTCGACAGCTTCGCCTGGATCCTGGGCCGTTCCTTGAGCGGGTAGAGATCGGCGGCGATGGTCTGCACCGTGCCCTGGAGCGCGCCGCCGCCGAGGCCCTGGACGACACGGAAGGCGATCAGGGAGGCCATGCTCCACGCGGTGGCACAGAGCAGTGAGCCGATCAGGAAGACGACGATGCCCGCGATCAGCACGGGTTTGCGGCCGAAGGTGTCGGAGAGCTTGCCGTACACCGGCAGGGTGACCGTCACGGCGAGCAGATAGCCGGAGAACAGCCAGGAGAAGACGGCGAATCCGCCGAGGTCGCCCACGATCTGCGGGACGGCCGTGGAGACGATGGTGCCGTCGAGTGCGGCGAGCGCCATGCCCAGCATCAGGGCGGCGACCACCGGGCCCCTGCCGCGCTCCTGCGGCCCACGGGACGCTCCGGGCGCGGGTCCGGCGGGTGGTGGTCCGGAGATGAGTCCGGCGGGCGGTCCGGGCGCGGATCCGGCGGAGGCTCCGGGCGCGGGCGCGGGCGCGGGCGCGGCGTACGGTCCGGGCGTAGGCCCGGCGGAGGGTCCGGGCGCGGGCCCTGCGTACGGTCCGGGCGTAGGCCCGGCGGAGGGTCCGGGCGGCGCTCCGGGCCCGGGTCCGGCGGGTGCTCCGGATGCCGTGGTGGACGGTCTCGACGGCGGCCCGGACGGGCGGGTCGGGTTCGGCCCCGGCGGCGGACCGGTACCCGCCGGCGGGGCTTCGGGTATCGCTTCGGTACGTCCGGTGTCCTCGGTACTGTCGCCGGCGCCGCTCACGGGATCCCTTCCCTATGCATGTATCTCGTCGGGAGACACCTTCTCACCCGTACCTCTCGCGGCGGGAGGGCGCGATCCGCTTCACGCCCCCCGTCGCCACCGGCCTTCACCGGTCGCCACCGGCCTCCCTCCCCCTCTCCACCGGTCTCCACCCAGGGTCTCCGTCCCAGGGCCGAGACCCCTAGGGGGTTCTCCTTACCTCCGGCCAGGGACGGTTCGTCCCGGTGGAGGAGGAGAAGCGCGGCCGGTGTTCCTTACCTTGGTCTTACGCCACGGAGAGCGCACGAGGGGGGCTCTCCGCAGCACGGGGGTGGGGAAAACCCCAGGCGAAGACTGCGCTGAGCACCAGCGCACCGGGCCTTCGAAGTCGACAGACTTGGGGCACGGGTTCACGGGGGCCATCGGTGCCGACCACACCGGTACACCACGCCACGCACGGGCGCGTCGCCACATCGCCGCACCGTTCCATCGCATCGACGCATGACTGTTTGACCATCCATCAACTGACTGAGGAGACATACCGTGACAACGGCTGTAACGATCCCCAAGCACGGGGGCACGGGAGGGCGTACGGCCGTCGCGGCGCGAGCGCGGCAGGTCGTCAAGGCGTACGGCTCGGGCGAGACCAGGGTCGTCGCGCTGGACCATGTCGATGTGGACATCGCCCGCGGCCAGTTCACCGCGATCATGGGCCCGTCCGGCTCCGGCAAGTCGACGCTGATGCACTGCCTCGCCGGTCTCGACACCGTGACCTCGGGCGAGATCCACCTCGACGAGACCGAGATCACCAAGCTCAAGGACAAGCACCTCACCCAGCTCCGCCGGGACCGGATCGGCTTCATCTTCCAGGCGTTCAACCTGCTGCCGACGCTCAACGCCCTGGAGAACATCACGCTGCCCATGGACATCGCCGGCCGTAAGCCGGACGGCCCCTGGCTGCGGCGGGTGGTGGAGACGGTGGGCCTCGCCGACCGTCTCAAGCACCGGCCGACCCAGCTCTCGGGCGGTCAGCAGCAGCGGGTCGCGGTGGCCAGGGCGCTCGCCGCGCGTCCCGAGATCATCTTCGGTGACGAGCCGACCGGCAATCTGGACTCGCGGGCGGGCGCCGAGGTGCTGGGCTTCCTGCGCAGATCCGTGGACGAGCTGGGCCAGACGATCGTGATGGTCACCCATGACCCGGTGGCCGCGTCGTACGCGGACCGGGTGCTGTATCTGGCGGACGGCAGGATCGTGGACGAGATGTTCCGGCCGACGGCCGAGGCCGTCCTCGACCGTATGAAGGACTTCGACGCCCGGGGGCGTACGTCGTGACCGTGTTCAAGACCTCGATGCGCAACTTCTTCGCGCACAAGGGGCGGATGGCGCTCTCCGCCGTCGCGGTCCTGCTGTCGGTCGCCTTCGTCTCGGGCACGCTCGTGTTCACGGACACGATGAACACGACGTTCGACAAGCTGTTCGCCGCGACCGCCTCGGACGTCACGGTCAGCCCCAAGGCCGCCAAGGGCGGCGACGAGATATCGCAGACCGGCAAGCCCGAGACGCTGCCCGCCTCTCTCGTGGAGACGGTACGGAAGGCGGACGGCGTCAAGTCCGCCGAGGGCGCCGTCAGCAGCATGAGTGTGACCGTCGTCGACGCCGACAACAAGAACGTCGGCGCGACCAGCGGCGCCCCGACGATCGCCGGCAACTGGACCCGTAACGACCTCCGTTCGATGGAGATCACCTCGGGTCATGCCCCGCGCGGCCCGACCGAGGTGATGGTCGACGCCGACACCGCCGAGAAGCACCATCTCGCGATCGGTGACGAGCTGCGCACCATCGCGGTCACGGGCGACCTCACGGCGAAGATCTCCGGGATCGCGACCTTCACCGTCACCAACCCGGGCGCGGCCGTCGTCTACTTCGACACCGCGACCTCCCAGCGCGAACTGCTCGGCGCCACCGGCCTGTTCACCCAGGTCAATGTCACCGCAGAGCCGGGCGTCAGCGACGACGTCCTCAAGCGGGACGTGGCCGCGGTGCTCGCCGGCGGACCGTACAAGCTCCAGACGCAGCAGGAGGCCGCGGACTCCAACCGCGCGGACGTCGGCTCGTTCCTCGATGTGATGAAGTACGCCATGCTCGGCTTCGCCGGGATCGCCTTCCTCGTCGGGATCTTCCTGATCGTCAACACCTTCTCCATGCTGGTCGCCCAGCGGACCCGGGAAATCGGTCTGATGCGGGCGCTGGGCTCCAGCCGTCGGCAGGTCAACCGCTCGGTGCTGCTGGAGGCCGTGCTGCTCGGGATCTTCGGCTCGATCGCCGGAGTCGCCGCCGGAGTGGGGCTCGCGGTCGGGCTGATGCAGCTGATGTCCTCCGTCGGGATGGAGCTGTCCACCCAGGATCTGACGGTGAAGTGGACGACTCCGGTGGTCGGGCTGGTGCTCGGCATCGTGGTCACCGTCGTCTCGGCGTACATGCCGGCGCGGCGGGCCGGGAAGATCTCACCGATGGCCGCGCTGCGAGACGCGGGTATGCCCGCAGACGGCCGGGCCGGTCTGATCAGGGCGATCATCGGACTGGTGCTCACGGGCGCCGGCGCCGCCGCGCTGCTCGTCGCGACGCGGGCCGAGAAGGCGGGCGAGGGCTCGCTCTTCCTCGGCGCGGGCGTGGTCTTCACGCTGATCGGGTTCGTCGTCATCGGCCCGCTGCTCGCGGGCGGACTGATCCGGGTGCTGAGCGCGTTCGTCCTGCGGATGTTCGGCCCGGTCGGACGGATGGCCGAGCGCAACGCGCTGCGCAATCCGCGGCGTACGGGAGCGACGGGCGCCGCCCTGATGATCGGGCTCGCGCTGGTGGCCTGTCTCTCGGTGGTCGGTTCCTCGATGGTCGCCTCGGCGACGGACGAGCTGGACAAGTCCGTCGGCGCGGACTTCATCATCCAGTCGGGCAACGGGCAGCCGATCATGCCGCAGGCCCAGGCGGCGCTGGAGAAGGCGCCGGACATCGAGCATGTCACCGAGTACAAGTGGGTCGACGTCAAGCTGACCTCTCCGGACGGGAGGACGGCCACGGAGGGCATCGTCGCCGCGGACCCGACGTACGCCCAGGACCTGCGCCGCGAGACCACCGCGGGTGAGCTGTCCGAGGCGTACGGCACGGACGCGATGTCGGTCGGCGACGTGTACGCCAAGGAGCACGGGGTGAAGGTCGGCGACGAGATGTCGGTCGTCTTCCCCGGCGGTCGGACCGGAAAGCTGAAGGTCGCGGCGATCACCTCGGACGACACGAGTATCGACAAGGGCGCGATGTACACCAACATCACGACCGCCGAGAAGTATGTCCCGGCGGACAAGATGCCCAAGAACATGATCATGTTCGCGGCGGCCGTGGACGGCAAGGACAAGGAGGCGTACGCGGCCCTCAAGGACTCGCTCACCGCCTATCCGCAGTACACGGTGCAGAACCAGACCGACTTCAAGCAGGACCTGAAGGACCAGATCGGCCAGCTCCTCAACATCGTGTACGGTCTGCTGGCCCTGGCGATCATCGTCGCGGTGCTGGGTGTGGTGAACACCCTCGCCCTGTCGGTGGTGGAGCGCACCCGCGAGATCGGTCTGCTGCGCGCGATAGGTCTCTCCCGCCGCCAGCTCCGCCGCATGATCCGCCTGGAGTCGGTGGTCATCGCCCTCTTCGGCGCCCTGCTCGGCCTGGGCCTGGGCATGGGCTGGGGCACGGCGGCCCAGAAGCTGCTGGCCCTGGAGGGCCTGGGCGTCCTGGAGATCCCCTGGCCGACGATCCTCACGGTCTTCGTCGCCTCGGCCTTCGTGGGCCTCTTCGCCGCCCTGGTCCCGGCGTTCCGCGCGGGCCGGATGAACGTACTGAACGCGATCGCCACGGAGTAGGACGAGCGCGGACGATAAGGTGATCCTCCCGGCCTCGGTGGGTGTCCTCCAACACCCACCGGGGCCGGGAGG
>NZ_MAUD01000206.1 GCF_001700515.1 Streptomyces lushanensis
CCATTTCCCCGTGCCTGCCACGCCCCCATGCCCCTGTGCTTCCCATGCCCCGCGCCCCCGGCCGCCGGGCGTCAGAGGTACTTCTTCAGCTCCCGCCGCGCCAGCGACCGCTGATGCACCTCGTCGGGACCGTCCGCCAGCCGCAAGGTCCGCGCCGCCGCCCACAGTTCGGCCAGCGGGAAATCCTGGCCGACCCCGCCCGCGCCGTACAACTGGACGGCCGAGTCGATGATGTCCACCACCGCGCGCGGAGTGGCGATCTTGATGGCCTGGATCTCCGTGTGCGCGCCCCGGTTGCCGACCGTGTCCATCAGCCAGGCCGTCTTCAGCACCAGCAGCCGGAGCTGCTCGACCGTCACCCGGGCGTCCGCGATCCAGTTCCGCACGACGCCCTGCCGGGCGAGCGGCCCGCCGAACGCCGTACGGGACACGGCACGCAGGCACATCAGCTCGATCGCGCGCTCGGCCATGCCGATCAGCCGCATGCAGTGGTGGATACGGCCGGGCCCGAGCCGGGCCTGCGCGATCGCGAAACCGCCGCCCTCCTCGCCCACGAGATTCGTCACGGGCACCCGTACCCGGTCGAGGACGATCTCGGCATGGCCGCCGTGGCCGTGGTCCTCGTAGCCGTACACCCGCATCGCGCGGCGCACTTCGAGCCCGGGAGTGCCGCGCGGCACCAGCACCATCGACTGCTGACGGCGGATGTCCTCGCCGTCCGGATCGGTCTTGCCCATCACGATGAAGACCGCGCATGCCGGATTCATCGCACCGGAGATGTACCACTTGCGTCCGCTGATGACATAGTCGTCGCCGTCACGCTCGATCCTGGTCCGGATGTTCGTCGCGTCCGACGAGGCGACCTCGGGCTCGGTCATCGCGAACGCCGAGCGGATCTCGCCCGCGAGCAGCGGCTCCAGCCAGCGCTCACGCTGCTCCTCGCTGCCGAACTGGGCGAGCACCTCCATGTTGCCGGTGTCGGGCGCCGCGCAGTTCAGCGCCGTGGGCGCCAACTGCGGTGAGCGGCCGGTGATCTCGGCGAGCGGCGCGTACTGGAGATTGGTCAGTCCCGCGCCGTACTCCTTGCCGGGCAGGAACAGGTTCCACAGCCCCTGCCGGCGTGCCTCGGCCTTCAGCTCCTCCACCACCGGCGGTGTGCCCCAGGGATCGGCCAGCCGCGAGCGCTGCTCGTGTGCCACCTCCTCGGCCGGGAGGACATACGCGTCCATGAAGGCGAGCAGCCTGGCGCGCAGCTCTTCGGTACGGGCGTCGAACGCGAAGTCCATGGGTGACTCAGCCTTCCTGGAGGGTGGTGAGACCGTGCTCGATGAAGACGGGGACGAGATCGCCGATCCGGTCGAAGCCGGGCCCCACGGTCCGGCCGAGGGTGTAGCGGTAGTGGATGCCCTCCAGGATCACGGCGAGCTTGAACCAGGCGAACGCCGTGTACCAGGCGATGGCGGAGGTGTCGCGGCCCGAGCGCGCCGCGTACCGCTCGACCAGCTCACCGGGCGCGGGATGGCCCGCCGCCTCCGCCGTCGTGCTGACCGGCGAGTGCGGCAGTCCCAGACCCGTGCTGTACATCACCAGCAGGCCCAGATCGGTGAGCGGATCGCCGAGCGTGGACATCTCCCAGTCGAGCACGCCCGTGATCCGGTCGTCCTCGTCCATCAGGACGTTGTCGAGCCGGTAGTCGCCGTGCACCACCGTGGGGGAGGGCGAGCCGGGCAGCGCGCGGCCGAGGGCGGCGTGCAGTTCGTCGACACCGGCCAGCTCGCGGTCCCGGGAGGCGGCGAGCTGTTTGCCCCAGCGGCGGAGCTGACGGTCCAGGAAGCCGTCGGGCCGGCCGAAGTCACCGAGACCGACCGCCCCGGGATCGACGGCGTGCAGCTCGACCAGTGTGTCGACCAGCGCGAGGACGGCGGCGCGGGTGCGCCCGGCGCCGAGCGGCGCGAGCTGTTCGGCCGTGCGGTACGCCGTGCCCTCCAGATGCTCCATGACGTAGAAGGGCGCGCCGAGGACGGACTCGTCCTCGCAGAGCAGCAGCGGTTCCGGCACCGGCACGGCCGTCGGATGGAGCGCCTTGATCACCCGGAACTCGCGTGCCATGTCATGGGCGGTGGCCAGGACATGGCCCAGCGGAGGTCTGCGGACCACCCAGCGCCCGGTGCCGTCGGTGACGGTGTACGTCAGATTCGACCGGCCGCCCTCGATCAGCCGTGCCTCCAGCGGCCCGCCCACCAGTCCGGGCCGGACGAGATCGAGCCGGCCGCGCAGATTCTCGGGATCGAGTCCTGGCAGGGGGGCTGGGCTCATGGTGCGGTACCTCCGTGGGCGGTCGGGGGAGGACCGTACCGGCTGTACGGTCCTCGCGCCCATGATGCCGACCGGTCGGTATGCCGTCCAGTGCCGAAGCCTCGGTGCCGAAGCCTCGGTGCCGAAGCCCCGGTGCCGGAGCCCCGGTGCCGGAGCCCCGGTGCCGGACGGCCCGGGAGGCTCATCTCATGACCGCCACCGCGCACAGCGCCAGCAGCACGGTGCAGACCGCCGTGGCGACGGCTCCGCTCAGCGGGAGCGCCCGGGGCCGTACGGTGTCCAGGGCCCGTACCCGGCGGTGGGCCACCGCCAGAAAGCCCAGCCAGACCAGGGCGACGACCGCGACCGCGACCGACGCGGCGGCCGTACCACCGCCCCGGATCGCCTGACGGGCCGCCAGCACCGCCACGACGGTGCAGGCGAGTGTGGTACGCCGCCAGGCCAGCCGGGTGCGCTCCGGCTGGAGTCCGGGATCCCGGTCGGGCACCGGGTCTGCGGGCCCGGCGGCGCTCGCCGGCATCAGCCGGCCCGGCCCAGCAGCACGATGATCAGCATCACCACGGCCACCAGCCCCACCGCCAGACTCAGCAGCGTCGGAAAGCCGGACACCGGCAGATCCTCGCCGCGCCGCATGGCCAGCTCGCAGCGCACCCAGTGGTTGACCGCGCGCAGCGCGCAGAGCGCTCCGGCGGCGAGCAGCGCCACCGAGAGCCCGATCCGCACGCCCCAGCGCAGGTCCGGCAGGAACTGGTCGACCGCGAACCCGCCGCCGACCAGCGCGAGCGCCGTACGGATCCAGGCCAGGAAGGTGCGCTCGTTGGCCAGCGAGAACCGGTAGTCGGGTGTCTCGCCCTCGTCGCCGATGCGTCCGGGCGCGAACCACAGCCGCAGGCTCCGTGCGAAGCCGGTCATGTGCCGCACCCTACGCGCGCGGCGCGTGAGGCGCGCGGGAGGCCCTGAACCGCTCGTACGCCGCGAGGCCGTCCGGCACCCAGTCCCACTCCCCGAGCCGCCGCTCCAGCTCGGCCTCCGTCAGGAAGCCGTGCCAGGCGATCTCCTCCACCTGGGGGTCGACCGGCAGCACGCAGCGCACCCAGTACACGTACGCGCTCTCCCGCACGGACCCGTCCGCCGCGTCGTAGCGGAACGGGAACAGCGGTACGGGACGGTCGAGACCCGACACACCGAGCTCCTCCTCGGCCTCCCGCAGCGCCGCCTCGTCATAGCTCTCGCCCGCGCCCACCACCCCGCCCACGAACATGTCGTAGAGGGAGGGGAAGACGAGTTTGCCGGCGGTCCTGCGATGGACGAACACCCGGTCCTCGGCGTCCCGCACCAGCACGAAGACACAGCGGTGGCGCAGGCCCTCCGCGTAGATCTCACCGCGTGGCGCCCGGCCGACCACACGATCGTTCTCGTCGACGACGTCCAGGATCTCGTCAGCAGCGCTCATGGACCCCATCCAACCAGTTGACGTGTTACTCACGCGTACGGAGGATCGGACCACCTGCCCGGCCATCTGCTCGTCATCTGCTCGCGAAGGACGGAAACCATGGTGTACGACGCTGATGTGATCGTGATCGGGGCGGGCCTCGCGGGCCTGGTCGCCACCGCCGAACTGGTCGACGCGGGCCGGTCCGTCATCCTTCTCGACCAGGAGCCCGAGCAGTCGCTCGGCGGTCAGGCGCACTGGTCCTTCGGCGGACTGTTCCTGGTGGACTCGCCCGAGCAGCGCAGGTTCCGGATCAGGGACAGCCGTGAACTCGCCCTCCAGGACTGGCTCGGCACGGCCGGCTTCGACCGTCCGGAGGACCGGTGGCCGCGCGCCTGGGCCGAGGCGTACGTCGACTTCGCGGCGGGTGAGAAGCGGGCCTGGCTGCACGCGCGGGGCGTGCGGTTCTTCCCGGTGGTGGGCTGGGCCGAGCGCGGCGGATACGACGCGCTCGGGCACGGCAACTCCGTACCGCGCTTCCACATCACCTGGGGCACCGGGCCCGCGGTGGTCGCGCCGTTCGAGCGGCGCGTGCGCGAGGGCGCCGCCCGCGGGCTGGTGACCCTCCGGTTCCGGCACCGTGTCACCGGCCTCGGCTCCACGGCCGGCGCCGTGGACACCGTCACGGGCGAGATCCTGGAGCCGAGCGACGCCGGACGCGGCACCGCGAGCGGCCGTACGGTCACCGGCTCCTTCGAGCTGCGGGCGCAGGCCGTGATCGTCACCTCGGGCGGTATCGGCGGCAACCACGACCTGGTCCGCGCCCACTGGCCGGAGCGGCTCGGCACTCCGCCGCGGAAGATGCTCTCCGGAGTGCCCGCGCATGTCGACGGGCTGATGCTCGGTGTCACGGAGGCGGCGGGCGGACACCACATCAACCGGGACCGGATGTGGCACTACACCGAGGGCATCGAGAACTGGAACCCCGTCTGGGCCCGGCACGGCATCCGGATCCTGCCGGGCCCGTCCTCGCTCTGGCTGGACGCGACCGGGCGGCGGCTGCCCGTGCCGCTCTTCCCCGGTTTCGACACGCTCGGCACGCTGGAGCACATCATGCGCTCCGGCCACGAGCACACCTGGTTCGTCCTCGACCGGCGCATCATCGGCAAGGAGTTCGCTCTCTCGGGCTCCGAGCAGAACCCGGATCTGACCGGCAAGTCGGTCAAGGGCGTGCTCGGCCGTGCGCGCGCCGACGTACCGGGGCCGGTGAAGGCGTTCATGGACAACGGCGTCGACTTCGTCGTGGAGCGGGAACTGGGCGCGCTCGTACGGGGGATGAACGCGCTCACCGGGAAGCCGCTGATCGACGAGGACCGGCTGCGCCGCGAAATCACCGCGCGCGACCGGGAGATCGCCCATCCCTTCACCAAGGACCTCCAGATCACGGCGGTCCGCGGCGCCCGTGCCTACCTCGGCGACAAGCTGATCCGTACGGCGGCTCCGCACCGCATCCTCGATCCCGCGGCGGGACCGCTGATCGCCGTACGGCTGAACATCCTCACCCGCAAGTCGCTCGGCGGTCTGGAGACGGATCTGTCCTCACGTGTGCTGACCGGGGCGGGCGAGCCGCTGCCCGGTGTCTACGCGGCCGGCGAGGTGGCCGGGTTCGGCGGCGGCGGGGTCCACGGCTACCGCTCGCTGGAGGGCACCTTCCTCGGCGGCTGCCTCTTCTCCGGCCGCGCCGCGGGCCGCGCGGCGGCCCGGGCGACCGGCTGACCGCCGCCGGGCTCCGCGCCGAGCCGCCGCTGCCGCCGGGACAGGCGAGCCCTCAAGATCCACGAGACCTGCTCCGGACGACACAAGACCCACCCTGGTGGATCTGACGAATTGATGACGTATCTCCATGGCCCCTGGTTTCCGGGGGCCACGGGTGTTCTCCTCAATGGGTGAACTCTCAACAGGGTGAATCGGGAGGTGAGCCCGAAGGCGTGCCGGTGGGCCGCCGTCTGGTGCTCTCCATGCTCGGCCTGGGCGCGGCCGGTCTTGTCGCGGCGCCCTCTCTCCAGCGCGGTCTCGAAGCCTTCCTCGGCTCGGCCGCCGACAGGGATCCCACCGGTCTGACCGGCCTGCTGCCCAACGGCGGCGGCTTCCGCTACTACTCCGTCACCGCCTCCGTGCCGCGCAAGGACGCGGACACCTACCGGCTGACGGTCGACGGACTGGTCGACCGGCCCACCACGTACACGCTCGACGCGCTGCGGGCGCTGCCGCAGACGCGGACGGTCCGCGATGTGCAGTGCGTGACCGGCTGGCGTGTGCCGCACACACCGTTCGAGGGCGTACGGCTCTCGCACCTCCTGGACGCGGCCGGGGTACGTCCGGGCGCCGGGGCGGTCCGTTTCACCTGCTTCGACGGCGCGTACAGCGAGAGCCTGACGCTGGAGCAGGCCCGGCGCGCCGATGTGCTGGTGGCGCTGAGGATGCGGGACGAGGGGATCGGACACGCGCACGGCGGGCCGGTCAGGCTCTATGTGGCGCCGATGTACTTCTACAAGTCGGCGAAATGGCTCTCCGGGATCTCGGTCACCTCCGAGGTGAGGCCCGGCTACTGGGAGGAGCGCGGCTATGACGTCGACGCCTGGGTCGGCAGGTCCAACGGCCGTGACGACACCCCGACCGTCTGAGCCGGTCCGGCGCTTCAGCCCGGCCGAGCGCTGGGTGCACCGGACGACCGGCGCGCTGATGCTGGTGTGCGTCGTGACCGCGGGCTGTCTGTACGTACCGCAGCTCGCCGAACTCGTCGGCCGCCGGTATCTCGTCGTCACCGTCCACGAGTGGTCGGGACTGCTGCTGCCGGTCCCCGTGCTCCTCGGCCTCGGCTCCCGCGCCTTCCGCGCCGATCTGCGGCGGCTCAACCGTTTCCTGCCGTACGACAAGGAGTGGCTGCGGGCCGTACTGCGGCGCGATCCGCGCCCCGCCTCCCGGCCGGCCGGGAAGTTCAACGCGGGGCAGAAGCTCTACGCGGCCTGGATCGCGGGCGCCGTGCTGGTGATGCTCGGCACCGGTCTGCTCATGTGGTTCACCGGTCTCGCACCGGTCGTCTGGCGTACGAGCGCCACCTTCCTCCACGACTGGCTGGCCCTGTCCATCGGCATCGTGCTCATCGGGCACCTCACGATGGCGTACGGGGATCCCGGGGCCCGGCGCGGTATGCGCACCGGATCGGTGGACCGGGCCTGGGCGGAGCGGGAGCACTCCCGGTGGAAGCCGGAGTGACCCGGCCCGCCCGTCCCCGGCCGCCGGGACAGGCGGCTACAACACCAGCGAGAGCAGCAGCACACAGCCCAGACCGACCACGGAGATGATCGTCTCCATCACCGACCAGGTCTTGAGCGTCTGCCCGACGTTCATCCCGAAGTACTCCTTCACCAGCCAGAATCCCGCGTCGTTCACATGGCTGAAGAAGAGCGAGCCCGCACCGATCGCCAGCACCAGCAGCGCGGTGTGCGTGCTGGACATGTCGGCCGCGAGCGGCGCCACCAGACCGGCCGCCGAGATGGTCGCCACCGTCGCCGAACCGGTCGCCAGCCGGATCGCCACCGCGATCAGCCAGGCCAGCAGCAGGGCCGGGATCGACCAGTCCTCCGAGATGTCCAGGACCATCCGGCCCACTCCGGAGTCGATCAGCGTCTGCTTGAAGCCGCCGCCCGCGCCGACGATCATCAGCACGCCCGCGATCGGGCCGAGCGACTTCTCGACCGTCGAGGCGATCCGGTCCTTGGTGAACCCGGCCGCGCGGCCCAGCGTGAAGAGACCGACGACGACGGCGGCGAGCAGTGCGATCAGCGGCGAACCGGCCACGTCCGCCACCCGCTGGACGGTGTGCTCCGGATCGTCCACGACGATGTCCACGAGCGCCTTGCCCAGCATCAGCACCACGGGCAGCAGCACGGTCGAGACGGTCGCGGCGAAGCTCGGCCGCCTCTCCAGCTCCTCGGAGGCGCGCTGCGGCACCATCTTCTCCGGGGCCGGGATGTCCACCCAGCGCGCCGCGTACCGGGAGAAGAGCGGCCCGGCGATGATCACGGTCGGCACGGCCACGACCACGCCCAGCGCCAGCGTGACCCCCAGATTGGCGCCGATCGCGTCGATCGCGACCAGCGGCCCGGGGTGCGGCGGGATCAGTCCGTGCATCACGGAGAGCCCGGCCAGCGCCGGGACACCGATCCGCATCAGGGAGTAGTTGCCGCGCTTGGCGACCAGCAGCACCACCGGGATCAGCAGTACGATGCCGACCTCGAAGAAGAGCGGCAGCCCGATCACCGAGGCGATGAGGACCATCGCCCAGGGCATCGCGCGCCCGCCCGCCTTCGCGAGGATCGTGTCGACGATCTGGTCCGCGCCGCCGGAGTCCGCGAGGAGTTTGCCGAGGATCGCGCCCAGCGCGATCAGCACACCCACACCCGCGACCGTCGAGCCGAGGCCCGTGGTGAAGCTGGCTATGACCTTGTCCAGCGGGGCGCCCGCGAAGGCGCCGAGCGCCAGCGTGCCGATGGTCAGTGCCAGAAAGGCATGGAGTCTGGCGACGGTGATGAGCAGGACGATGACGGCGATACCGGCGAGTACCGCCAGGCCCAACTGGGCGTTGCCCGCCGAGGTGATCGGCTCGACGGCATCCGCCGCCAGCGTCTCGACGCTGAGACTGGTCACGGGGGATTCCTTCAGCTCTCGTCGAGCCGGCGCAGCGCGGCGACGGCCCGTTCGGTGATTTCCTGTGGGGTACCTGACACATCGACGGCGACGCCCGCCTCATCGGCCTCCAGGTTCTCCAGGGCCGCGAACTGCGAGTCCAGGAGGGCGGGAGGCATGAAATGGCCCTTGCGCTCCGCCAGCCGCCGCCCGATGAGTGACCGGTCGCCGGTGAGATGCAGAAAGACGGCGCCGGGCGCGGCGGCGCGCAGCCGGTCGCGATAGGCGCGCTTGAGCGCCGAGCTGCTCACCACACCGCCGAGCCCGGCCCGTTCGTGGGCCCAGCTCCCGATCGCGTCGAGCCAGGGCCACCGGTCCGCGTCGTCCAGCGGTACGCCGGCGGACATCTTGGCGATGTTCGCCGGCGGGTGGAAGTCGTCGCCCTCGGCGTACGGGACGCCCAGCGCACCGGCGATCAGCGGCCCGACCGTGGTCTTGCCGGTTCCTGACACGCCCATCACCACGACGACGTGGGGGGTGCTCATCACTTGCCTCGCTGTCCTCTTCGGCATCGGTCGGTCGCGGACATCGGTCCGTCGCGCCACTGAAACGCATTAGGTACGACGTATTCAAGAGGCTGTGATGTAAACGTCGTACTTTTTACCGCCGACCCTGACCCGTAGGCTTGGTCCATGACCACAGAAGGCCGGGGCCTGCATGTCCGTGTGCTCGACACTCTCGGCCTCGCCATCACGGCGGGCGAGTACCCCGCGGGCAGCGTGGTCCGCACCGACGAGGTCGCCCAGCGCTTCGACGTCTCGCGCACGGTCGTCCGCGAGGTGGTCCGCGTCCTCGAATCGATGCACCTCGTGGAGTCCAGGCGCCGGGTGGGCGTGACCGTACGTGCCACCGAGGAGTGGAACGTCTACGATCCGCGGGTCATCCGCTGGCGTCTCGCCGGTACGGACCGGCCCCGCCAGCTCCGTTCACTGACCGTGCTGCGCTCCGCGGTCGAACCGGTCGCCGCCGCACTCGCCGCCCGCCACGCCACCCCCGAGCAGTGCGCCGCCCTCACCGAGCAGGCGCTCGGGATGGTCGCCACCTCGCGCGGGCGCCGGCTGGAGGAGTACCTCGTCCATGACATCGCCTTCCACCGGGTGGTACTGAACGCGTCGGGCAACGAGATGTTCGCCCGCCTCGGCGATGTCGTCGCCGAGATCCTCACCGGCCGTACGCACCACCGGGTGATGTTCGACGATCCGGACCCGGCGGCCGTCACACTGCATGTCGGGGTCGCCGAGGCCGTACGCGAGGGCGACGCGGCCCGCGCCGAGGAGCTCACCAGGCAGATCGCCGTCGGCGCCCTCCAGGAACTGGACGTCCTGGCCCCCTGACGGGCACCGATGTCCACCGGCGGCCGTCCCGGCGCGGGATAGTGGGTCCTGACGGTCCGTCCGAGAGGTGAGGAAAGGCAGGTCCTGGCATGGCGCAGCAGGTGCAAGGGGTCATCGCCCCCGGCAAGAACGAGCCGGTACGGGTCGAGACGATCGTCGTACCCGACCCCGGCCCCGGCGAGGCCGTGGTGGCGGTACAGGCGTGCGGTGTGTGCCACACCGATCTGCACTACAAGCAGGGCGGTATCAACGACGACTTTCCCTTCCTCCTCGGCCATGAGGCCGCGGGCGTGGTGGAGTCGGTCGGCGAGGGCGTCACCGAGGTCGCGCCCGGTGACTTCGTCATCCTCAACTGGCGTGCGGTGTGCGGTGCCTGCCGGGCCTGTCTGCGCGGCCGGCCGCAGTACTGCTTCAACACCCACAACGCCCGCCGGAAGATGACGCTGACGGACGGTACGGAACTCTCCCCGGCGCTCGGCATCGGCGCCTTCGCCGAGAAGACCCTGGTCGCCGCGGGCCAGTGCACCAAGGTCGATCCGAGTGTCTCACCGGCCGTGGCGGGCCTCCTCGGCTGCGGGGTGATGGCCGGTATCGGCGCCGCGATCAACACCGGCCAGGTCGGCCGCGGTGACTCCGTCGCGGTCATCGGCTGCGGCGGCGTCGGCGACGCGGCCGTCGTCGGCGCGCGCCTCGCGGGCGCGGCCCGGATCATCGCCGTCGACATCGACGACCGCAAGCTGGAGACGGCGAGGTCGATGGGCGCCACCCACACCGTCAACTCCCGCTCCACCGATCCCGTCGAGGCGATCCGCGAGCTGACCGGCGGATTCGGCGCGGATGTCGTCATCGAGGCGGTCGGCCGCCCGGAGACGTACGAACAGGCCTTCTACGCCCGCGACCTGGCCGGAACCGTCGTCCTCGTCGGGGTGCCCACCCCGGAGATGAGGCTCGAACTGCCGCTGCTCGACGTGTTCGGCCGCGGCGGCTCCCTCAAGTCCTCCTGGTACGGCGACTGTCTGCCGTCCCGCGACTTCCCGATGCTCGTCGACCTCCACCAGCAGGGCCGTATCGACCTCGCCGCCTTTGTCACCGAGACCATCGGACTCGGTGATGTGGAGAAGGCGTTCGCCCGGATGCACGAGGGCGATGTCCTGCGCTCGGTGGTGGTGTTCCGATGACCGTCCGTGTCGACCACCTCGTCACCTCCGGAGCCTTCTCGCTCGACGGCGGCACCTGGGACGTCGAGAACAACGTCTGGATCGTCGGTGACGACTCCGAGGCGATCGTCATCGACGCCGCGCACGACGCCGCCGCCGTCGAGGAGGCGCTCGGCGGCCGTACGCTGCGCGCCATCGTCTGCACCCACGCGCACAACGACCACATCGACGCGGCGCCCGCCCTCGCCGCGGCCACCGGCGCGCCCGTACTGCTGCACCCCGACGACCTGCCGCTGTGGAAGCAGACCTGGCCCGAGCGGCTCCCGGACGGTGAGCTGACCGACGGCAGGACGCTCTCCGTCGGCGGCACCACCCTGACCGTGCTCCACACTCCGGGGCACGCGCCCGGCGCGGTGTGCCTCCACGCCCCGGAGCTGTCGACGGTCTTCACCGGCGACACCCTGTTCCAGGGCGGCCCCGGCGCCACCGGACGGTCCTTCTCGCACTTCCCGACGATCATCGACTCGATCCGGGACCGGCTGCTCGGTCTGCCGCCGGAGACGGTCGTACGGACCGGCCACGGCGACTCGACCACCATCGGCGCCGAGGCGCCGCACCTGGAGGAGTGGATTCAGCGCGGCCACTGAGCGGGCCCCGGAAGCCGCAGGCGGCTCTCGAAGCGGTACGGCACACCCGTCAGCGGATCGGTGAACTCCAGGGTGCGCGCCAGTAGTTGGAGGGGCCGGGCGTAGTCGTCCGGCCCCTCCTCCCGTACCACGGGATAGAGCGGGTCGTTCAGCAGCGGCAGCCCCAGCGCGTTCATATGGACCCGGAGCTGATGGGTACGGCCGGTGGTGGGCGACAGCCGGTACCGGCCGAAACCGCCCCGGTGCTCCAGCAGTTCGACCCGGGTCTCGCTGTTGGGCTCGCCCGGCACCTCCCGCGCGGTCAGCACGCCGCGCTCCTTCTCGATCCGGCTGCGCACCGTGACGGGCAGCGCCACCGCCGGGTCGTACGGCGCCACCGCCTCGTACTCCTTGCGCACGCGCCGGTCCCGGAACAGCGTCTGGTACGCGCCCCGGTCCCCGGCCCGTACGACGAAGAGCGCGAGGCCCGCCGTCAGCCGGTCGAGCCGGTGCGCCGGCTGGAGCTCGGGCAGTCCTAGCTCCCGGCGCAGTCTGGCCGACGCGGTCTCGGTGACATGGCGCCCGCGCGGTGTGGTGGCCAGGAAGTGCGGCTTGTCCGCGATCACGATCCGCTCGTCGCGGTGGACGATCCCGATCTCGAACGGCACACGCTCCTCCGGGACGAACTCCCGGTGGAACCAGACATACCGTCCCGCCGTGTACGGCTCCTCGCCCGCCACCGGACCGTCCGCCCCGACGAACCGGCCCGCGCGCAGTATCGCGTCGACGCGCTCCGCACCGATGGCGTGCCCGAACCGCGCGACCAGATGATCCCGTACGGTCTCCCACTCGCCACCGGGATCCGCCGGCAGCCGCACCCGTACCGGATCGATCCCGTCCCGCTGCGGCAGCGGCGAGGGCGGCGGCGGATGTCGGTGTCTGCGTGCCACGGCTCCCCGCGCCCCTCTCGGTGTGGTCTGCGCCTCACGGAGCGTCAGCGCCCCGAGTCTACCGATGCCGGCGTACCCCGTTCGGCCCCCGGGAGGGCAGCTCCGGGCGATATGGCGGGGTTCCGGTGCCGGTGAGCCGCATGATGGTCCGGTGATCAGTGTTCTGTTCGCCCTCCTGACCGCGATCAGCAACGGCTCCGCCTCCGTGCTCCAGCGCCGGGCCGCCGCCACGGCGCCCGACACCGAGTCCATGAGGCTCTCGCTGATCAGGCATCTGCTGCGGCAGAGGGTGTGGCTGGCGGGCATCGGCCTGGTGATCGTGGCGGCGGTGTGCCAGGCGGTGGCGCTCGCCACCGGACCGATCGCCGTGGTGCAGCCGATCTTCGTGATCGAACTGCCCGCCACGCTGCTGATCGCCGCGCATGTCTTCCACCGCCGCCTGCCGCGCGAGGTCTGGTACGGCGTGGCCGCGGTGACCGGCGGGCTCGCGCTGGGCATGGCCAGCGCGGCACCCGGCGGAGGCCATGAGTCCGTACAGGGCTACGTCTGGATCCCGGCGCTGATCGCCACCGGGATCTTCGAGGCCGTACTGATCCTCTGGGCGCGGCGGGTGCGCGGCAATCCGCGTGCCGCGCTGCTCGGTCTCGCCGCGGCCTGCGGGTACGCGCTCACCGCCGCGCTGATGAAGGACGCCGTGGCGCGCCTCGACAACGGCGGCGGCGCGGCGGCGCTCTTCTCCTCCTGGCAGCTCTACGCGACCGCGGTGGCCGGCGTGGGCGCGCTGTTCCTGTTGCAGAACGCGCTCCAGGCCGGCTGGCTGGCCGCCTCCCAGCCGATGCTCACCCTCGGCGACGCGCTGATCAGCATCACCTACGGAGTGACGCTGTTCGGTGAGACCCTGCGGACCGGCTGGTGGCTGATGCCCCAGATCGTGGCCGTCGGGGTGATCGCGCTGGGCTGCGTGGACCTGGCCAAGTCGCCGCTCGCCGCGGGCGGC
>NZ_MAUD01000207.1 GCF_001700515.1 Streptomyces lushanensis
CTGGCCGCGGCCCGCGGCCAGGGCTTCCGGGTCTTCATCGTGCCTCATCACCAGACGGTCCCGAGCGACTACCGCACGTGGGACCATCCGTCTCCGGCGCAGAAACACATCATGAAGACGCAGACCTTCGCCAAGGACAGCTGGGGAGCGGAGTGGCATCCAGACTTCCGGCCGCGTGAACGCGAGCTGGTCATGAACCAGCACTGGGCCTCGAGCGGCTTCGCGAACACAGATCTGGACTTCATGCTCAAGCAGCACGGCATCCGCAAAATCGTGCTGATCGGTATGAAGGCGAACACCTGCGTGGACACCACCGCGCGCTTCGGCCAGGAACTCGGATATCACGTGACCCTCGTCCGAGACGCCATCGGCGCCTTCAACTGGGAAGAGATGTCTGCCACGTTCGAGGTCAACGCTCCGCAGTACGCCCACGCGATCCTCACCACCGAAGAATTCGTCGGCATCGTGCGGCCGCGGCCTCGGACAGCGGTCTCGTGACCTGGGCCGTAAGGCCGGGCACCGCCTGGTTCTTGCCGTTGCCCCGGCCATGGCCGAGCGGTTCGGCACGGCGCCGACGTCCGGTCGCGCCGCAACTGAGCGCTTCAATTGGCCAGTTGGCCCGTAGGACGGACAGGCCGTCGGCCGGATGTCGACGCGGCCACGCGGGTGACACTGGTCCTCACCCACGTCGCGGCCGCTGCCGTGATCATTCCGGGGCTCAACTCCCGCCTGCGGTAGCCGCCGCCGACGCCCCCGGAACGATGTCGCTTCGAAGCGCCGCCGACTCACCATGTCTGCCCGGGGGAGCGGCTCGGCAGGGCGCTTCTTGAACTGATCGCCCAACGGCCGGACCTGGCGAACGCTTCGGGCTCGGCTCGGGTGAGGCCACCACGGCCGGTTCTCGTCCCTGGCGATCGGCGAGGGTCCGGCACCGTACCGCGCGGGCTTCCGACGCCGTGGAGCGGCCTGGTCCCTGCACACCCCAACGCGTCAGAGGTCGCTTCCACGGCGACGACCCGATCCCGACCGCCGCGGTCCGGCAGCCGGTGCGAGCGCGCCGTGCCCCACGCGCCGGACACCGCGCCCCGCGCCCTGCGCCACCGGACACTGCGCGCCGGACACTGCCCGCCTGTCGGCCAGGAAAGGGCCGGTTGTGTACTGCCCTCAGGGCAACACACCTTCATATGCTCCTGGCCGGCCTTTCCGCGCGGCTGGAACTCCGGAGGCGATTGCCATGGACAGCGAAACCGTTGTCGCGGCATCGGCCGTGGCGATCGCCGTCGCCTCGCTCGTCGTCTCGGTACGCCAGGGGCGCGCGGCGCGCCGGCACAACCGCAATTCCGTGCGTCCTCTCCTGGTGCTGCAGCGCGTCCTGGTGCCCGGTCCCGTGGCAGGGCTCAGACTCACCAACTCCGGACTGGGGCCTGCCGTGGTCACCAGCACCGTCGTGACGGTCGACGGGGAGAAGGTCGGCCCCTGGAACAAGGCCACCGCGGACCGGATCCGCACAACCCTCGGTCTGTGGCCGACCGTCGTGACCTTCCGCGAGCCGCAGTACCTGGCCCCCGGATACGACGAATACCTGGTGAGGCTCGCCGACTACCGCAGAGACCACGCCGAATTCACCGAGCTGATCAGCCACCGGCTCCACCTCGAGATCCGCTACGAGTCGTTGTACGGCGGCGAGGGCTTCCGAACGACCCTCATTCCCGGGGCTCTGTAGACGGCACACTGCCCACACAACCGGGCGCTGTTGCCGCGCGACGGGGTGTTCGGCGATCATCAGTGACCCTGTGTCAGACCCCGGTGATAGACACGGGGCATGGAGAAAATGGAGAATACCGAGAGTGTTGCGCCGGGCGTCGACCATCCCGCCGAGGTCGCGTTCAGAGGCGCGTGCCGGGCTTTCGAGGCGTTGAGTCCGGACTTCGATCCGGACGGCTCACGGGCCCTTTTCGAGGAGGCAGTCCGTCTGGGCGGCCCGGACATGCTCTGGCGCGTGGCCGACGAATGCCTGGACACCGAGGAAGGCCCTCAGTGGATGAGCCGTGCCGTCGTCTCGGAGAGCGTGCCCGGCGGCATCACCGTGGACCCGAACACGCTGCGCATCGAGAGGATCGACGGCGTTCCTCACCAGAAGTGGGAGATCGCCGTCGAGTCGGACGACCACGCCCGTGCGGTTGCGGCGCTCACCGCCGCCGCGGACCGCATGTGGACGGTCTTCGAGGACGGCGGTGAACGCACTCCGGAAGAGGTGGAGTACGGCCTGATCGATCTCTACAACCCGAACTTCGTCGACGTCAATGAAACCGTCCCCTCCGTGTGGATGGACTGCAAGGACGGGATCATGCCGCACATGGCCCGTACCGACCTGCGGATCATCGCGGACGAACTGCGCAAGGCCGGGATACGGCAAGCACACCTGTACACCCCCTCGACCGACGCCTGACAACGGGCAGCGCCGACGGGCTCACTGCCGGGAACGGCTCCCGGCTCGCGTCGGCGCGCGCCGCCCGTTCGCACATCAGACAACGGCCTCCCGCCCGGGCACGTCCGACAGAGGTCGCACGCGGGCTGCGACGGGTGCACCACCGCTGCGTCAACGCCCGCCTGAGTGCGAGGGCGACGGCGCGGGCCCCGGCAGTGCAGGCGCGGGTCCCGGTGGCGACGGCGCGGGCCCCGGCGGTGGCAGCTTCGCGTGCCCGGCCGGAGGGCTGGTCCGCCTAGGTACCGGGGGGCTCTCCCGGTCGGCATGCGGTGTGGTCCGTCGGCGGCGGGATCCGGGGGGCGGGCCGTGGGCGACGCGGCGTTAATCGCGCGCTCACGTGTTGGGGTGCGGGCGCTGGCCGACCGGTTTCTAGCGTCGGTTCCGAGGCGGTCGTCCGGCCGGCTCGTCCCCTGCGCAGAGGTGTCACGATGCGTCGTACCCTGTCCGCCGCCCTGACCGGTCTGGTGATCCTGACCGCAGCAGTGGCGTGCTCCGCCGACGACCCCGGATCCGGATCCGGATCGACTCCGTCCTCCTCGGCCCCCGCGCCGGAGGTGAATCCCGCCGGTGACATCCCCGACAACCAGGTGTACGTGGACTGGTCACCGGCCGACGGCGGCTATCACGTCAAGGTGCCCGAGGGCTGGGCGCGCCGAGCCTCCGGCGCCGCCACGGTCTTCAGCGACAAGTTCAACAGCGTCCGGATCGAGCGGTCGCCGGCCGGGCGGGCGCCGACCGTCGAGTCGGTCCGTGCGGATGATCTGCCGGCGGTCGAACGGTCGGGGACGAATGTGACGGTGGGCAAGGTGAGCACCGTGAGCCGCCAGGGCGGCAGCGCCGTACTGGCCACGTACCGGGCGGACTCGGCGGCCGACGGCGTGACCGGCAAGAGCGTCCGGCAGGACGTGGAGCGCTATGTGTTCTGGCGGAAGGGCGAGCAGGCCGTGCTGACGCTCTCCGGCGCGGTCGGCGCGGACAACGTCGATCCGTGGCGTACCGTCACGGACTCCTTCCGGTGGGCACGATGACCGCGGCCGTTCCGCTCAGCGCGCACTCCCTGTACCGGTTCTTCCGGGCCGGTGAGGAGGAGACCCTCGCGCTCCAGGGAGTCGGTCTGGAGGTGGCGAAGGGTGAGATCGTCGCGGTCATGGGCCCTTCCGGATCCGGCAAGACGACCCTGCTGAACTGTCTGGCCGGTCTGGACGAACCTGATGGCGGCATGGTCCGCGTCGCCGGTCTGCCCCTCTCCCACCAGCGGGAACATCTGCGAGGCCGGCTGCGGGCCCGGCACATCGGTGTGCTGTTCCAGTCGGGCAATCTGCTGGAGCACCTCACGGTGGCGGGCAACGTACGGCTCGTACGGCGGCTCTCGCGCACCCCGGACCACATCGGGCCGCGGGACCTGCTGGAGCGGATGGGCATCGCGGGACGCGCGGGCGCGCTGCCCCGGCAGCTCTCCGGCGGCGAGTCGGCCCGCGCCGGTCTGGCCGTGGCACTGGCCAACGATCCGGCCGTGGTCCTCGCGGACGAGCCCACCGGCGAGGTGGACGCGGAGACCGAGCGGCGGATCCTCACACTGCTGCGCGAACGGGCCGCGACCGGGACCGCCATGGTGGTGGTCACGCACTCACGGGCGGTGGCCTCCGCGGCCGACCGCGTGCTGCGGATGCGCGACGGACGGTGGGTGTGATGGCCGGAACCGGAGAACCGCTGGTCGTCTGCGCGGACGCGGCGCGCACCTACGGCTCGGGCAGCGGCGCGGTCGTCGCCGTGCACGGCGCGAGCTGTACGGTCGCCGCGGGCGCGCGTATCGCGGTCGTGGGCCCTTCGGGCTCCGGCAAGTCGACGCTGTTGCATCTGATGGCCGGTCTGGACCGGCCATCAGATGCAACAGCGTCGACTTGCCGGAGCCCGAAGGGCCCACGACCGCGATACGCGCGCCCGCGGCCGACCGTACAGCTCGCGCCGTGCACTGCGACGCCCGCGCCGCTGCCCGAGCCGTAGGTGCGCGCCG
>NZ_MAUD01000208.1 GCF_001700515.1 Streptomyces lushanensis
GCATCCGGGGCAGCGCCCCGGGCGGCCCCGGCTTCTGGTTCCCGCCGACCGTCCTGACCGATGTGGATCCGGACTCCCCGGTCGCGACCGAGGAGGTCTTCGGGCCGGTCGCCGTCGTCCTGCCCTTCGAGGACGAGGCGGACGCCGTCCGGCTGGCCAACGCCACCGACTACGGTCTCGCCGGATCGGTCTGGACCCGCGATCTCGGCCGTGCCCTGCGGGTCTCGCGCGCCGTCGCCGCGGGCAATCTGTCCGTCAACTCCCACAGCAGCGTCCGCTACGGGACCCCGTTCGGCGGCTACAAGCAGTCCGGACTCGGCCGTGAACTGGGCCCCGACGCCCTCGCCGCGTTCACCGAAACCAAGAACGTCTTCATCAGCACGGAGGCCTGAGCCATCATGACCGCCCCCACCAACGACACCGTCTGCCGCCGACTGGTCGGCCGTACCGCCGTGATCACCGGAGCCGGCAGCGGCATCGGTCTGGCCACCGCGCGCCGGCTCGCCTCCGAGGGCGCGCACCTCGTCTGCGGAGACATCGACGAGTCCGCGGGCAAGGCCGCCGCCGACGCCGTCGGCGGGACCTTCGTACGGGTCGACGTGACCCGTGCCGACGAGGTCGACGCGCTGTTCAAGACCGCGTACGACACGTACGGCAGCGTCGACATCGCCTTCAACAACGCCGGTATCTCACCGCCCGAGGACGACTCGATCCTCACCACGGACCTCGACGCGTGGAAGCGCGTCCAGGACGTCAATCTCACCTCCGTCTATCTGTGCTGCAAGGCCGCCATCCCCTACATGCGGCGCCAGAAGAAGGGATCCATCATCAACACGGCGTCCTTCGTGGCACGGATGGGCGCGGCGACCTCGCAGATCTCCTACACCGCGTCCAAGGGCGGAGTGCTCGCGATGTCCCGTGAGCTGGGAGTGCAGTTCGCCCGGGAGGGCATCCGCGTGAACGCGCTCTGCCCGGGGCCGGTCAACACCCCGCTGCTCCAGGAGCTGTTCGCCAAGGACCCGGAGCGGGCCGCGCGCCGGCTGGTGCACATCCCGGTGGGCCGGTTCGCCGAGGCGGACGAGATCGCGGCGGCGGTCGCCTTTCTCGCCAGTGACGACGCGTCGTTCGTGAACGCCACGGACTTCCTGGTCGACGGCGGTATCTCCGGCGCCTACGTCACCCCGCTCTAGGCACTGTCCGGTCGATCTTCGTGAGCCCGGGGCCACGAAGATCGACCGGCCCAGGGCCTGGCGGCGGCGCTCGGGCGGCGACCCCCCTTTGTGGGCACCGTCGTGCCGCGGGCCCGGTGGATATGCCCCGGGCCGCAATTCCGTTGCCTGACGAGGCGGCACCTGTGATCATCGGCGGATGCTTTCGAATGGTCCCGACGGGCGCGCCGGAATCGACGCGGCCCTGGTGAAGCGGCTGATCACCGCGCAGTTCCCGCAGTGGGGGAGTCTGCCGGTCGTCCCGGTGGCGGTGGACGGCTGGGACAACCGCACCTACCGCCTCGGCGACGACATGACGGTCCGTCTGCCCACCGCCGCCGGTTACGCCCCCGCTGTCGACAAGGAGTGTGTCTGGCTGCCCCGGCTGGCCCCCTTCCTGCCGACGGCTGTGCCCACCGTCCTGGCCAAGGGGGTCCCGGGTGAGGGATATCCGTATTCCTGGTCGGTACGCCGCTGGCTGCCCGGCGAGACGTCCTCTCCCGAACGCATCGACGACATGCCCCGGTTCGCCGCCGACGTGGCGCGGTTCCTTCTCGCCCTGCAGAGCTGCGACGCCACCGACGGCCCCCTCGCGGGGGCTCACAGCTTCCACCGCGGTGCGTCCCCCGCCCACTACGACGACGAGACGCACCGGTGTGTCGCCGCGCTGGGCGGCCGTATCGACAAGGGGCGTGCCACCGAGGTCTGGCAGGCGGCACTCGCCGCCGAATGGCGGGGGAAGCCGGTGTGGTTCCACGGCGATGTCGCCGGCAACAACCTCCTCGTCGACGGCGGCCGGCTGTCGGCCGTCATCGACTTCGGCACCTCGGGGGTCGGCGATCCGGCCTGTGACCTCACCCTCGCGTGGACCATGTTCCACGGAGAGAGCCGGGAGGCGTTCCGCCGGGTGGTCGGGCAGGACGACGGTACGTGGGCCAGGGCCAGGGGCTGGGCACTGTGGAAGTCCGCGCTGACGGTGGCCGAGTGCACGGATCCTCAGGACGAACGGGTTCCGATCCATCTCCGTGTGATCGACGCGGTGCTGGCCGACCACGAACGCTTCGCGTAGCCGGGACCGGCCGGGCACCGGCGCCGTCCCCGGCGTCCGACGGAGGGTCCGGACGGCTCCGCGGCCTGCCACGGCCCGCCGGCACCGTCCCACTCCATGCGCCGGCCGCATGAGGTGACCGCTGGTGATCCGTACACGAGATGCCGTAAGGGCTGTCCCTCGGCCCACCGGCCGGTCCGCGGGATGCCGCTGGTCGGACGGTACGGCTGATGATCCGGTTCTCCATCCGACGTACGCCATTCAACCGAGTACACTAAACGGATAAATGCCCCGAGGGTAAACCTCTGGGAACCGACAGAGAATAACGGCCCGGTCGCCCTGTGTGCGGCCGCGGAGCCGGATTCCCGGCCGCTTCCTCTGTGCCGGCTTTTGTGTCGGCGGCACTCGTACGCCCCACAGCAACGCGCCCTCCTTTACCGGCGCAGGACGCCGGACGCATCGCGGAGGCGGACAATTCGCGGATGTACCAGTCCTGTTCTGAGGAGATCTCATGCCCCCACGCGCGGCAACGATGCTCGAACCTCATACACCCCCCGGCCTGGAGACCGAACCGCATGTGATCGTGCGTGGCGAAGGCGTGAAGGTCTGGGACAGCCAGGGGCGTTCCTATCTCGACGGCGTCTCCAGCATGCTGTGCGCGAATCTCGGTTACAGCGAGCCCCGGCTCGTCAAGGCCGCCGCGGACCAGTTGGCCAGGCTGCCCTTCTACGCGTCCTACGGCCATCGCACGACCGATGTCTCACTGGCTCTCGCCGACGACCTCGCCCGGATTTCCCCGATACCCATGGGGCGTACGTTCTTCGCCAACTCGGGGGCCGAGGCGAACGACAGCGCGTTCAAAATCGCCTGGTACTACCACCGCTGCCTGGGCCGCCCGGAGCGGACGAAGATCATCTCTCATGAGAACGGCTACCACGGCACCACCGTCGCGGCCGGATCGGCCACCGGAATGGACCACATACACGAGGGATTCGGCATGCCATTGCCGAATTTTCCGAAGATACCCTGCCCCGATCTCCATTCCCCGCACGCGCGAGGTCTGACGTCCGATCAATTCGTCGACCGGCTTGTCGCGCGACTTGAGGATCTCATCAGCGACGAGGGTGCCGACACCATCGCCGCGTTCATCGGGGAGCCCGTACTCGGCGCCGGAGGAGTCATTTTCCCACCGCACGGCTATTATCAGCGAATACAAGAGGTCCTGGCCCGTCACGACATCCTGTTCATCGCCGATGAGGTCATCACCGGATTCGGCCGCACCGGCTCCATGTTCGCGACGACGGAATTCGATCTCAGTCCCGATATGATCACCCTCGCCAAGGGATTGTCCTCCGCGTACATACCGATCTCCGCGGTCATGCTGCGGGAGCGAGTGGTCGACGTACTCGTCAACGGCTCCGGCGGGGTCGGCGGATTCGGCCATGGCTTCACCTACTCGGGACACCCCGTGGCCGCCGCCGTCGCCCGTGAGAGTCTCGCCATTCTCTTGGAACGGGACATTCCGGAGTATGTGCGGACCATGGCACCGGTGCTGGCGGACAATCTTGACGCCTTCCGGGGCGCGGAGTTGGTACGGGACGTCCGCGGTCACGGTTTCCTCGCCGCCGTCACCTTCGACGCGGCCTCCACCGGCCTGGCGGAAGGCCAACTGGGCACGGCCCTGATGGCCAGGTCCGCGGAGCACGGTCTGCTCATCCGGGCGATCGGTGACACCGTCGCCTTCGCGCCTCCACTGATCAGTTCCGACGCCGAGATCAAAACGATGGTCGACTGTTTCGGTGCCGCGTACCAGGACGTACTCGACGGCATCCGCGCATAAGGCCCGGCGAGGTCCGCGCTCGCCCGGGTCTTCCTGCCGGACCTGCCCGAGTGACCGGACCGGCAACCGGCTCCGGCGCGGCAGCCGCGCGGTCGCGGGTCAGAGGAACGTACGGCCCTCGCCGCGATAGGTCGGTACGGTCGCCACCACGCGGTCGCCCTCCACCAGACACAGGGTGTCGAACCGCTCGCACAGCTCGCCGGCCTTGGCGTGCCGGAACCACACCTTGTCGCCGATCAGCAGATCGTCGGCCGCGGACCCGAGCAGCGGTGTCTGGACCTCACCGGCGCCCTCCTGTCCGTCGTAACGGAGCCCCTCGGGCAGATACGGAACCGGCAGCCGGTCCCGGCCCGCCGCCCCGGACGCCGGATAGCCACCGCCGAGCACGGTCACCACACCGACGCCGGGCCTGCGGACGACGGGCTGGGCGAAGAGCGCGGCCGGACGGCCCGTGAACGATGTGTAGTTGTCAAAGAGCCGTGGAACATAGAGCCCGGAGCCCGCGGCGATCTCCGTCACGGCATCCTCCGCGGCCGTGTGCTGCACACTGCCCGTGCCGCCGCCATTGACGAACTCCAGCTCCGGGGCGACGGTCCGTACGGCGCGCACCACCGCGGCGCGCCGCTCCGTCAGCTCTTTGCGTGCCGCGGACTGCATCAGCCGAACCGCCCGCGAGCGCAACGGCTGTCCTGCCAGGGCGTCCCCGACCCCGGCGATGTGGCCTTCGTAGGCCATGAGCCCGACCAGCCGGAATCCGGGGCGCCGGGCTGCACTCCTGGCCAGCTCGGCCAGTTGGGCCGGCTCGCGCAGCGGGGAACGTCGTGCACCGATCCTCACCCGGCCGCCGAACAGCCGCAAGGACGTGTCCAGTTCCAGACAGATCCGGAACTCCTCCTTCCCGCCGCCGCGCGCCGCGTCGATCAGATCGAGGTGCGCCGGGTCGTCGATCATCACGGTGACGGCGGCGGCGAGCTTGGGATCGGCGGCGAGTTCCGCGAAGGCGGCACGGTCGGCGGACGGATAGGCGAGAAGCACGTCCTCGAATCCGGCGCGCGCCAGCCACAGCGACTCGGCGAGCGTGAACGACATGATCCCCGCGAAGCCCTCGCGCGCCAGAACCCGTTCGAGCAGCGCCCGGCAGCGGACCGACTTGCTGGCCACCCGGATCGGCTTGCCCCCGGCGCGGCGTACGAGATCGTCGGCGTTGGTGTCGAACGCGTCGAGATCGACAAGAGCGAGCGGGGCGTCGAGATGGGCGGTTGCCCGGTCGTACCGGGCCCGGTCGGTGGCGCGCGGAGTCATGGGCCGAGCTTGCCAGACGTGATTACCGCACGGTAGGGGGATGATCTGGGCAGATCACCCCGGGCCTCGGCGCTCGTTCCCGCCGGGCCTGCCCGAGCCCGTAGAGTGACGCACACGCAGCGGCGAACGGGCCCGTCCCGTACGGCGGGACCGGTATGCGCGGGACCGGCGCGCGCGGGTTTCCGGTGCGCGGCGGATGGGTCTGTACGGCGTCACAGGGGGGCGGATGAGCACCGAAGCACGACGCGCTCCCGTACCGCCACGCCCCACGACACCGCCGGCCCAGCCGGGACCGGCCGCCCGGGAGCCGGTTCCGCCCGGCACGCCCGCACCGCCTCCGGAGCCCCCGCGCACGGCCGCTTCGTACACGGCCGCTCCCCACACGAATGTCCCCCACACGAACGCCCCGCGCACGGCCGCCCCCGCGACGGACACCTCGCGTGGGCCGGCCGCGCCGACGGCCTCACGTATCACCGGCGCGCTGCCGCCACCGAGGCAGCCGTCCGGGCCGCCACGGATACCGCCGCCGCCCGTGGTCCCGCCGCAGGCCGCCCCGGCTCCGGCCGCCGGCGCCCCGCGGCCCCGTGGTGAGAGCCGCCCCGGCGCCGAACCTCCTCAGGACGAGATCACCACCCGGCTGCGCGTCGTATCGCCGGCCCCGGCCCCGCCTCCGCCGCCGCGTGTACCGCCCGCGCCATGGAGCAGGCCCCTCGACGGAACCGGGACCGGGGCCGGAACCGGCCTCGTGCCGCCGCCCGAGTCCCCGACGGAGACCACCACCCGGTTGCGGCCCGTCTCCGCCAGGCGCCCGGTCGGCACGGCGGCGGCCGTCACCTGTGTGGTGCTCGGTCTCGGGCTCATCGGAGGCGCCGTCACCGGCAGTTGGCTGACCGGCGACTCGGCAGCCGAACCCGCCGCCCGGGACACGTACACCACCGCGCGCGCCCTCTGGCACAGCGTCCCCGTCGACACGCTCTTTCCCGCCGAGCTCAAGGGCGACGGTGCCGGGCCCGGCGGAGCGGACCGCGCGTGGACCCGGATCGGTGTCGCGCCCGACAGCGGCTGCGCGGGCACCCTCGACCCGCTGCTGCTGGGCACCCTGCGCCCGGTCGGCTGCGCGCGCGTGCTGCGCGCCACGTACGCCGACGCCACCTCCAGCAGCGTCACCACCGTCGGACTCGTCTTCACCGACGCCGAGCCCGCCGGGATGGACGCCCTGAACACGCGGTTCCGCACCGAGCGGCTCACCGAGCGCGCCGATCTGATGCCACTGACCTTCCCCGTCGAGGGCACCGTCGCCGCCGGATTCGGTCCCGCGCAGCGCGCGAGCTGGACGGTGAGCGTCCTCACCGAGGCGCCCGTCGTCGTGTACGCCGTCTCCGGCTTCGCGGACGGACGGACCGTCGCCACGCCCCAGCCCGTCGACAAGGCCACGGCCAAGGGCGCCACGTCCGCGCCCGCGCAGGCCGGGCTCGGCCATGAGGCCAAGGGCGTCGCGGACCGTATCGAACGAGGACTGCGGACGGCTGTGAGCGCGTCCGCGGTGGTGCCCCGATGACACCGACACCGACACCCCGTACGCCGGGCTCCTCGCGTCGGCCCGGCCGCCCCCGTCGGTCCGTCCGCCCCCGCGCGGGTCACCGTCTCGCCGCCGTGGCCGCCGCCGCGTCCTTCCTGCTCCTGGTCCCCACCGCGCCCGCGCACGCCGACGCCATACGGGCCCAGCAGTGGGCCCTGGACGCCCTGCACACCGAGCAGGCCTGGCGCGTGTCCCAGGGCAGCGGTGTCACCGTCGCGGTGCTCGACACCGGCGTCGACGGCACCCATCCCGATCTCGAAGGACAGGTGCTGCCCGGCAAGGATCTCATCGGCTTCGGCGCCACCGACGGCGACCGGTCCTTCGCCCGGCACGGCACCGCCATGGCAGGCATCATCGCGGGGCACGGCCATGGGTACGAACGCTCGGAGGGCGTCCTCGGGATCGCGCCCGAGGCGAAGATCCTCCCCGTGCGCGTGATCCTCGAAGGCACCGATCCCGCCCGCGCCAAGGCCCGTAACTCCAAGGGCGGCGCGCTCGCCGAGGGCATCCGCTGGGCCGCCGACAACGGCGCCGACGTCATCAACCTCTCCCTCGGCGACGACAGCGAGTCGGCCCATCCGGAACCGGGCGAGGACGCCGCAGTCCAGTACGCGCTCGCCAAGGGCGCGGTCGTCGTCGCCTCGGCCGGCAACGGCGGTGAGAAGGGCGACCACATCTCCTATCCCGCGGCCTATCCCGGAGTGATCGCGGTGGCGGCCGTCGACCGCTACGGCACGCACGCCGCGTTCTCCACCAGACGCTGGTACGCCACCGTCAGCGCACCGGGCGTCGACGTGGTGATAGCGGACCCGGACCGCCGCTACTACGAGGGCTGGGGCACCAGCGCCGCCGCCGCGTTCGTCTCCGGCGCCGTCGCGCTCGTACGCTCCGCGCACCCCGATCTCACGCCCGCCCAGATCAAGAAGCTCCTCGCGGACACCGCGCGCGACGCCCCCCAGGGCGGCCGTGACGACGCCCGCGGATACGGCTTCGTCGATCCGGCCGCCGCCATCGAGGCCGGTGCCCAACTGCCGCGCATCGACCTGGAGGGCCGGACCACCGGATACGGCAAGCGGTACTTCGGCAGCGGGCCCGCCGTACCGCGCGTGGAGCCGGAACCGGCCGCCTGGCTCGCGCCGACGGCCGGCGGAATCGGCGCGGTACTGCTGGCCTGCGCGGTGGTGCTCTGGCGCGGCGGTGTCAGACGCCTCGGCGCATACGGCGTACGGCACTGACGGCCGCCGTCTCGACCCGGGCGACGCCCGCGGCCAGGGACGTATGGCCGTCGGAGAGCACGGCGATCAGCCGGCCGTCCGCCCGTCCCACCGAATGGACCACCCACAGACCGCTCGCCGTCCTCGGCAGCCAGCCGTTCTTCAGCGCCCAGTCGCCGCCGGCGGCGGACACACCCCAGTCCTGTCCCGGCACCACCCGCTCCATCAGCCCCGTGATGAACCGCCGCGAACGCGCGTCCAGCACCGGATCGGTCCGCCCGTCCGCGACCGCCCGCGAGCCGGGCCCCGGACCACCGGTACCGAACACCGCCTTCAGCAGCGTGAGCTGATCGCGCGCGGTGGTCCGCGTCAGCCCCCACGCGGGCGCGGCCGAGGTCCGGTCCATACCGAGCCGCGCGTATGCCGCGTCCAGCCCCGCCATCCCGCCGGCCTCCCCGCGCAGCACCGTCGCCGCCTCATTGTCACTGCGCTCGATCATGGCCGCCGCGAGCCGCCGCTCCCCGGCCGTCAGCCATCGCCCGGCGTCCCGCGCCCGCAGCAGCAGCGCCGCCAGGATCGCGAGCTTCACCACGCTGGCACAGGCATAGGTACGGTCCTCGCCGTACGCCGCCTCGCGCCCGTCGGCCATGTCGTACACCGCGACGGAGAGATCCACCGGACGACCGTACGTCCTCTCCCGGTCCGGTCCCCGCACCGCACAGGCCGTCGGATCGGCCGGCGGAGGCAGGGCCTAGGCTCGACCCGTGACGCTCAAGAACATTCCCGACTCCGGTTTCTCCGAGGACGACGGCACCGCCGATCCCGCGCTGACGGCGGCGCTCGCCGCGTGGGCCGTGGACCGGTCGGCCGAACCACGGGTCCTCGGCGCGCTCAAGGGCGCCCGGCTGCTGGTTCCCGTCGTCGCCGTGCTCGGCGAGAGCGAGGAGGACGAACGAGGGCTGCGCCACGAGAAGACCAGCGACATGGCCGTGCCGACCCTGACGGCGGGCGACCGCCGCGCTCTGCCCGCCTTCACCTCCACGGAGGCGCTGGCCCGCTGGGACCCCGGGGCCCGGCCCGTCGCCGTACCGCTGCACCAGGCGCTCCGGGCCGCCGCGCACGAGGGGGCCGACACGGTCGTGCTCGACCTCGCGGGGCCCGTGCCGTACCAGCTCACCGGACCCGCGCTGCTCGCCCTCGCCGAGGGCCGTACGAGCGCCGATCCGCTCGACGATCCCGCCGTGACCGGAGCGGTGCGCTCCGTGGTGGCCGCCGAGCCCGCGGTGCTCCGGGCGTATCTCGGTCCCGGGAGCGCGGACGGCACGCTCGCGCTGGTGCTGGACCCGGCCGCGCGTCCCGCCGAGACGGCCCGGGGGATCGCCGGGTCCCTCGCGGCGGACGAGGTGCTGAGGGCCCGCCTGGTACGCGGACTCGACCTGGCCCTGCTGCCGGCCGAGGCCACGCCACCGGGTGAGCCCCTGTTCGTACGCGGGTGAACCGCCCGCGCGGGGGAGTTCCGTACGCGGACGAACTCCGTACGCGGGCGGGAGGCGTGCGGGCGCGGAATCAGCCGTAGACCGGGCCGGTGTACTTCTCGCCCGGTCCCTGTCCCGGCTCGTCCGGGACGACCGACGCCTCACGGAACGCGAGCTGGAGCGACTTCAGCCCGTCCCGCAGCGGCGCCGCGTGGAACGAGCTGATCTCGGTCGCGCTCGCGTCCATCAGCCCGGCCAGCGCGTGGACGAGCTTGCGCGCCTCGTCCAGGTCCTTGTGCTCCTCGCCGTCCTCGGTCAGACCGAGTTTCACCGCGGCCGCGCTCATCAGGTTCACCGCGACCGTGACGATCACCTCGACGGCGGGAACCTCCGCGATGTCGCGGGTCATGGCGTCGAAGCCGGGGGACTCTTGGGGGGAGGTGGCGTCACTCATGCCCCATACGATAGGCGTACATGAGGCAGGTTCCGCCCGCGGGAGCCGACGGCGGACCGACGGGCGCCGGGAGCCCGTCGGAGTCGCCGGGTTAGCACCAGTCCTGGGGAACTGCTAACCTTGTGTTACGACCGGCCGGACATCCTTATGCCCGGCCCACAAGTGGAGGCTCCGATCTCCCACCTGGCTGCCCCTGGAGGGCGGCGGGTCACCGGTCAGGTGGTGCCCATCGTTCCGTACGGACGATGGAGCCACCCGACGCGCCCCGTGGTACATGCGCGGCGGTGCTCCGGTATTCAGTAGGAGCCCTGCCTGTGTGCCGTCCGGGGCATTTTTCGTGTTCCGCCGCGGTTGGTCCTAGGAAAACAGACGTTACGCGGCTGTCTGCCAGACAGTCGTGTGGTGCTACCGAGGAGGATCCATCAGCGCCGAGCCCCGCATCAACGACCGGATTCGCGTTCCCGAAGTGCGACTTGTCGGTCCCAGTGGCGAGCAGGTGGGCATCGTGCCGCTTGCCAAGGCCCTGGAGCTTGCGCAGGAGTACGACCTGGACCTGGTCGAGGTCGCGGCGAACGCCCGTCCGCCCGTGTGCAAGCTCATGGACTACGGGAAGTTCAAGTACGAGTCGGCCATGAAGGCCCGTGAGGCGCGCAAGAACCAGGCGCACACGGTCATCAAGGAGATGAAGCTCCGGCCCAAGATCGACCCGCACGACTATGACACCAAGAAGGGTCATGTCGTCCGGTTCCTCAAGCAGGGTGACAAGGTCAAGATCACGATCATGTTCCGTGGTCGTGAGCAGTCCCGCCCGGAGCTGGGCTTCCGGCTGCTCCAGCGGCTCGCGTCCGACGTCGAGGAACTCGGCTTCATCGAGTCGAACCCGAAGCAGGACGGCCGGAACATGATCATGGTTCTTGGCCCGCACAAGAAGAAGACCGAGGCCATGGCCGAGGCCCGTGAGGCGCAGGCCGCCCGCAAGGCGGGGCGCCAGGGCGGCGCGTCCGAGGAGTCCGCGGACTCCACCGCGGAGGCTCCGGCCGAGGCATCGTCCGAAGCCTGATCCGAGGGATGCCATCCAGGCGGCCCACGGCTCCGGTCAGGAACCACACACCAGAGATCTGACGCTCCCGCGCGCCGGCTGGCCACAGTCGGCTGGGAGCGCCACTGACGAGGAGAGAACGGCGCTATGCCGAAGAACAAGACGCACAGCGGTGCCAGCAAGCGCTTCAAGATCACCGGCTCCGGCAAGGTGCTGCGCGAGCGGGCCGGCAAGCGCCACCTGCTCGAGCACAAGTCGTCCAAGCTGACGCGTCGCCTCACCGGCAACGCCGAGATGGCCCCGGGCGACGCCAAGAAGATCAAGAAGCTTCTCGGCAAGTGAGGTCGCGGCCCCCGGTGACCGGGGGCGCGGCAACAGGACCGGGACCTATTCGTTTCCGGGCCGTGTGACTCCCACCACGGCCCCGCTACAAGGAGTTAACACGTGGCACGCGTCAAGCGGGCAGTCAACGCCCACAAGAAGCGCCGGGCAATCCTGGAGCAGGCCAGCGGTTACCGCGGCCAGCGTTCGCGCCTGTACCGCAAGGCGAAGGAGCAGGTCACCCACTCCCTCGTCTACAACTACAACGACCGCAAGAAGCGCAAGGGCGACTTCCGGCAGCTCTGGATCCAGCGCATCAACGCCGCCGCCCGCGCCAACGGCATCACGTACAACCGCTTCATCCAGGGTCTGAAGGCCGCCAACGTCGAGGTGGACCGCAAGATCCTCGCCGAGCTGGCCGTCAACGACGCCGGCGCGTTCGCCGCGCTGGTCGAGGTCGCGCAGAAGGCCCTTCCGAGCGATGTCAACGCCCCGAAGGCCGCTGCCTGATCTCCGTCAGGCCGTCTCTCCTTCACGCCGGACCCGCAGGCACCGCGCCTGCGGGTCCGATGCGTTCCCGGGCCGCGGTCCGCGAGCCGCCCGCACAGCCCCACCCGTACGCGTAAGAACACGATCCACCCCACGAGAAGCGAGCCGCCGCCCATGGGCACCCCCGAGCTGATCTCCCCGCGCTCCCCGCGCGTCACGGCCGCCAGGAGGCTCGCCAAGCGTGCCTTCCGCGGCAAGGAACGCCGGTTCATCGCCGAGGGACCGCAGGCCGTACGGGAAGCCGTCGCCCACCGGGGAGAGGACGGCGAGCCCACGCTGACCGAGCTGTTCACCACCGTGGAGGCCGCCGAGCGGTACGCCGACATCGTGGACACGGCACGGGCCACCGGGGCCCGGGTCCACCACGCGGCCGACACGGTGCTCGCGGATGTCTCCCAGACCGTGACTCCGCAGGGGCTGCTGGGCGTCTGCCGCTTCCTCGACTCGCCCTTCGAGTCCGTCCTGCGGGCCCGGCCCCGGCTCGTCGCCGTACTCGCCCATGTCCGCGACCCCGGGAACGCCGGTACGGTGCTGCGCTGCGCGGACGCGGCGGGCGCCGACGCCGTCGTCCTCACCGACGCCTCCGTCGACCTCTACAACCCGAAGTCGGTCCGCGCCTCGGCCGGCTCGCTCTTCCATCTGCCGGTCGTCGTCGGAATCCCGGTGGAACAGGCGGTCCGGGAGCTCCAGGACGAGGGCGTCCGCATCCTCGCCGCCGACGGCGCGGGCGACCGGGACCTCGACGACGAGCTGGACGCGGACACCATGGGCGGGCCCACGGCCTGGATCTTCGGCAATGAGGCATGGGGGCTGCCGGAGGAGACCCGTGCCCTCGCGGACGCGGTGGTGCGGGTGCCGATCCACGGAAAGGCGGAGAGTCTGAACCTGGCGACCGCCGCAGCCGTATGTCTGTATGCGTCAGCACGCGCCCAACGAGTTCTTCGTGCGTGCTGAGGGGGTCCGCTCCGTCACATTGAGCTAGTAATGTTGCGGCTTCGGGGCCCACTGAGCTACGCGGAAGAGGTGGGATGCGGGCATGACTGTCGGGGCGAGCGGACCCGCCGCGGTCCAGGGACCTTTACCGCGCGCGGCCTCCGGTGCCGCCCCCGATCCGGCACCGGACCACGACGGCGACGCGATGCCGGTGCCCGCCCCTGACGGCCCCGGGCCGGCCCCCGACGGCGCCCCGGTGACCGGGCCCGAGGACGCCCCGGAGTCCGGCCCCGACTCCGTGTCCGGCCCCGGCTCCGTGCCCGTGTCCGGCGGCGACTCCGTCTCCGGCGGAGAGTCCGGGCCCGAGTCCGACCCCGTGCCCGACTCCGGTGGCGACGGGGCGCTCGCGTGTGTGATCGGCTCCGGTGGCGGGGGTGACGCGCTGGAGGTCGATCCCGACGAACTTCCCGACGGTCTGGTCGTCGCCGACGAGAGCGGGCGCGTCGTCTGCTTCAACGCCGCCGCCGCCCGTATCACCGCCGTACCGCTCTCCGAGGCCCTCGGCCGGCCGCTGGACCTCGCGCTGCCGCTGGAGGATCTCAAGGGCCGCCGCTGGTGGGCGCTGACCGATCCGTACGGCGGGCTCGCCACCCGGGTCGGCCAGCCCGAGCGCAATCTGCTGCTGCCCGGCGGCCGTGAGGTGCTGGTCTCGGCCCGCTACGTGCGCGCGTACCCGACCGGGCCCGTGCGCAGGCTCGTCGTCTCCCTGCGCGGTACGGAGGCACGGCGGCGCACCGAGCGCAGCCACGCCGAGCTGATCGCCACCGTCGCCCATGAGCTGCGCTCGCCGCTCACCTCGGTGAAGGGATTCACGGCGACCCTGCTCGCCAAGTGGGAACGGTTCACCGACGACCAGAAGCGGCTGATGCTGGAGACGGTCGACGCGGACGCCAACCGTGTCACCCGGCTGATCGCGGAGCTGCTCGACATCTCCCGGATCGACTCCGGCCGGCTGGAGGTGCGCCGCCAGCCGGTCGACATCGGCGCGGCCGTCGGACGGCATGTCCAGGCGCACACCGCCGCCGGGCAGTCGCCGGACCGTTTTCTCGTCCGGATCGAGCAGCCGCTGCCCGGTCTGTGGGCCGACCCGGACAAGATCGACCAGATCCTCGGCAATCTCCTGGAAAACGCGGTGCGCCACGGCGAGGGAACCGTCACCATCGAGGTGGCCGCCGCCCTGCTCCAGCGCGAGGCGAAGACAGAGAAGGGAACGTCCGTCACCGTGTGCGACGAGGGCCCCGGCATCCCCGAGGAGTCGATGGGCCGCGTCTTCACCCGCTTCTGGCGCGGGAGCAAGCGCGGCGGCACGGGCCTGGGGCTGTATATCGTCAAGGGCATCGTCGAGGCGCACGGCGGGACGATCACCGTCGGTCGCGGACCCGGCGGCGGTGCCCAGTTCCGATTCATCCTGCCCGTCGGCGCCCCCGTCTACTGAAATAGGATCTGCCGCGAAGCGTCGGGCAGGACGAGGACGGGCGGCGGACGGACGGCCCGCGGGCTTCTTCACCTTCGTACGGCCCTTAGACTCGACCTTTGGCAACCTTCGTGCCCTCAGTGATCGAGCAGGGTCGTTTCGCCAGCCAACCGGAAGTACGGGAAGAGATGTCGGCACCCAACAAGTCGTACGACCCAGTCGAGGTCGAGGCACTGAAACCGGAACAGATCGAGCGCATCCGGGACGAGGCGCTGGCCGCCTTCGCCGCCGCCGGTGACCTCGACGCGCTCGCCCACGCCAAGACCGCGCACACCTCGGGCACCTCGCCGCTCGCGCTGGCCAACCGGGAGATCGGCGCGCTGCCGCCGCAGGCCAAGGCCGAGGCGGGCAAGCGCGTGGGCCAGGCCCGCGCGGCCGTCGGCAGGGCCCTCGCGGTCCGGCAGACCGAGCTGGAGGCGGAGCGTGACGCCCGGGTACTGGTCGAGGAGGCGGTGGATGTCACACTGCCGTACGACCGTGTCCCGGCCGGCGCCCGCCATCCGCTGACCACGTTCATGGAGCGGGTCGCGGATGTCTTCGTGGCGATGGGCTACGAGGTCGCGGAGGGACCCGAGGCCGAGGCGGAGTGGTTCAACTTCGACGCGCTCAACTTCGTCCCCGACCACCCCGCGCGCCAGATGCAGGACACGTTCTTCGTCCAGGGGCCGGAAGGCACCGCGGGCGACGAGTCCGGTGTGGTGCTCCGTACCCACACCTCGCCGGTCCAGGCCCGCGCCCTGCTCGACCGGGAGCCTCCCGTGTACGTCGTCTGCCCCGGGCGGGTCTACCGCACCGACGAGCTGGACGCCACGCACACCCCGGTCTTCCACCAGATCGAGCTGCTCGCCGTCGACGAGGGCCTGACCATGGCCGATCTCAAGGGCACCCTCGACCACATGGTCCAGGCGCTCTTCGGCCCGGACATGAAGACCCGGCTCCGCCCGAACTACTTCCCCTTCACCGAGCCGTCCGCCGAGATGGACATGGTCTGCTACGTGTGCCGCGGCGCCTCGGTCGGCAACCCCGACCGGCCCTGCCGCACCTGTGGCAGCGAGGGCTGGATCGAGCTGGGCGGCTGCGGCATGGTCAATCCGAAGGTGCTCGTCGCCTGTGGTGTCGACCCCGCGAAGTACAGCGGATTCGCCTTCGGGTTCGGCATCGAACGGATGCTGATGTTCCGCCACAACGTCGAAGACATGCGAGACATGGTCGAGGGTGACGTCCGGTTCACCCGGCCGTTCGGGATGGAGATCTGATGCGCGTCCCGCTTTCCTGGCTGCGGGAGTACGTCGACCTGCCGGCGACGGAGACCGGCCGCGACGTGCAGGCCAAGCTTGTCTCCGCGGGCCTGGAGGTCGAGACCGTCGAGCAGCTCGGCGCCGGTCTCAAGGGCCCCCTCGTCGTGGGCAAGGTCCTCACCATCGAGGAGCTGGAGGGCTTCAAGAAGCCCATCCGCTTCTGCACCGTCGACGTCGGCACGGCCAACGGCACCGGCGAGCCGCAGGAGATCGTCTGCGGCGCGCGGAACTTCTCCGTGGGCGACAAGGTCGTCGTGGTGCTGCCCGGCGCCGTCCTGCCGGGCGACTTCGCGATCGCCGCGCGCAAGACGTACGGCAAGACCTCGCACGGCATGATCTGCTCCGGCGACGAGCTGGGCATGGGCGACGACGGCTCCGGCGGCATCATCGTCCTGCCCGACGAGCACGAGGTCGGCACCGACGCCGTCGCGCTGCTGGAGCTGGTGGACGAGGTCCTCGACATCGCCGTCACGCCCGACCGCGGCTACTGCCTGTCGATGCGCGGAGTCGCCCGCGAGACCGCCATCGCCTACGGCCTGACGCTGCGCGACCCGGCGCTGCTCGACGTACCGGCGCCGAACTCCTTCGGCCACCCGGTGACGGTCTCCGACCCGGGCGGCTGCGACCGCTTCACCGCCCGTACGGTCACCGGCCTGGACCCCGAGGCCCGCAGCCCGCTCTGGCTGAGCCGCCGGCTCCAGAAGGCCGGTATGCGGCCGATCTCGCTCGCGGTCGACATCACCAACTACGTGATGCTGGAGCTGGGCCAGCCGCTGCACGCCTACGACCGGTCCCGGCTGGAGGGAGCGATCGGCGTCCGACGCGCCCTGCCCGGGGAGAGGATCACCACCCTCGACGGCACCCGGCGGATCCTGGACCCGCAGGACCTCGTCATCACCGACGACCGCGGGCCCATCGGCATCGCGGGGGTGATGGGCGGCGCGAACACCGAGATCGCCGATCTCACCGCCCATCCCGAGACGGGCGAGGCGCAGGGCACCACCGAGGTGGTCATCGAGGCCGCGCACTTCGACGCGATCTCCATCGCCCGTACCGCGCGCCGTCACAAGCTCGCCTCGGAGGCGTCCAAGCGCTTCGAGCGCGGTGTCGACCCGGAGGCCGCGTCCGCCGCCGCTCAGCGCACCGTCGATCTGCTGGTGCTGCTCGCCGGCGGCTCCGCCGGGGCCGGTGTCACCGAGATCGTCGCGCCCTCCGCGCCGCACACCGTCGCGATGCCCGCCGACCACCCCGACCGGGTCGCCGGAGTCGCCTACGGGCGGGAGACCGTCGTACGACGGCTCCAGGAGATCGGCTGCGACGTCCACGGGCAGGACGAACTCGTCGTCGCCGTCCCGTCCTGGCGGCCCGACCTCGGCGAGCCCAACGACCTCGCCGAGGAGGTCATCCGGCTGGAGGGATACGAGAACCTCCCCTCGACGCTGCCCACCCCGCCGTCCGGGCACGGGCTCACCGAGCGCCAGCGGCTGCACCGCCGGGTCGGCCGGGCCCTCGCGGGCGCCGGATACGTCGAGGCGCTGAACTACCCGTTCATCGGTGACGCGGTCCTCGACGCCCTCGGGCTGCCCGCCGACGACGCCCGCCGCCGTACGGTCGAGCTCGTCAACCCGCTCTCCGACGAGGAGCCGGCGCTGCGTACGACGCTGCTGCCCGGGCTGCTCGCGGCGCTGCGCCGCAACGACGGCCGGGGCTCGCACGATCTGGCGCTCTTCGAGACGGGCCTGGTCTTCCGGCCCACCGGCGAGGAGACCGTACCGGTGCGGCTGCCCGTGGACCGGCGCCCGACCGCCGGGGAACTGGCCGGGCTCGACGCCGCGCTGCCCGGCCAGCCGCGCCGTGCCGCGGTCGTCCTGGCCGGAGCGCGCGAACAGGCCGGCTGGTGGGGCGCGGGCCGTCCGGCCGACTGGGCGGACGCCGTCGAGGCGGCCCGTACCGTCGCCCGGGAGGCCGGCGTCGAGCTGACCGTCCACGCCGATCAGCACGAGCCGTGGCACCCCGGCCGCTGCGCGGCGCTGTTCGCCGCCGTGGACGGCGCGCCGACGCTCGTCGGGCACGCCGGGGAACTGCACCCGAGGGCGGTCAAGGCGCTCGGCGTCCCGGAGCGCACCTGCGCCATGGAGATCGATCTCGATCTGCTGGAGCGCGCGGGCACCGGTGCGCTCCAGGCGCCCCGGATCTCGGCCTACCCGGTCGCCACCCAGGACGTGGCGCTGGTCGTCGCCCAGGACGTGCCCGCCTCCGAGGTGGAGCACGCGCTGCGCGAGGGCGCGGGGGAGCTTCTGGAGTCCCTGCGGCTGTTCGACGTCTTCACCGGCGAACAGATCGGATCCGGCCGGAAGTCGCTCGCGTACGCCCTGCGTTTCCGCGCGCCGGACCGCACCCTGACCGTCGAGGAGGCCACCGCGGCCCGCGAGGCGGCCGTCGCGCTGGCCGCCGAGCGCACCGGAGCGATTCTTCGCGGCGCGTAATCGCCAACGCGTAACACCTGGTCATACGCCGTCGTTGGACAGACGGCCGTCCCCTGAGGGGCGCCTCCGGACCTCCGGAAGCGCCCCTCACTCATTCGGGTGAGAAGTCCGGGGCGGGTTCGCCAACGCACATGCGTGATCGACACAATCGATCCGGCCACTACGGTCGACGTACGCCCATCGGCTTAGCGGCCGGGCGGCCGAAGGGGGCCGACGGATGAATCGGACCAGGGCAGATGAGGACGCGTCCGAGGACGCACCGGCCCCCTGGGGTGTCGTCGAGTGCGCGATTCCGGGCGGTGTGCTCGCCCTGGTGATCACCTGGGAGCTGACCTGCCCTCCCAACACGCACGACCACCTGATCCCGCGCATCGTGACCTGTGTGGCCTTTCTGCTGGTCGTGGCGTATCTGCTCAACCGGGTGCGGCGGCGCGGGCTGAAGGTGCTGAGCGAGGTGCGCGCCGTGGCGCGCGCCACGCAGGCGGTGCTGCTCCGGCCGCTGCCCGCACGCCTCGACGGGCTGGCGTTCTACGCGCGACAGCTCTCGGCGTCCCGGGGCGCCGATGTCGGCGGTGATCTGTACGAGGCGGTGGACACCGCGTACGGCGTCCGCGTGATCATCGGGGATGTACGCGGCCATGGACTGCCCGCCATCGGCGCCGTGGCGGCGGTGCTGGGCAGCTTCCGGGAGGCCGCCCACGACGAGCCGGGACTCGACGGTGTGCTGCGAAGACTCGACCGGGCGCTCCAGCGCCATCTCAGGGAGCAGTCGGGACAGCGGGCCGCCGGGGCGGAGGGCCGTGGACCCGACGCCTCCGGATCCGGCGGTCGCGGACCGGGCGGCGGCGGATCCGGTGGCCGGGGAGCCGGTGGCGGCGGGTCCGGGGCCCGGGAATCCTGGGCTCGGGAGTCGCGGGCCCACGAGGATCCGGATCCGGACGGGCTGTCGGCGGAGGAGTTCGTCACCGTCCTGCTGCTGGAGATCGGGCACGACGCGGAGGTACGGGCCCTCAACTGCGGCCATCCCTGGCCCTACCGGCTCGGCCGGGGCGCCGCGCCCCTCGCGAGCGCCGAGCCGCTGCCGCCGCTCGGCCCGTTCCCGCTGCCCGCCGACCTTCCGCCGCAACGGTGCGCGCCGCTGCTGCCCGGTGAGTCGCTCTTCCTGCACACCGACGGCGCGCAGGACGCGCGGGACTCGGCAGGACGGTTCTTCGGTCTGGAGGCGGCGCTGACCGAGGCCGCGGAAGGAGTCTGCGGTGTACCGCTGTCGCCCACCGAAGTGGTGCGCCAGGTGCATCGGGCACTGCTGCGGCACACCGGCGGCCGTGTCACCGACGACATGGCGCTGCTCGTCGTACGCAACGACCGCACGTCCGTGGCGCCGTCCGTGCCGGCGCCCGCGCCCGCGCCGGTGCGGGATCAGGAGCCGGATCGCGGGGGCGGCCAGGAGTTACGGCCGCCGGACGGCACACCGCCGGACGACCGGGCGTCGGGTGACCGTACGTCGGACGACCGGCCGCCGGGGGACCGTGCGCCGGGTGGCCCGGGGGACCGGCCGTCGGGGGACCCTTCCGTACCGGCTCCACCGGCCGACCGGCCACCGGACAGTCAGCTCCCGGGTGTCCACCTCTTGGGCGGTTCCCCGCGGCCGGTCGAGCAGCCGCCGGAGATGTTTCCACCGGATGTGCGCGCGCCGGAGCAGCGTCTGCCGGATCCGCACACACCGGAGCAACGCCCACGCCCCCGGCCGGGAATGACCGCGACCGGGGTACGCACGACATCCTTCCGTCGGTAGTGGGCGACATGGCTGACGCGGCCGGCGCCGCCTGCCCCGCCGCGGAGTGTCGGGCAGGTCGGCAGGGCGGACGGCGCGGCGGGCCACCGCACAGGACGAGGGGGAGTCGGTGGCCCGGCCGCCTCTTGGTGAGGCGATTCAGTCAATCGGCCCCGGGCGTCCGGCGGCAGAGCGCGCGCGGTGCGGATATGGGCGTTACGTTCACACCCCGTGCGATTCGCACCGGCGGGCGGCGTCGAAGCGGCGCCTTCCGTCCGGAGGGCGGGGCCCGCGGCGTCCGGTGGAGCGGGTGTCTTTCCTGCCGTTCGGGCCACGGGGGAGCGTCGCGAGGCGGAGGATCGTGCTCGTACCGGACATCCTCGGACGACCTCGGCGACGCGGTGAGGTGCCGCGCAGGGCGTGCCGGGCATGCCGGGCTCTCCAGGCCACCGACCGGACACGCCCTGGGCCGGGTCCCTCGGGGAGAGGGTCCCGGCGGTACGGAAGATCCCCAGCGGCCGAACCACCGGAGGGACATGTGCAGCCCAACACCCTGCTGGACTCCCTGCTCGACGAGGCGGGCATCTCCCACGCCGGACTCGCGGCCCGGGTCAACGAGGCGGGCCGGCTGAGAGGTCTCGCCCTGCGGTACGAACACACGGCCGTGGCCCGGTGGTTGAAGGGCCAGCGGCCACGCGGCCAGGTGCCCGACCTGATCTGCGGCGTGCTGGGCGACCGGCTGCGCCGTTCGCTCACGCTGGACGACATCGGGCTCGGCGTGCTGGGCGGGTCGCCCGGGCCGGGCGACACCCCGCTCTCCGGCTTCGTGGAGCGGGCCACCGCGCTCTGGCGTTCCGACGAGCAGCGCCGGCCGCACATGGTGGACGCCCCCGCCGTCACCGGCACGCCCGCAGTGATCCCCGTCTGGGAGTGGGAGAACCCGCCGGAGGACGCCGATGTCTCGCGCAGCGGCCGTACGACGGTCGGTCCCGCCGACATCGAGTTGCTGCGCTCGGCCAGGGAGCACTACGAGCTGATGTACCGCAGGGCGGGCGGAGTCGCCACCCGGGCCCGGATCGTCCGCTTCCTGAACTCCGCGACCGCTCCGCTGCTGCGCGGCGCGTACGGCGACTCGCTGGGCCGTCAACTCCACCGTGCCACGGGCGCACTGGTCGCGGTGGCCGGTATCTGCGCGTACGACTCCGACGCCCATGGACTCGCCCAGCGCTACTTCCACCAGGCGCTGCGGCTGGCCAAGGCCAGCGGTGACCGAGGGCTCGGTGCCTATGTGATCGCGCTGCTGGTCAACCAGTCGCTGCACATGGGGGAGTACCGCCAGGCCATCGCCTTCGCCGAGGCCGCGCTGCGGACGGCGGGCTGTCGGATCACTCCCGCGCTCGCCGCGGATCTCCACGCGATGCAGGCCAAGTCGTACGCCCGTCTCGGCGACGGCAGCGGTGCGCTGGGCTGCATCGGACGCGCCGAGACGGAGGCGGAACGCATCAGACCCGGGCATGAGCCGGAGGAGACCGGATACGTCCAGCCGGGCCTGGTGAACGTACAGGTGGCGGAGGCGCTGCTCAGTCTCGGAGATCTGGCCGCCGCGCGGGCGCACGCGGCGGCGGCCGTGGACACCCCGGCGCACGATCGGGGCAGGGTGCACCGGCTCGCCATGCTCAGCCACATCGAGCTGCGGCAGGGCGAGGCGGACCGGGCCGCCGGAACGGCCCGGGAAATGGCCGAGCGGGCGCGGGGCATGGAGTCCCAGCGGCTGCGTGACCGGCTGCGCGCCGTACGTGCGCAGTTGGTGGCCAGTGGATCCACCGACGCGGAAGCGACGGCCGAACTGATCGAGGGAGCGCTCCGCGTTCCCCTGTGAGTCCCTCTGTGAGCCCCCTCTGAGCCACCGTGAACAAGAGCCGCTGCTGCGATATTGCCATCAACTTGTCGAAAGGTGGCAGAACCATGCAGTGGACGAAACTTAGTGAACAAACTGTCTATGAGAACCGCTGGTTCCAGGTCAATCTGGCCGACGTCAAGCTCCCCGACGGCCGTCGTCTCGACCACTTCCTGATCCGGCTGCGCCCGGTCGCCGTGGCGACCGCGGTGAACTCCGCCAATGAGGTGCTGATGCTCTGGCGGCACCGTTTCATCACCGACAGCTGGGGCTGGGAGCTGGCCGCGGGGGTCGTCGAGGACGGTGAGTCCGTCGAGGCCGCGGCGGCCAGGGAGATGGAGGAGGAGACCGGATGGCGTCCCGGACCGCTGCGCCATCTCCTCACGGTCGAGCCGTCCAACGGCCTGACCGATGCCAGGCACCATCTCTACTGGGCGGAGGAGGCCACATACATCGGCCATCCCGAGGACGACTTCGAGTCCTCGCGCCGTGAGTGGATCCCGCTCAAGCTGGTGCCGGACATGATCGCGCGCGGTGAGATCCCGGCCGCCGGTATGACGGCCGGGCTGCTGATGCTCCATCACATACGGCTGGGCTGACCGCTGTCGCCGTGCCTCGCGTACTCCTGATCCGCCCGGCCGGTTCCGCTTCCGGCGATCAGGAG
>NZ_MAUD01000209.1 GCF_001700515.1 Streptomyces lushanensis
GAGGCGATCGCCGACGCGGCCTTCGTCTCCCGGCGTACCTTCTCCAACTACTTCTCCAGCAAGGAACAGGCACTGCTCCACCGCGACCGGACACAGGTGGCGCGGCTGGTCGAACTCGTCCGCGACCGTCCCGAGCGGGAATCCCCGCTGGAGGCGCTGACCGGCGCCGCCGAGCAGTTGAGCGGCGAATGGCCGGAGAACGCCGCTGACGAGTACCGCTACCGAACGCTGCGTCTGCATCCGGCGCTGCTCGGCGAGTTGGTGACCACCTACGCCGCGATCGAACGGGATCTGGCCGCCGCGGTGGAGCAGCGCTTCCGCGCCGGGCCGGACGCCGGTCTGCAGGCCCGGGTTCTCGCCGCGGCCTTCCTGGCGGTCCTCCGCGTCGTCGGCCAGGCCGCCCTTGAGCAGCCCGACCGGAGCGTGGTGGACCTCCTCCGTCTGACCACTCCTCTGACCTGGCAGAGCCTTCGCTGAGAGACCTCGCGCTCGCGCCGTGGGGCATCCGCCGCGCCGCCGCGGATGTCACCCCTGCTTCCGGCCGCCCGGCTTCCTCTCCCGGCCACCGCGCCGCGCCCGGCGCCCGATGCCCGACGCGCGCCTCGCCGGGGACCGCAGAGGAGACAGCGCGGCGGCCGCGGCGATCAGCAGGGCGAGGCCGGTGAGCATGCCGTACAGCGGTGGTCCCGGGCGGGCGATTCCCGAGGTGATGAGCAGGGCGGTGGCGGCGGCCGGCGGATGGTGGGCGTCGAGGAGGACGAGCAGGAAGAGCGTCAGTCCCACCGCCAGGGCCTCGGCGCCGATCTGGTGCCAGGTGTCGGTCCGCTGCCCGGCGGTGGACGGGTACGGCCACAGGCCGAAGACCGCCAGACAGAGCAGCCCGCAGGCGGCGGCGCAGGTGTGTCCGAGGACGGAGCTGCGCACCTGGGCCGCCTCCGTGTGCGGGTGCGCGAGCAGGATGTACGCCGTGGGGCCGAGCGTAGTGGTGAGCAGCACCCAGCCCACCCCCTGGCCGATGGCGCCCACGACCACGAGCGCGGTGGCGGACAGGAGGAACAGCCGGGCTCCGGTGCGCAGCCGCGCGGGCACGAGGGTTCCTTCCTTCCGCCGGCGCGCGGCTCAGTCCCGGTATGCCTTCATCAGATGCAGCCAGACCTCGCTGATGGAGGGGAAGCAGGGCACGGCGTGCCAGAGCCGTTCGACAGGGATCTGTCCGGCGACGGCGACGGTGGCGGAGTGGAGGAGCTCGCTGACGCCGGGACCGGCGAAGGTCACACCGAGCAGATGCCCTCGGTCGAGGTCGACCACCATACGGGCCCGGCCCTGGTAGCCGTCGGCGTACAGAGCCGCCCCTGGCACCTCGCCGAGGTCGACGTCGACCACCCGTACGCGGTGTCCGGCCCGTTCGGCCTGTGCGGCCGAGAGGCCGACCGCGGCGGCCTCCGGGTCGGAGAAGAAGACCTGGGGCACCGCGTACCGATCGGCGGTGGTGGCGTGGGCTCCCCAGGGCGTGGTGTCCAGCGGCTGTCCGGTGGCGCGGGCTCCGATGACATCGCCGGCGATCCGCGCCTGGTACTTGCCCTGATGCGTCAGAAGGGCGTGATGGTTGACATCGCCCATCGCGTACAGCCGGCCGGCCTCGACGTCCCGTACCTGACAGGTCTCGTCGGTCTCCAGCCAGGATCCGGGCGTCAGGCCCACCGTCTCCAGTCCGATGTCATCGGTGCGCGGCCTCCTGCCGGTGGCGAACAGCACCTCGTCGACCTCCAGCCGGCCGCCGTCGTCCAGCGTCAGGGTGACGGGGCCGGTGCCGCCCGGGCGGCTCAGCCGGGTGACGGAGACATGGACACGTACGTCCGCACCGGCCTCCTTGAGCCCGGCCGCGACCACGTCACCGACGAAGGGCTCCATCCGGGGCAGCAGTCCCGGGCCACGGGCCAGCAGGGTGACCGCGGAGCCCAGGCCCTGCCAGGCACTGGCCATCTCCACACCGACACCGCCGGCGCCGACGACGGCGAGCCGCCCGGGCACCGTGCCGGAGTCGGTGGCCTCGCGATTGGTCCAGGGCCGGGCCTCGGCGATACCGGGCAGATCGGGCAGTACGGCGTCGCTGCCGGTGGCCACGGCCACGGCGTGCCGGGCGGTCAGTACCACCGGGTCGCCGTCGGAGGGAGTGACGGCCACCCGGCGCGGCCCGTCCAGCCGGCCGTGGCCGCGGATCAGGTCGGCGCCGATGCCCGCCAGCCAGTCGGCCTGTCCGCCGTCGTCCCAGCCGTGCACATGGCGGTTCCGGCGGGCGAACACCCCCGCCGGGTCGGGTGAACCGGTGACCGCCTCCCGCGCGCCGTCCACACGGCGGGCGTCCGCGACGGCGACGACCGGGCGCAGCAGCGCCTTGCTGGGGATGCACGCCCAGTAGGAACACTCGCCGCCGACCAGTTCCTTCTCCACCACCGCGACGCTCAGTCCCGCGGCGCGGACGCGTTCGGCGGCGACCTGGCCGACAGGGCCCGCGCCGATGACGACGACGTCATAGGTGTTCTCGGCCGGGGCTCCTGCTGTTCCGCTCATGAACCGCTCCCATCCTTGGCGTCTTCCGCTGCGGGGCCGCGCCCGTCATCGGATCACACGGCGCGCGGGAGTGGCCGTGCACGACATGCCAGGACGGAGGAAGACCACCGCGAAGAAGACCGCCCCGCTTGCGCCGGTTGCGCGTCCGCTCGCGCCGGTCGGCCGCCAGGCCGGTCCTCTCCGTGGAACGAGTGCCTCGGTACGGCGCCCTCGGCCCGCGTCAGCGCGCGTCGACCGGGGCCGGGAAGCTCCTCGTACGGCGCTCCGCCAGCAGGGCGTCACGTATCTCGCCCGCCCGTACCGCCGTGTTGGACAGCAGGGTCGAGGTGATTCCGTGAGTGTGTTCCGTGCCGCCCTGGAGGTAGACGCCCGCCGTCACCTTCGGGGCCGTCACCACCCGGTGGTTGCGGTCGACGAGGAGCGCGTCCTCGTCGTCGCGCAGACAGAGCTTGCCGATCCCGCCGAGGCGCTCGCCGAGGTCCTGCGGCCGGTAGCCCGTGGCATGGACCAGGATGTCCGCGGCGAGCACCTCCCGCTCACCGGTCGGCAGATACTCCACGGTGACGTCCAGTCCGCCGTGGTGCGCCTCGACCTCGCGGATACGGGAGACGTTCAGCATGCGCAGCCGCTCCCTGCCCCGCACCTTCTCCTGGTACATGGTCCGGGACAGGGACTCGATCAGATCCATGTCCACCACGGAGTAGTTGGTGGAGCGGTGGTAGTCGAAGAGCGACTGCTTCACTCCGCGCGGCGCGTTGTAGTAGATGTCGACGGCCTCGGGATCGAAGATCCGGTTGGCCATCGGGCTGTCGTCGGCGGGGGTGTAGCCGTATTTGGCGAAGACGGAACAGATCTCCGCGTCGGGGAAGTTGCGGTGCAGATAGTCGACCGCCTCCGCCGCGCTCTGCCCGGCGCCCAGCACCACGGCCCGCCGCACGGGAGTGTGCCGACCGGTCAGCCGGGCCACTCTGGGGATCAGTTCGCTGTTGTGCCAGATACGGTCCGACAGGACCGTCCCCGGCGGCAGATGCGGCTCCATGCCGGTGGCGACCACGACATTGCGGGCCCGGCGCACGATCAGCCGCTCGGGATCGGCCGGATCGCGGGTGGTGATGTCCAGCCAGCGCACCTCGCCCTCGACCGTCACCGGTTCCACCGACATGACCTCCGAGCCGTAGGCCACCAGGCCGTCGACCCGGGCGGCGGCCCATTCGAAGTAGTCGTGGAACTCGATGCGCAGCGGGAAGAGCGTCTTCTGGTTGAGGAAGTCCACCAGCCTGCCGCGGTCGCTCAGATACGACAGGAAGCTGAAGCCGCTCGTCGGATCCCGCATCGTGACCAGGTCCTTGAGGAAGGAGACCTGCATGGTGGCGTCGTCGATGAGCATGCCCCGGTGCCAGCCGAAACGAGGTTGCTTCTCCAGGAATCCGGCACTTATCCGTTCACTGTCCGGAACTTGTGAGTTGTGCTCCTGGACTGCTATCGCGAGAGCCAGGTTCGACGGCCCGAAGCCGATGCCCAGTACGTCGTGGATGAAGTCCGGCCCGCTCTGCAGTGGGTTCACCGCGTCATCGCCTCCCTAAGTGACCTCATATTAGGTAAGGTAAGGCTTACCTTGCAATGTTTGAGGAAGGATTCACCATGCGGGTCGTCATGTTCGGCTACCAAACCTGGGGTCACCGGACGCTCCAAGCGTTGCTGGACTCCGAGCACGAAGTGGTCCTGGTCGTGACCCACCCCAAGAGCGATCACGTCTACGAGAAGATCTGGGACGACTCGGTGGCCGAACTGGCCGAGAAGCATGGTGTACCGGTACTGCTGCGCAACAGGCCCGACGACGAGGAGCTGCTGCGGAGACTGCGCGAGGCGGCGCCCGACATCATCGTGGCGAACAACTGGCGCACCTGGCTGCCTCCGGAGATCTTCGACCTGCCTCCGCACGGCACGCTCAATGTCCACGACTCGCTGCTGCCGGCCTACGCCGGCTTCTCCCCGCTGATCTGGGCGCTGATCAACGGTGAGCCGGAGGTCGGTGTCACCGCGCACCGCATGGACGCCGAACTCGACGCCGGTGACATCGTGTTCCAGCGGTCCGTGCCCGTCGCAGCCACCGACACCGCCACGGACCTCTTCCACCGGACGGTCGACCTCATCGGGCCGATCGTGACGGACTCCCTCGACGCCATCGCCTCCGGCGCCGCCCGGTGGGTCCCGCAGGACCGCTCCCGGGCCAGCTTCTTCCACAAGCGCTCCATCGAGGACAGCCGCATCGACTGGTCCTGGCCCGCCGAGGACCTGGAGCGGCTGGTCCGCGCCCAGTCGGACCCGTATCCCAACGCCTTCACCCATCACCGCGGACAACGCATACGGATCGTCTCGGCGGCGCTCTCGCGGGCCTGTTACGGCGGTACGCCGGGCCGGATCTTCATCCGCGAGGGCGACGGGGTGGTCATCGTCGCCGGTCCCGGCGCGCGTACGGGCCGGAGCAAGGGCCTTGTCATCAAGCGCGTGCGGACCGAGGACGGCACGGAACACGCCGCCACGGACTACTTCCGCACGATGGGCGGCTACCTGACCGCCCGCCCGTGAACGCGTTCCCCGCCCGGACGGCGCCGGAGCGGCTGCGCGGCCGGACCGTCGTCGTCAAGTTCGGTGGCAGCGCGATGGTGGACGAGGATCTGACGCGTGCCTTCGCCGATGACGTGGTGACGTTGGTGCGCGCCGGGGTGCGGACCGTCGTCGTACACGGCGGCGGGCCTCAGATCAGTGCCCAGCTCAGCCGTCTCGGGATCGGTTCACGGTTCGTGGCCGGGCTCCGGGTGACCACTCCGGAGACGATGGACGTCGTACGGATGGTGCTCGCGGGCAAGGTGCAGCGCCAACTCGTCGGTCTGCTCAACGAGCACGGACCGTACGCCGTCGGCCTCACCGGCGAGGACGCGCACACCCTGCTCGCCGAGCGGCGGTACGGCGACGTGGACGGCGAGGCCGTCGACATCGGGCTGGTCGGGGAGATCACCAAGGTCGACACCACACTCGTACGGACGCTGCTGGACCACGGCCACATCCCCGTCGTCTCCCCGGTCGCCCGGGGCGAGGGCGGCGAGATCTACAACGTCAACGCCGATACGGCCGCGGGCGCGATCGCGGCGGCCCTTATGGCCGAGACACTGGTGGTCCTCACCGATGTCCCGGGTCTGTACGCGCGCCGGCCGGAGAGCGACCGGGTCGTGGAGCGGCTCACCACCGGGGATCTGGACCTGCTGCTGCCGGGGCTGGACGGAGGGATGCGGCCGAAGATGGAGGCGTGCGGGCGCGCCGTCCGGGCCGGGGTCCGTACGGCGCGTGTCCTCGACGGCAGGGTCGCCCATGCCCTGCTGACCGGTCTGCTCCACCCGGAGCGCGGAGGCACGACGGTCCTTCCCGGCACCGCGGCCGTTCGGGACACGGCGCTTCTCCCTGGCGCGGCGGTCCTTCCGGATGCGGCGCCGGAGGAAACGGAGAGCGCCTCTCCGCTTCTTCCGGCGAGCGCCGCGCCGCGCCCCTGATCCCCGCGCGCCCCTGGCCGCCGCCTCAGCCCAACGACGCGGGGGCGGCGGGCCGGTCCGGTGTGTCGGCGGCCGGTGCTCCGGCGGCCGGTCGTCCCGGTGTGTCGTGGTGGCGGCTCACCGGGACGACCATCGGCGTTCCGCTCACGGGATCGGTGGCCACCAGACAGCGCAGCCCGAAGACGTCCTCCACCGTCTGAGCCGTGATCACCTCGGCCGGGGCGCCCTCCGCCGCGATCGCGCCCGCCTTCATGGCGATGACGTGATCGGCGTAACGGCACGCCTGGTTGAGGTCGTGCAGCACCATGACGACCGTGCGCTTCTCGTGCCGGTTGAGGTCCTTGACCAGATCCAGGACGTCGATCTGGTGTGCCAGGTCGAGATAGGTCGTCGGCTCGTCCAGCAGCAGTACGGGCGTTCCCTGGGCGACCGCCATCGCGATCCACGCGCGCTGCCGCTGTCCGCCGGAGAGTTCGTCCACCGGGCGGTCGGCGAGATCGGTCATGGCGGTGGCGCGCAGTGCGTCGTGGACGGCCCGCTCGTCGCTCTTCGACCACTGCCGCCACCATGTCTGGTGCGGTGAACGGCCGCGGCCCACCAGGTCGACGACCGTCAGCCCTTCCGGCGCGACCGGGCTCTGCGGCAGTATGCCGAGCCGCTGGGCCAGCTCGCGGGTCGGGATGGTGTGCAGGGCGTGGCCGTCCAGTCGTACGGAACCGGCGCGCGGCGACAGCAGCCGGGCGAGCGCCCGCAGCAGTGTGGACTTCCCGCAGGCGTTGGCCCCGACGATCGCGGTGATCCGTCCCGGCGGGATCGTCACATCGAGGCCGTCGACGACCACCCGGCTGTCGTACGCCAGCCGCAGGCCCTCGGCCCGCAGATCGGGGCCGGTGTGATGCACGGGGTTCGATGACACGGGTTCAGCCTCCTGAGCCGACACGGTTGGCACGGACGAGCAGCCAGAGCAGCACCGGAGCGCCGAGCACTCCGGTGACGACGCCGACCGGGAGTTCGGTGCCCGGGACCACCTCGCGCGCGAGCAGATCGGCGGACAGCACCATCACAGCGCCGGTCAGACCGGCCGCGACCGGTGGCGGCCAGGCGGTACGGGCCAGTCGCTGGGCGACCTGCGGCGCGGCGAGCGCCACGAAGGCGACCGGGCCCGCCGCGGCCGTGCCGAACGCGATCAGCCCGACGCCCGTGACCAGCGTGGCCAGCCGGACCGCCTGCACGGGCGTCCCCAGGCCCTTCGCGACGTCGTCGCCGAGCTGGAGTGTCCGCATCCAGCGGCCGAGCAGCAGCGCGACCGGTACGAGCACGGCCAGCGCGATCGCCAGCGGCCCGACGGCGTTCCAGTCACGCCCGTTGAGATTGCCCACGAGCCAGCCGAGCGACGCCTGGGCCTCGAACTGCCCGCCGTACGCCATCAGATAGTCCGTGAGGCTGGTACAGACCCAGGAGACACCGATGCCGACGAGCACGATCCGGTAGCCGGTCGTTCCGCGCTTCCAGGCCAGGACGTACACCAGCAGCGCGGTGGCCAACGCGCCGAGCAGGCCGAGCGATTGAGTGCTCAGCCCCGCGTCCCAGCCGAGGACGACACCGGCCACCACCGCGGCGCCGGCGCCCTGCGTGATACCGATCATGTCCGGGCTGGCCAGCGGATTGAGCGTCATGGTCTGGAAGAGGGCGCCGGAGACACCGAAGGCGATACCGACGAGCAGCCCGGTCGTCGCCCTCGGCAGCCGCAGCTCGTGAACGATGAGATCGGTGCCCGGATCGCCCGCCCCGACGAGGGACCGCATCACCTCGGGCAGTGTGATCGGGACCTCGCCCACGGATATGCCGAGGCAGAACACCAGGAAGCCGGCGAGCGCCAGACAGACGCCGACGACGACCAGCCGGGGCCGGATCACACCGGAGACCGGCGGTCGCGCCAGCCGGAACGCGACACGGACAGGCAGGCGCGGGGCGGTTCGGGCGGTACGGGAGGACAGCAGACCGGTCATGTTCACAGCTCCGCGAGTCGGCGGCGGCGGACCATCGCGATGAAGAACGGGCCGCCGACGAAGGCGACGAGGACACCGGCCTGGATCTCGACCGGCCGTGCGACCAGGCGCCCGGCGATGTCGGCGAGCAGCAGCAGACACGGGGCGAGCACGGCCGACAGCGGAAGGAGCCAGCGGTGGTCGGGGCCGGTCCCGGCCGCCTGGGTGAGGATGCGCGCGATGTGCGGGACGACCAGGCCGACGAAGACCACGGGTCCGATGACGGCCACCGCCCCGCCGGTGAGCAGGGTGACGGCGAGCACTCCCGCCACCCGGATCAGACCGAGCCGCGTTCCCAGCGAGGCCGCCACATCGTCGCCCAGGGCCATGCTGTTGAGCGCGGGAGCCAGGGACAGGGCGAGTACGGCGCCGGCGGCGAGGAACGGCAGCACCTGGACGAGGCTCTCGCCGTTCTGGCCGGCGAGCGAACCGGCCTCCCAGAAGCGGAACCGGTTCAGGGCGTCGGGATCGGTGAGGACGACGGCGCTCGTGAGGGAGGAGAGCAGAGAGGTGATGGCGACGCCGGCCAGCGCCAGCTTCACCGGAGTCGTACCGGACCGGCCGAGGCCGCCCAGCAGATACACCAGGACACTCGCGAACAGCGCGCCGGCGAAGGCGAACCAGATGTATCCGTGGACGGTGCTCAGTCCGAACACGCCGACGGAGACCGCGATGGCGAAGGCCGCGCCCGCGCTGACGCCGAGCACCCCCGGATCGGCCAGCGGATTGCGCGTCAGGGCCTGCATCAGACAGCCGGACAGCCCGAGGGCCGCCCCCGCCGCCAGTCCCAGCGCGGTACGCGGCAGACGGACCGACCAGATGACACTGTCGATCCGGGAATTCGGCGGATTCCCGACGAGGGTCGACACCACCTGGTCCAGGGGAACGCTCAGGGCGCCGAACGCGATGGACAGCAGACACAGGGCGACGAGGGCGCCACCGGGCAGCGCCACCAGCAGCACCGCGCGAGGGACCTTCGCCCCGGTCACCGAGCTCTCTCCATGTCAACGTCCTTACTCTGCGGCCGGGCCATCACTGTAGCCAGCGCCTCGGGCTCCCGAAGGTGCCTCTATGTGATTAGGTAACCCTTACCTTAGTATGACGGCGACCCGGGCTCGACCCGGGGATCTATCTGCCTGGGGAGGCGCGGCCAACGTGTCCGGTATCGAAGAAGTCATCGGCTACTGGCGTGACATGCCGGCGGTGTCCTCAGCCGAAACGGCGCTGCCCACCGATCGTCCCCATCCCCCGGTGCCCTCGGGCGACCGGGCGGTACGGAGCCGGAGCATGGCGGCGGGCACGACGAGCGAGACCTGCCTCGCCGCCTTCTTCGCGCTCCTGCACCGCTACAGCGGCGCCGCCGACCTCACCGTCGGACACAGGGCGCTGCCGATCCAGGTCCACCTCGGCGACGCCCCGTCGTTCCGTGAGCTGGTGGCACGGGTGTCCGAGGCGCGGGCAGCCGCCGAGGAGCACCGGCTGCCGCTGTCCGTGCTCGTCGAGGAGCTGCGGCCCGAGACCACGCGCGCGGGCGGCCATTTCTTCAACACCGCCTTCGACACCGCTTCCGCGATCGCGCCCGGCACGGAGCCGTCCCCGGACGCCGAAGCCGGCCTCGGCACCTCCGTCGACGCCGGTGAGGCGGAGGAGCCGACGGGCCCGCTGGATCTGGCGCTGAGCATCGCGCCGGGCGCGGTCTGGGTGACATACCGTCAGGACCTCTTCGACGACACCACCGTCGACCGCCTGCTCGGCCACTACGAGACCTTGCTGGCCGACGGACTCGCCCGCCCGGACACGGCGGTCGCCGAGCTGGAGCTGACCACCGCGAGCGAGCGCCACCGGCTGCTCGTCGAGCGGAACGCCACCGAGCACTCCGTACCGGCCGCCACCTGGCCCGCCCTGTTCGCCGAGCAGGTCGAGCGGCATCCCGACACGGTCGCGCTGGTCTTCGAGGACGAGCGCTACACCTACGCCGAACTGGACGAGCGCGCCAACCGCCTCGCCCACGCGCTGATCGCCCGCGGAGCGGGCCCCGAGCGCGTCGTGGCCCTCGCCCTGCCCCGCTCGGCCGAACTGATCGTCGCCGAGGTCGCGGTGCTGAAGTCCGGCGCCGCGTATCTGCCCGTCGACCTCGACTATCCGGCCGACCGGATCGCGTACATGCTCGCCGACGCGGGACCCGTCTGCCTGCTGACGACGGCCGACTCCCTCGACAGCCTCCCGTCGGAGGACGGCGTCGCGCGGTTCGTCCTCGATCTCCCTCAGACCGAGGCGGAGTTGGCCGGGCGTCCCGCGCACGATCCCACCGACGCCGAGCGCGGCGGTGTGCTCGGCGTCCTGAACGCCGCGTATGTCATCTACACCTCCGGATCCACCGGCCGGCCCAAGGGCGTCGTCCTCTCCCACACCGGCGTCGCCAAGCTCGTCGCGACACAGAGCGAGCGCTTCGGTGTCGGGCCGGACAGCCGCGTACTGCAATTCGCCTCGCCCAGCTTCGACGTGGCCTTCTGGGACCTCTGCCTCGGTCTGCTCTCCGGCGGACGTCTGGTCGTCGTACCGAGCGAGCTGCGTGTGCCCGGCGCGGCCCTCGCGGACTACGCGAACGCGCACGGGATCACCTTCATGATCCTGCCGCCCGCCCTGCTGGCCGCGATGCCCGAGGACGCGCGACTGCCCGCCGCCGCCACGCTGCTGGCCGGGACCGAACGGGTCTCGCCCGAGCTGGTGAGCCGGTACGCGCGCACCCGGATGATGTTCAACGCCTACGGTCCGACCGAGGCCACCACCAACTCCACGCTGGGGCTGTGCGATCCCGACACCCCGGCCGGCGCGGCCGTCCCCATCGGTGTCCCCGACCCCGGTACCCGGGCCTATGTTCTCGACGCCCGCCTGAGGCCCGTCCCGGACGGTGTGCCCGGTGAGCTGTACCTCGCCGGCGCCGGACTCGCCCGCGGCTATCTCGGCAGGCCCGGCCTCACCGCCGAGCGCTTCGTCGCCGACCCCTTCGGCGCGCCCGGCGAGCGGCTCTACCGTACGAGCGACCTGGTCCGCTGGAGGGCCGACGGACGGCTGGAGTTCCTCGGCCGCGCCGACACCCAGATCAAGATCCGCGGTTTCCGTGTCGAGCCGGGCGAGATCGAGTCCGTACTGCGCGGACACCCGGCCGTCGACCAGGTCACGGTCGTCGCCCGCGAGGACCGGCCCGGCGAGCGCAGGCTCGCCGCGTACATCGTGCCCTCGCTCGACAGCGAGCCGGGCGACGAGGCCGCCCAGGTCGAGGAGTGGAAGGAGCTCCACGAACTGTTCTACGGCGCCGCCGGATCCGAGGGCCACGGCGAGGGCGCGTCCGTCCGCGAGAACTTCGCGGGCTGGAACAGCATGTACGACGGCACGCCCATCCCCGTCGAGGAGATGCGGGAGTGGCGCGACGCCACGATCGACCGTATCCGTGAAACGGGCACGCCCCGGAGAATTCTGGAGATCGGCGTCGGCAGCGGACTGATCCTCTCCCGCCTGGCGCCGGACTGCGAGGCGTACTGGGGTACGGACGTCTCGCACGAGGCGGTACGGGCGCTGCGCGCCCAGGTGGACGCGGTGCCGGGCCTGTCCTCCCGTGTGGAGCTGAGCGCCCGGCCGGCCCATGACACCGGCGGACTGCCGGAGGGCTTCTTCGACACCGTCGTCATCAACTCGGTGGCCCAGTACTTCCCGAGCGCGGACCATCTGTCGGACGTGCTGCGCAAGGTCACCGCGCTGCTGGCACCCGGCGGCAGGGTCTTCGTGGGCGACATACGCAATCTGCGGCTGCTGCGCACCCTGCGCGCCGCCGTGGAGAGCCGTCGGCCGGCCACGCCCGGCGAAGCGGACAAGACGGCGCTGCGGGCCGCGGTGGAGCGCTCGGTGAGCTGGGAGGGCGAACTGCTCCTGGACCCGGACTACTTCACCGATCTGCCGGGCCTGCCGCACTTCGAGGCGGACGTCCTCGTCAAGCGCGCCACCCGTCACAACGAACTGAGCCGCTATCGCTACGACGTGGTGCTGCGCCCACGGGCGACGGCACCGGCCGCCACCGAGCGCGAGGTCCGCTGGTCCGCGCTCGACGGACTCGCCGCGCTGGACGAGCTGCTCCTCACCCGGCCGGACCGGCTCCGTGTGACCGGTGTGCCCAACGGGCGTCTGGCGGAGGACCTTTCGGCGCTGCGCGCCCTGGAGGACAGCAGTACGCCCGCGCCCGACGGCATCGACCCCGAGGCGTTCCACACGCTCGCGGGCCGGCACGGCTACCGCTGCGCGGTCACCTGGAACGGGCACGCCGACGACGGCCGTCTCGATGTGGTCCTCGTCGGGGGCGAGGCGCCCGTCGGCGCGTCGTACCGGCCGGGCGGGACCTTCCCGTACGCCAACCGGCCCGCGCCCTTCCGTGACATCACCGCGCTGATGAGGACGCTGCGCGCCCATGCCGCCGAGCGGCTCCCGGAGTACATGGTGCCGTCGGCCTTCGTACCGCTCGACCGGCTGCCCGTCACACCCAGCGGAAAGCTCGACGAGAAGGCGCTGCCCGTACCGGACCACGGAGCCCTCAGCTCGGGCCGCGCGCCGCGCGACGCCCGTGAGGAACTGCTCTGCCGGCTGTACGCCGAGGTGCTCGGTCTGCGGTCGGTCACCATCGACGACGACTTCCTCGCGGTCGGCGGCGACAGCATCAACGCCATCCGGCTCCTGGTCCGGGCGCGCGAGGCGGGCATCGGGCTCACCACGCGGGACGTCTTCCGCCACCGAACGGTCGCCGCACTCGCGGCCGTCGCCGTCGAGCGCACGGAACTGGGACCGGCGGCTGCCGACGACGGTCCTCTTCTCGCCCTCACCGTGGACGAGATCGCGGAGATCCAGGGCGCCGAACCGCTGCTCGTCGAGGATCTGCTGCCGCTCACACCGCTCCAGCAGGGCTTCCTGTACCACGCCGTCGCCGGGGGCTCCGGATCCGGCGGCTCCGGCGCCGACGCGTACACCGTCCAGCAGATCATCGAGCTCGCCGGACCGGTGGACGGTGAGGCCCTGCGCGCGGCGGCACAGGGTCTGCTCGACCGTCACGCGCCACTGCGCGCGGCCTTCCGGCAGTACGGCACCGACGGCGCCGCCGCGCAGATCATCGCGCGCGGTCTCACCCTGCCCTGGCGCGAGGTCGATCTGTCGGGCCAGGGCGAGTCCGTCCGGGAATCGCTCGCCGAGGCCGTCGCCGCCGACGAACGGGCCCACCGCTTCGATCCGGCCCGTCCGCCGCTGCTGCGCTGCGCTCTCGTACGGTACGGTCCCGAGCGCGCCGCGCTGATTCTGACGTTCCATCACATCATCGCCGACGGCTGGTCTTTGCCGATCCTGCACGGCGAACTGATGGCCTCGTACGGTGGCGACGCCCCGGCCCTGCCCGAGGTCGCTCCCTACCGCGCCCATCTGCGGCGTCTGGCCGGTCTCGACCATGAGGCCGCCCGCGCGACCTGGCGTGCCGCGCTGGCCGGTCTGGACGAGCCGACCCGGCTGGTGCGGGCCCCGGCCGGCACCGGGCCGATCCGGCCCGGTCAGATCCGTGTCGAACTCTCCGAGCGGACCACCGCGCGGCTGGCCGCGCGGGCGCGTGAACTCGGCGTCACCCTCGGTACGGTCGTCCAGGGCGCCTGGGGCCTGCTGCTCGGCCGGCTCACCGGCCGGCAGGACGTGGTGTTCGGCACGACGGTCTCCGGACGTGACGGAGAGGTCGACGGCATCGAGTCGATGGTGGGCCTGTTCATCAACACCCTGCCGACGCGCTTGGTCTGGCGGCCCGACGACACGCTCGGGGCGCTGCTCGGCCGCCTTCAGGACGAGCAGGCCCGGCTGCTGAACCACCAGCACCTCGGCCTCGCGGAGATCCAGCGGATCGCGGGCCTCGCGGGCAGCGGCGAACTCTTCGACACACTGCTCGTGTTCGAGAACTATCCGGCCGACACCGATCCGCGCGACCCGTCCGGCACGATCCGTATCACCGGCCATGAGTTCCACGACGCCGTCCACTATCCGCTCGCCCTCGTCGTGAAGCCCGGCCGGCGGCTCGATCTGCGCCTCAAGCACCACACCGAGCGGCTGAGCGGCGACGCCGTGCGCGCCGTGGCCGGCCGGCTCTCGCTGATCCTGGAGACCCTCGCCGACGATCCCGCGCGGGAGCTGGCGGAGGCGGAGACCCAGCTCACCGGCGCCGAGCACGAGGTCCCTCCGGCCACGCTGTCCGCCGCCTTCGAGGACCGGGCGGCGCGTACGCCGGACGCGACGGCCGTCGTCCTCGGCGACGAGCGTCTGACCTACGCCGAACTGGACGCCCGCGCCGAATCCCTGGCGCGTCGGCTGCGTGCTCTGGGCGCCGGTCCCGACCGGATCGTCGGCGTCGCCGTTCCCCGCTCCACCGAGCTGATGGTCGCGCTCCTCGGTGTCCTCAAGTCCGGCGCCGCCTACCTCCCGCTCGATCCGGACCATCCCGCCGACCGGGTGGCCCGGATGCTGGCCGACTCCGGTGCCCGCACCGTTGTCACCGTCGCGGGTTCGGCCTCCCGGCTGCCGCGGACCGAGGGCCTCACGGCGCTCGTCCTGGACGCACCCGAAGCGGCTGACGAGGCGCGTGCCGAAGCCGCGCCCGGCGCCGTCGCGGACGGCCACCGCGCCGCCGGCCCCGACGACGCCGCGTATCTCATCTACACCTCCGGCTCCACGGGCCTTCCCAAGGGCGTCGTCGTCACCCATCGCGCCGTCCGCAACCGGCTCGCGTGGATGCAGGGGCGCTACGGCCTCCGGGCCGACGACCGGGTCCTCCAGAAGACACCGTCCAGCTTCGACGTGTCGGTGTGGGAGTTCTTCTGGCCGCTGACCGAGGGCGCGGCCGTCGTCCTCGCCAGGCCCGACGGACACCGCGACCCTTCCTATCTCGCCGCGCTCGTCCGCGAACAGGGCGTCACCACACTGCACTTCGTCCCGTCGATGCTCGAAGCGTTCCTCGGCTCGGAGGAGGTCACCGGCGATCCCGGCTGGGCCGCGACCCTGCGCCGTGTCTTCAGCAGCGGCGAGGCCCTCACCGCCTCCGCCGCGAGCCGCTGGCACACGCTCACCGGTGTGCCGCTGCACAATCTGTACGGTCCCACCGAGGCGGCCGTCGATGTCACCCATCACACCTACGACCCGGACGAACCGCTGGACGGCACGACCGTCCCCATCGGGCGGCCGGTCTGGAACACCGGACTGCGGGTGCTCGACGTCTGCCTGCGTCCGGTCCCGGCCGGCGTTGCCGGCGAGCTGTATCTCACCGGTGTGCAGCTGGCCCGCGGTTACCACGCCCGGCCCTCGCTGACCGCCGAGCGCTTCACGGCGGATCCGTACGGCCCGCCCGGCAGCCGGATGTACCGCACCGGCGACCTGGTACGGCGGCGCGCCGACGGCGGTGTCGAGTACCTCGGCCGCACCGACCGGCAGGTCAAACTGCGCGGCAACCGGATCGAACTCGGCGAGATCGAGGCGGCTCTCGTCCATCAGCCCTCCGTCGCCCAGGCCGTCGTCACCGTCCGTGAGAACTCCCTCGTCGCCCATGTCGTCGGCAGCGGCGACCAGGTGCCGGACGCCACCGCGCTCCGGGCCGCGCTCACCGCCACGCTGCCCGCGCCCGCGGTGCCCACCGCCTATGTCGTCCTCGACGCCCTGCCCCTGACACCGAGCGGCAAGCTCGACCGGGCGGCCCTGCCCGCTCCGCGCGTCGTACGGGCCGAGGCGCGCGCTCCGCGCGACGCACGCGAACGTGTCCTCACCGACATCTTCGCGGCCGTGCTCAAGCTGACGGACGTGTCCGTCGACGACGACTTCTTCCTGCTCGGCGGCGACAGCATCAGCTCCATCGGTGTGGCCGGCCGGGCCCGCCGCGCCGGACTGGACATCGGCCCTCGTGAGATCTTCGAGCACCGCACCCCGGCCGCCCTCGCCGCCGCCGCGACGCTCACGGCCGCACCCGGGCAGGCCCGGCCGGCCGGGCCCTCCCTCGTTCTCACCGCCGAGGAGACCGCCCGTGTGGAGCGGCTCGCTCCCGGCGGTGTCGAGGACATCTGGCCGCTCGCGCCGCTCCAGGAAGGGCTGTTCTTCCACTCCACCTACGACGAGAACGCCCTGGACGTCTACACCGTCCACGAGTCGTTCGACTTCGCGGGCCGGATCGACACCGTACGGCTGCGCGCCGCCGTACGGACACTGCTCGACCGACATCCGGCCCTGCGCGCCGGATTCACCAGCGAAGGGCTGCGCCGGCCGGTGCAGTTCATCGTCCGCGACCCGCGGATCCCGATCGAGGAGATCGACCTCACCGGTGTTCCCGCCGCCGAACAGGACGAGCGGCTGGGCGCGTTGATGGACGAGGAGCGCACCCGCCGCTTCGATCTCACCGAGCCGCTGCTCTTCCGTGTCCTGCTGATCCGCCTCGGTGAGGAGCGCGGCGACCGGCTGGTCATCGGCCGCCACCTCATCCTCTGGGACGGCTGGTCCGCCTGGCTCCTGCTCGACGAGCTCTTCGCCCTGTACGAGAACGGCGGCGATCCGGCCGGGCTGCCCCACCCGGGCTCGTACCGCGACTATCTGTCCTGGCTGGACCGGCAGGACACCGACGAGGCCACCCGCGCCTGGCACACCGCGCTCGACGGGCTGGAGGAGCCCACTCTGCTCGTGCCGGCCGCCGCCGACCGCGGGCTCGAACCCGTGGTCCCCGAGACCCTCGACACCGTACTGACCGGCGGGACGAGCGAGCGGCTGCGCGACACCGCCCGTCAGCACGGCCTGACACTCAACACCGTTCTGAACGCGGCCTGGGGACTGACGCTCGCGAGTGTCACCGGCCGTACCGACGTCGTCTTCGGCACGACCGTCGCGGGCCGGCCGAGCGAGGTCCCCGAGGTCGCGGGCGTCATCGGGATGTTCCTCAACACCGTGCCCGCGCGGATCGCCTTCGACCCCGCCGAGCCGGTCGTCGACCTGCTGCGGCGCGTGCAGGCCGAGCGGCTGGAACTGCTGCCGTACGAGTATCTGGGCCTCGGCGTCCTCCAGGCGGAGACCGGCCACCGCCGTCTCTTCGACACGCTGTTCGTCCTGCGCAACGCCGACACCGAGGACCGGCTGACCGAGCTGCGCGAGCGGCACGGAGCCACCGCCGTCGCCAATGTGGACGCCACCCACTACCCGGTGAACCTGGTCGTCACGCCGGGCCGGCGGATCCGTGTCACCCTCTCCCACCGTCCCGATGCGATCGGGAGCGGCCACGCGCAGGAGCTGCTCGACCGGTTCACCCTCCTGCTGGACCGGCTGACGGCCGATCCGGCCGCTCCCGTCGGCGCGCTCGACCCGCTGCTGCCCGCCGAACGCGAGGCCCTGGAGCGGGAGAACACCGCCACCAGGGAGCCCGTCCCGCACGAGACGGTCGCCGATCTGCTCGCGGCCCAGGCCGCCCGCACCCCCGGGGCGACGGCCCTCGTCTTCGGCGCGCGGACGCTCACCTACGCCGAACTCGACGCGCGCTGCGACCGGTTGGCCCGGCTGCTGATCTCGCGCGGCGCCGCGCCCGAGCGCGTGGTGGCGCTCGGACTGCCGCGCTCCCTCGACATGGTTGTCGCGCTCTTCGCCGTGCTGCGCACCGGCGCCGCCTATCTCCCGCTGGAACTCGACCATCCCGCCGACCGGCTCGCTGTGATGCTCGACGACGCGGAGCCGCTGCTCCTGCTCTCCACCGCCGAGGTCTCCGGCACGCTCGAAGGGGACGTCCCGCGCCTCCTGCTGGACGACCCGGCCGTCGAGGCGGAGCTCACCGCGCTGCCCGCGGGACCGGTGTGTGCCCGCTTCAGCCTGGAGCATCCCGCCTATGTCATCTACACCTCCGGCTCCACGGGGCGCCCGAAGGGCGTTGTCACGCCGTACCGCGGCCTGACGAACATGCGGCTCAACCATCAGAAGGAGATCTTCGGCCCGGCCATCGCCTCGGCGGGCGGCAGGCGCCTGCGCGTCGCGCACACCGTCTCCTTCGCCTTCGACATGTCGTGGGAGGAACTGCTCTGGCTCGTCGAGGGACATGAGGTCCACATCTGCGACGAAGAGCTGCGCCGCGACGCCGAGGCACTGGTGGCGTACTGCGAGAACCACCGGATCGACGTCGTCAACGTCACCCCGACCTACGCCCATCTCCTCATCGAGGAGGGGCTGCTGGAGGGACACCGGCCGCCGCTCGTCCTGCTCGGCGGCGAGGCCGTCACGGAGACCGTCTGGAACCGGCTGCGTGACACCGACGGCACATACGGCTACAACCTCTACGGGCCCACCGAATACACCATCAACACGCTCGGCGGCGGTACGGACGACAGTCCCACGCCGACCGTCGGCCGCCCGATCCGCGCCACCCGGGCACATGTCCTGGACGCCTGGCTCCGGCCGCTGCCGGACGGCGTTCCCGGCGAGCTGTACATCGCGGGTGCCGGTCTGGCGCGCGGCTATCTCGGCCGGCCCGGGCTGACCGCCGAGCGCTTCGTGGCCGATCCGTTCGGTGAGCCCGGTGAGCGGATGTACCGTACGGGCGATCTCGTACGGCGGCGGCCGGACGGCAATCTGGACTTCCTGGGCCGCACCGACGACCAGGTCAAGATACGCGGACACCGAGTCGAACTCGGCGAGATCGAGACCGCGCTCACCCAGCACCCGAGGGTCGCGCAGGCCGCCGTCATCGCGCGTGACGACCCGTCGGCGCCGGGGACCCAGCGCCTGGTCGCCCATGTCGTCCCGGCCGAACTCGACGGCGACAGGCGGGCGGAGGCCGAGCGCGAGCAGATCGGTGAGTGGCAGGAGATCTACTCCGCCGAGTACACCGAGATCAGCACCGCCGTCCTCACCGAGGACTTCGCCGGCTGGGACAGCTCGTACGACGGCACACCGATCCCGCTGGAGCACATGCGCGAGTGGCGGGCCGCCACGGTCGAGCGGATCGGTGAACTGCGGCCACGGAGGATCCTGGAGATCGGCGTCGGCTCGGGGCTGCTGCTGTCACAGCTCGCTCCGACGGCCGAGGCCTACTGGGCCACCGACTTCGCCGAGCCCGTCATCCGCAAGATCGGCGAGGATCTGCGCCAGGATCCCGAGCTCGTGGCCAAGGTCGAGCTGCGGGTACGGCCCGCCCACGACCTCGGCGGACTTCCCACCGGGTTCTTCGACACCGTCGTGATCAACTCGGTGATCCAGTACTTCCCGAGCGTCGACCATCTGACCGGTGTCATCAACGGCGCGATGGACCTGCTGGCCCCGGGCGGTGCCCTGTTCGTGGGTGATGTGCGAAACCTCCGGCTGGCTCGTGCCTTCCAGGGCGCGATCCAGCTCACCAGGGCCGAGAAGGGCGCGGATCCGGCGACCGTGCGGCGGGCCGTGGACCGAGGTATGGCGCTGGAGAAGGAACTCCTCGTCGACCCGGACTACTTCACCACGCTGGGCTTCGACGTCGACCTGCGGACCAAGGCGGGACGCCACCAGAACGAACTGACGCGCCACCGCTACGACGTCGTCCTCCACCGGGGCGGCGGCGAGGCCCTGGAGCTCGCCGACGCCCCGGTGACCGACTGGGCGGGTCACGAGGCCCTGGCCGCACTCCTCGAGGAGCGGCGTCCCGAGCGGCTGCGCGTGGCCGGCGTGCCCGACGCCCGTACGCTCGGCGAACTGGCCGCCCTGCGCTCCCTGGACGAGGGCCGCCCGCACGGCCCCGCGGAGGAGGGCGTCGAGCCCGACGCCCTGCGCGCGCTGGGCTCCCGCCTCGGCTACCGCGTACTCACCACATGGTCCGCTCGACTCGGTGCGTACGAGGCCGTGTTGATCCGGGACGCGGCCCCCGGCGGCGACACCGAGACCGGCCCCGGCGCCGAGACCGCCCTCGCCACCGGGGGCGGCGCGGGCAGCGGCGCGGGCACCGGCACTGGATTCCGGCCGACCACCGGTCTCTACCGCCCCGCGAACGGAGTCGCGCCGTACGCCAACGCGCCCACCACCGTGCGCGATGCGAACGCGCTCGTACGCCAGCTTCGCGAGGACCTCAAGGAGCGGCTGCCCGACTACATGGTGCCCGCCGCCTTCAGTGTCCTGCCCCGGCTGCCGATGAACGACAACGGAAAGCTCGACGTACGGGCGCTGCCCGAGCCCGAGCCGGCCGTGGCGCGGGGGTCGGGGCGCGGTCCGCGTACCGCGCAGGAGGAGATCCTGTGCCGCCTGTTCGCCGACGTACTCGGTCTGCCCGGAGTGGGCGCCGAGGACAACTTCTTCGATCTCGGCGGCCATTCCCTGCTCGCCACCCGGCTCATCAGCCGCGCCCGCAACGAACTGGGCGCCGAACTCGCCATCCGTGATCTCTTCGAGGCCCCGACGCCGGAGCTGCTCGCGGACCGGACCGGCGGCGCCCGGCCCGCGCGACCGGCCCTGGTGCCCGGGGCGGAGCGGCCGGGGCGGCTGCCGCTCTCGGCCGCGCAGCGCCGGCTGTGGCTGGTGCGGCGCATCACCGAGGACGACGGTGTCGCGTACAACTTCCCGCTGGTCTTCCGGCTGCGCGGCACGCTCGACCTGGCCGCGCTCCGGGCCGCGCTGCGCGATGTCACGGCGCGCCACGAGGCGCTCCGTACCCGCTTCGAGGAGCACGAGGGCGAGCCGTACCAGCGGATCGTCCCGGCCGAGGAGGCCGATCCCTCGTTCACCGTGACCGACTGCGCCGAAGAGGACCTTCCCGCGCGCGTCGAGGAGGCCCAGCGCCGCCCGTTCGACCTGGGCACCGAACTGCCCGTGCGGGCCGAGGTGCTGCGGCTCGGTCCCGCCGACCAGGTGGTGGCCCTCGTACTGCACCACATCACCACCGACGAGTGGTCGGACCGCCCCTTCCTCGCCGATCTCGGCTTCGCCTACACGGCTCGGGCCGCCGGCCGGGCGCCGGAGTGGGAGCGGGATCTTCCCGTACAGTACGCCGACTACACGCTCTGGCAGAACCGCCTTCTGGACGAGGTGGGGGAGCGGCAGCTCGCCCACTGGACCGAGACCCTGCGCGACCTGCCCGAGAAACTGGAACTGCCGCTGGACCGCGAACGGCCGGACCGGTTCACCGGCCGCGCGGGAGTGGTACGGGCGGAGCTCCCGGCCGCCACCGGCACCGCCCTGCGTGAGCTGTCCGGTGCCCAGGGCGTCAGCCTGTTCATGCTCTTCCAGGCCGCCACCGCCACGCTGCTGCACCGGCTCGGCGCGGGTGACGACATCCCGCTCGGCGCGCCCATAGCGGGCCGTACGGACTCCGCCCTGGACGATCTCGTCGGCTTCTTCGTCAACACCCTGGTCCTGCGCACCGATCTGTCGGGCGATCCGGCCTTCACCGAACTGCTCTCCCGGGTGCGGGAATCGGCCCTGGCGGCCTTCGAGCACCAGGACCTGCCCTTCGACCGCGTCGTGGAGGCCGTCAACCCGGCCCGCGCGGCGGGCCGCAATCCGCTGTTCCAGGTCATGATCGGCTACCACCACCGTCCCGACGGAGATCCGGATCTCTTCGGCCTGGACACCGAGTGGTTCGAGATGGACACCGGCATGGCCAAATTCGATCTGGACTTCACGTTCGTCGATCACGGAGACGACCGGCCCCTGACCCTGCTTCTGGAGTACGCCGCGGACCTGGTCGATCCACGGACCGCGGAGGCGCTGACCGAGCGGCTCGTGGCACTGCTGGGACAGGTGGCACGGAACCCCGGGCAGCCCGTGGGGGCGCTGCGGATCCTCACCGACGCCGAGGCACGGGCGGCGCTGACGACCTGGAACGACACCGGCCGGCCGGTCGAGGCCCGTACGGTCCCGGAACTGTTCGCCGCGGCCGTGCGCGCGAGGCCGGACGCCACCGCCCTGGTCACCTCCGGCGGCCGGCTGACCTTCGCCCAGCTGGCGGCACGGGCCGGGGACATCACGCGTGCGCTGCTGCGCCGGGGAGCCGCTCCCGAGACGGTGATCGGTCTGGCGCTGCCCCGCGACGAGATGGTCCCCGCGATCCTCGGTGTGCTCGCGTCGGGCGCCGCGTATCTGCCGCTCGATCCCGAATACCCGGCGCACCGCCTGGAGTTCATGCTCGCCGACGCGGCGCCCAGGTGCGTGCTCACGACCGCCGCCCTCGCGCCGAAGCTGCCGGACGGGCATGAGCTCGTCCTGCTGGAGAGCCTCCGGGAGGAGCCCCGGGAACCCCTTCAGGAGCAGGAGCAGGAGCGCCACGGGACCGGCCTCGCGCCCGATCCCGCGTCGGCCGCGTACATCATCTTCACCTCCGGCTCCACCGGCGTCCCCAAGGGCGTGGTCGGCACCCACCGCGGTCTCGGCAACCTCTTCGGCTCGCACCGCCGGGACCTGATCGAGCCCGCCGAGCGCGCCGCCGAGCGGTCCGGCCGGCGCCTCGGCGGCCGGTCCGGCCTGCGCGCCCTGCACGCCGCCTCGTTCAGCTTCGACGGCTCCTGGGAGCCGATGCTGTGGCTGCTGGCGGGCCATGAACTGCATGTCGTGGACGAGGCCACCATGACCGATCCGGCCGCGCTGCTCGACCGTCTGGTGACCGGACGGATGGACTTCGTCGATGTCACACCGACATATCTGCGCGAGCTGACCCACCACGGGTTCCTCGAACCCGGCGGTCATGTGCCCGGGGTCCTCGCGGTCGGCGGCGAGGCCACCGCGCCCGCGGTGTGGGAGCGGCTCCGCGCACTGCCCGGCACGGCGGTCCACGATCTGTACGGACCCACCGAGTGCGCCGTCGACGCCTACGGCTGGCACGGCGAGGCCGACGGCCGCACCTGGGCCGCGCCGCTCGCCAACACCCGCGCCCATGTCCTGGACGCGGCGCTCCGGCCGGTTCCGGTCGGCGTCAGCGGTGAGCTCCATCTCGCGGGAGAGGGCCTGGCCCGCGGCTATCTGAACCGGCCCGCGCTGACCGCGGAACGCTTCGTCGCCGATCCTTTCGGGCCTCCCGGCAGCAGGATGTACCGCACCGGTGACCTCGTCCGCCGCCGCGCCGACGGCACCCTGCAGTTCCTGGGCCGGGCGGACGACCAGGTCAAGCTGCGCGGGCTGCGTATCGAGCTCGGCGAGACCGAGTCCCTTCTCGGCGCGCATCCCGCGGTGGCCACGGCCGCCGTGGTCGTACGGGAGGACACACCGGGCGCGCCCCGGCTGGTCGCCTACGCCGTACCCGCGCCCGGACACACTCCGGACCCGGAGGAGCTGCGGGCGCACACCGCCGCGGCGCTGCCCGCGTACATGGTCCCGGCGGCCTTCGTCGTCCTGGAGGCGTTGCCGCGCACCGTCAGCGGAAAGCTCGACCGCGCCGCCCTTCCCGCCCCGGACCTCACCGCGGGCCCGGCCGGCCGGCGTCCGCGCACTCCGGCCGAGGAGATCCTCTGCGAGCAGTTCGCCGAGGTGCTCGGTGTCGAAAGGGTCGGTGTCGACGACGACTTCTTCGCGCTCGGCGGCCACTCGCTCCTGGCGATGCGGCTGGTGGCGAAGGTCCGTGCCGCGCTCGGCGCGCATCTCTCCCTGCGCACGGTCTTCGACGCCCCGACCGTGGCCCGGCTGGCCACGGCCCTGGCCGGGGAGGCGGCCGGGCACCGGCCCGCGCTCACCGTGCTCACCGCCGACGAGCGGCCGGAGAGGCTGCCCCTGTCGTCCGCGCAGCAGCGGCTCTGGGTGCTCCACCAGGTCGAGGGCCCCACCCCCACGTACAACATCCCGTCCGCCTGGCGGCTCTTCGGCGCGCTCGACACCGACGCGCTGCGCGCCGCCGTGGGCGATCTGGCGGAGCGGCACGAGACACTGCGCACGGTGTTCCCGGACGAGGCAGGCACGTCCCACCAGCGGATCCTGCGCCAGGGCGAGTACGAGATTCCGGTGGAGGTCGTTCCCGCGGACGAGCGGAGCCTCGCCGGACTGCTGGCCGGCGCGGCGTCGTACGGATTCGCGCTGGACCGTGAACCTCCGCTGCGGGTGGGGGTGTTCCGGCTGGCCGAGGACGAACATGTCCTGCTGGTCCTGGTGCACCACATCGCCGGCGACGAATGGTCCGAGCAGGCCCTGACCCGGGATCTGGCCACCGCCTACGCCGCCCGCGCGGCCGGCCGCGCGCCGGACTGGGCGCCTCTGCCCGTGCAGTACGCCGACTACACCCTGTGGCAGCGGGCCGTGCTGGGCGACGAGAAGGACCCGGACAGCCTGGCGTTCCGCCAGCTCGCGTACTGGAAGGAGGCCCTGTCCGGTCTTCCCGAGGAGCTGGCACTGCCCACCGACCGGCCGCGCCCGGCGGAGAGCGGCTACGGCGGCGGCTCCGTCGACCTGTCCTTCGGCCCGGAGCTGGCGGGCTCCCTGCGCGAGCTGGCGCGCGGCGCCGGCGTCAGTATGTTCATGCTGATGCAGTCCGCCGTGGCGGCCCTGCTGACCAGGCTCGGAGCCGGTACGACCATTCCCGTCGGCAGCCCGATCGCCGGCCGCCCGGACGAGGCGCTGGAGGATCTGGTCGGCTTCTTCCTCAACACACTGGTCCTGCGTACGGACACCTCCGGCGATCCGGCCTTCCGTGAACTGCTGGCCCGGGTCAGGGACGCCGACCTCGCCGCCTACGACCATCAGGACGTGCCCTTCGAGCGGGTGGTGGAGGCGCTCAACCCGCCGCGCTCACTGGCCCGCCATCCGCTGTTCCAGGTGATGGTCGTCTATCTCGCGGCGGGACCGGCCGGACCGGCGCTGCCGGGGCTCGTCTCACGCGAGCAGGAGGTCGGCCAGGCCACCGCCAAGTTCGATCTCTCCTTCGACTTCGTGGAGCGCGCCGACGGCGACGGCGTCCACGGCGTGCTCGAATACAGCACCGACCTGTACGACCGGGCCACCGCCGAGGCGATCGCGGAGCGCCTGCACCGGGTGCTGCGCGCGGTGGCCGCGGATCCGGACCTGTCCATCGGCCGGATCGACATCCTGGGCGAGGACGAGCGCGAGCGGGTACTGACGCGGTGGAACGCGCGTGGGCTGTCCGCCGCACCGACCACCGTGCCCGCGCTGTTCGAGCGGCAGGTGCGGCGCACCCCCGACGCTCCCGCCGTCGCTTCCGACGGCGTCGAACTGACCTACGCCGAACTCAACGCGGGCGCCAACCGGCTGGCCCGGCTGCTGGCCGGGCGAGGAGCCGGACCCGAGCGGATCGTCGCACTCGCGCTGCCCCGCACCGCCCACACCCTGCTGGCGATCCTGGCCGTGCAGAAGGCGGGCGCCGCGTATCTGCCGCTCGATCCCGACGTCCCGGCCGCGCGCACGGCCGACATGCTGGCCGACGCGCGTCCCGTACTGACCCTGACCACCGGCGCACTCGCGCCGCTGCTGCCGGACTCCGACGTGCCGGTGCTGGTGCTCGACGCGCCGGAGACCGTGGCGGCGCTCGCCGCCCACGACACCCGGGACGTGACGGATCCGGACCGCACGGAGGCGCTGACACCCCGTCATCCCGCCTATGTGATCTACACGTCCGGATCCACCGGGCGCCCTAAGGGCGTCGTGATCACCCATGAGACCGTCGGCAATCTCTTCCACAGCCACCGGGAGACGCTGTACGAACGGGCTGTCGCGCTCACCGGCCGGCAGCGGCTACGGGCAGGACACGCCTGGTCGTTCTCCTTCGACGCGTCCTGGCAGCCTCAGTTGTGGCTGCTGGACGGGCACTGTGTGCATGTGGTGTCCGAGGAGACACGGCGCGATCCCGAACTGCTCGCGGCGGCCGTCGTGGAGCACGGTTTCGACTTCCTCGAAGTGACCCCGTCGTTCTTCGCGCAGATGGCCGACACCGGGCTTCTCGCGGACGGCGCCCGTCCCCTCGCCGTGATCGGCGTCGGCGGTGAGGCCGTACCGCAGGCACTGTGGGAGAGGCTGCGCGGGCTGCGCGGCACCGAGGCGTTCAATCTGTACGGGCCCACCGAGTCGACCGTCGACGCACTGGTCGCGCGGGTGCGTGACAGCGACCGGCCCCTGGTCGGCCGTCCGGTGGCGGGCACACGGGCCCATGTGCTCGACGGCTTCCTGCGGCCCGTGCCGCCGGGAGTGCCCGGCGAACTGTATCTGGCGGGCGGCGGTCTGGCCCGTGGCTATCTGAACCGGCCCGCGCTGACCGCCGAACGCTTCGTCGCCGATCCGTTCGGCCCTCCCGGCTCCCGGCTCTACCGTACGGGCGACCTCGCCCGCTGGACGGCGGACGGAACGCTGGACTATCTGGGGCGGGCCGACGACCAGGTCAAGATCCGTGGATTCCGTGTCGAACTGGCGGAGATCGAGGACGTACTGGCCGCTCGTCCGGAGACCGGACAGGTCGTGGTGACGGCCCGTCAGGACGGGCCGCGCAAGCAGCTGGTGGCCTATGTGGTGCCGGCCGCAGGGCAGTCGCCGGACGCGGACGGACTGCGCGCGCATGTCGCGCGGCATCTGCCGGACTACATGGTCCCGGCGGCGGTGGTCCTTCTGGACCGCCTTCCGGAGCTCGCCAACGGCAAGCTCGACCGCAAGGCGCTGCCCGCGCCCGACTTCACGGCGCTCTCGTCGGGACGCGCGCCGCGTACGCCCCAGGAGCGGGTCCTCTGCGGTGTCTTCGGCGAGGTCCTGGGGCTGGAACGGGTCGGCGTGGACGACGACTTCTTCACGCTCGGCGGTGACAGCATCATGGCGATGCGCCTGGTCGGCCGGGCGCGGGCGGCGGGCGTACGGATCACCCCGCGCCTGGTCTTCCGGCATCGCACGGTGGCCGGTCTGTGCGCCGTCGCCGGCGAACGGACCGCGGCGGCACCGGGCGCGGTCACGTACGACGGCACCGGCAGCGTCCCGCTGACACCGGTCATGCACTGGCTGCGGGAACTGGGCGGTCCCTTCAAGGGCTACCACCAGGCGGCGCTCGTCCGGACCCCGGCGGCGCTGGACCGCGCGAAGCTGGTGAGCGTGATACGGGCGCTCGCGGACCGGCACGACATGCTGCGGGCACGACTGGTACGGACCGACCGGGACGACTGGTCCCTGGAGGTCCCGCCGGCGGGCACGGCCGACGTCGAGACCTGGATCGAACGGGTCGACGTCGCGGACATGGACGAGGGCGCCCTGCGCCAGTCGGTCTCGGAACGGGCCCGCGCGGCACGGGAGGCACTCGACCCGGAGACCGGCGAGGGAGTCAAGGCCGTGTGGTTCGACGCGGGAGACCGGCCGGGCCGACTGCTGCTGATGGCCCATCATCTGCTGGTCGACGGTGTCTCCTGGCGCGTGCTGCTGCCCGATCTGGCGGCGGCGTGGCAGGACGTCTCCGAGGGCCGTACGGCCGAACTCGCCCCGGTCGAGACGTCGTTCAGGCACTGGGCGCGCCGGCTCACCGAGCTGGCCCAGGAGCCGTCCCGTGAGGCCGAACTGCCCTTGTGGACAGCCGTGCTCGACGGCGCGGATCCCCTCCCGTGGATCCGCCCGCTGGTCCCGGAACGCGACACGGCGGGCACCGTGGAGGAGCTCGAGCTGCGGCTCGATCCGGAGCGCACCGGCCCACTGCTGTCCACCGTGCCCGCCGTCCTCGGCGCAAGTGTCAACGACGTCCTGCTGACAGGGCTCGGGCTGGCCCTGGCCGACTGGCTGCGACGCCGGGGCGGGAGCGCGAGCGGCGGCGTGCTGGTCGATCTGGAGGGCCACGGCCGCGAGGAGGAGCTGACCGGCGACGCCGATCTGTCCCGTACCGTCGGCTGGTTCACCAGCGTCTTCCCGGTCCGGCTCGACCCGGGACCGGTCGATCTGGCCGACGCGCTCGCCGGTGGCCCGGCCGTCGACGAGGCACTGCGGCGGGTGAGGGAACACCTCGCCTCACTGCCCGCGGGCGGCGTCGGCTACGGCATGCTGCGCCATCTCAACCCCCGTACGGCGCCGGTTCTCGCCGCGCTGGAGGCACCGCGGATCGAGTTCAACTACCTGGGCCGCTTCGACATACCCGAGGCGACCGACTGGTCGTACGCGCCGGAGGAGGAGGCGGCGGACATCGGTTCGGAACCGGCGATGCGGGAGGGCCACGCACTGGGCATCAATGTCGTCACGGAGGACCGTCCCGACGGACCGGTCCTGGCCGCCCATTGGTCCTGGCCGGCGGCCGTGCTGGAGGAGAAGGACGTCAGGGACCTCGCGCGGACCTGGTTCCGGGCGCTGGAAGCGCTGGTGGCGCGGGCCGCCGCGCCCGTCGAGGAGAAATGAGAGAGAGAACATGAGCAGCAATCCGTTCGAGAACCCGGAAGGCGTCTACTCGGTCCTGGTCAACGACGAGGGACAGCACAGCCTGTGGCCGGACTTCGTGGACATCCCGGCGGGCTGGACGCGTGTCCATGGTCCGGGGGAGCGCCAGGGATGCCTGGACTACATCGAGTCCCACTGGACGGATCTGCGTCCCAGGAGCCTCCAGCAGCCGTGAACCGACGGGCCGGCCCCCGGCGCACAGCGCCGGGGGCCGGCGGCGGCCGGAGGAGCGGCGGCCGGGGGAGGACGGCACGAAGGGCCCGGACCGAGACAGGTCCGGGCCCTTCGCCTGCCGGGCGCCGCCGCTACGAGGCCGGCTGCTCCACCTTGGTCGCGGGGTCTCCGTCCACCGCCGCCGCGAGCATCGGCGCCAGCCGGTCCATCGCGTACGGCAGGCTCAGTACCGTGCCCATGGACAGCGCGTTCCCGAAGTCACTCGTCTCGTCGACGAAGACCTCGCGGCCCTGCTTCACCACGTCCAGGTCGCCGTACGTCGGGTCCTTGTGCAGCTTCTCCGCGTTCTTGGTGACGTCCTCCACGAACCACACCGCCACCTTCTGATTCAGCAGATCCGTGCGCTCCTTGCTGATGTTCGCGCCGAACTTGTCACCGATCGCCTTGTCGAGTCCGGTCGGCAGGGCGAATCCGTACGACGTCAGCAGCCGTGACCGCGGGTCCTGGCTGCCGAAGACGAACATGCCCTCGTACGGTGTGGCCATCACGCCCGACGCGCCGTCGAACGCCGGATTCTCCTCACGGGCCTGTGCGAACTTCGCCTCCACCCCGTCGATCAGCTTCTTCGCCTCCGCCTCCTTGCCGAGCGCCCTGCCTATCGTCTCGGTCTGGAGTTCCCAGGGGATGCCGTAGTCGTTGTACTGCTTCGGCTGGGCGAGGACCGGCGCGAACTTCGAGAGCGTCGTGTACTGCTCCTTGGTCAGACCGGAGTACAGCGCGATGATCAGATCCGGCTTGAGCGCGGCGATCCGCTCGGTCTGCGGGCCGGTGCCGGTGTCCTTGAGCAGGGTGGGAGTCGCGCCGCCGTCCAGCTCGGCCGTGGCCCAGGGCCCCAGGGCGCCCTTGTACGCGCCCAGCCATTCGGTCGTGCCGACCGGGACCTTGCCCAGGGCCAGCACGGCGTCCTGGTCGGTGAGGCCGACCGTGACGATCCGCTGGGGCTCGGAATCGACCGTCGTACTGCCGAACTTGTGGGCGATCGTGACGGGATACGATCCGGCCGCCGCCGTGCCGTCGCCCTGTCGCGCCGAGCCGGGTTTCGCGCCCGCGTCCGAATCGGAACCACCGCACGCGGCGACGGTGGCGAACAGCAGGAGTACGGACGCGGACGCGGCGGCGAGCCGGTCGGCGCGGGGAGTGCGGGCCATCAAGGGGTCCTTCGTGTCCGGTGCTTCTCTGGTGGGTGGATGCGGGGGGGTTCCAAGGTCATGGCGCGGTGTCACGACGCCGGGTGAGGGCACCGGGTCAGGGCGCCCGGTCCGGGCGCGCTGTCACGGTGCTGTGTCGCGGCTGTACGACCACGCCTCCCACAGAGCCGCGTACGGTCCGCCCGCCGCGCGCAGTTCGTCGTGCGTGCCGCACTCCACGATCCGTCCGGCGTCCATGACCACGATCCGGTCCGCGCTCGCGGCCTGGGTCAGACGGTGGGCGACGATCAGAGCCGTACGGCCGTCCACCGCGCGGGCGGCGGCCTTCTCCAGGGCGCGCGCGCCGGCGCTGCCCGCTTCCGCGGTGGCCTCGTCGAGGATCACGACCGGCGGGTCGGCCAGCACCAGCCGCGCCAGGGCGAGCTGCTGCGACTGCGCGCCGGTGAGCCGGTGCCCGCCCTCGCCGACGACCGTGGCCAG
>NZ_MAUD01000021.1 GCF_001700515.1 Streptomyces lushanensis
GCGCTCGTCATCAACCCAGGAGGGTTCGCAACACAGAGACCCGACCGTGTCCTAGAAAGACCAGCATGCTCGTCATCAACCCAGGAGGGTTCGCAACTCCGGGTCCGCCGCGGTGTTGCCGGTGTCGAGCCGGGCTCGTCATCAACCCAGGAGGGTTCGCAACGCGAGCGCGGCCCCGACACCGGGGTGCATGAGGGCGAGGTCGTCATCAACCCAGGAGGGTTCGCAACCCCAGCGATGTCGAATGGACCTCGAAGGGGCGGCGGTCGTCATCAGCCCAGGAGGGTTCGCAACTACGCCGGGCGGGTGCCGCACGGTGCGATCGGCCGGGGTCGTCATCAGCCCAGGAGGGTTCGCAACGCTGCGGCGAAGTCGACCTGCACACGGGGCTCTACGGGTCGTCATCAACCCAGGAGGGTTCGTAACCGGTGCGCTCCTGGATCACCGGGTTGGTGATGTTGTGTCGTCATCAACCCAGGAGGTTCGTAACGAGACAAGCCCGTCGGCGGGCGCCGCTGCCCCGGCAGTCGTCATCAACCCAGCAGGGTTCGCAACAGCAGCCAGGTTCCCTCGATCGCCCGGGAGGACTGGGGCTCGTCATCAACCCAGGAGGGTTCGCAACGCTGCCTGGTCTGCTCCAACCCCGTCCTGCCCGGCTCGTCATCAGCCCAGGAGGGTTCGCAACGGGACGGTGCGGTTGCTTTCCCAGCCGCGGGCTTCCAGGTCGTCATCAACCCAGGAGGGTCGCAACCTGATGACGTGGGTGAGATTCGGATCCTGCGTGGTGGGTCGTCATCAACCCAGGAGGGTTCACAACCGCCAGGTGACGGTGAGCAGGAACAATTGGCCGGGCGGTCGTCATCAACCCAAGAGGGTTCGCAACAGCGCCTTCCGCATGATGATCTTGCCGGTCATCGCGTGTCGTCATCAACCCAGGAGGGTCGTACACCGGTCCGAGAGCGAGATGGCGCCGCTTCGAGCGGCCTCAGCCGACAGCCGCTACGTAACTCTGATCCGTCGGCCGAAAGAGCATGCCCGGCACCGATGCCCTCTGTCACCTCTGCTGCGGCGACAGAGAAGTGGCACCTGTCTCGCACCGCTGCCGCACCAGTAGAAGCGGTGAACCACGGCCAATTGCGGCACGTGGCGGCTGCTCCACAGGTCACGCCCAAGAGGCACTTAATTCGTTGACCTGCAAGGGAGCGAACAAAACGCCTGTGATTCCCAAGCTCAGAGCGCGAGTTTGATTCTCGTCACCCGCCCCGTAAGAAAGCCCCAGGTCAATAACCCGGGGCTTCGTTGTTGTCTAGACCATTTGCGGCTTGACCAGCCCTCCGCCAGCCCTATCCCCTGACGGAGGCCAGGTTCCAGCGAACTTCGGCACCGCCTCGATGCCTTTCCGCGCCAGGCTTCTCGAATGGCGAGACGCATTTCACGTGAACTGGTTCACACCGGTGTGAGTTGGCTCGTCATTGCAGACGCGATGTCAACCTCCGTGCTGCTGCGGTCGCATATTCGACTACTGGCGGTTCCGGCCTTCCTCCCATCTGGCCGCAACTCGCTGTGACGGTCGAAGCACGTCCCGTCCGCACCGGTCAAGGTGACCACACAGTCAAACAAGCTGGGGTCTTCGGCGCTTATGCCGAAGACCCCTGAGCATCAATCGAAGAAACGCGTTCCAGATCGGCAATCGCTGACGGGCCCGACCTGTCCATGGTCGGGCCCGTCAGATGTCTTCGCTCAACGGCTTTCGGCAACCGAGCTGATACTGGTGGCGACGACCGGACAGCACGTCGGCTTCGAGCCATGGCTGGAATGGGGCTGTCTTGTGCTTCTGGGCTCGTATACGTCTGCCGCGCCTGTGCCACACGGAAGCCCGACACCTGTTGTAATGGACGCCTCATCAAGGGCCGAGTGGTGAGCGCCACGCCTGAGGCAACGTCACGCCGGACGGCAAAGGATTCAGCCCAACCGGGAGGACGTCCCCCGAGGCATCGGCGAAATCGAGGACGCCACCGCGAAAGGTCGCTCTTCTGAAATCAACGGTGCCTCCGGAAAAGATCGCCAGTGGGAAGACGACACTGCCGGTGGAGAAGTCCACGCCGTCGAAGAGGACGGTGCCGGCAGAGAACGTTGCCTGACGGAATGTGCTGTGTCCGGAAAACATGGCCTCGCTAAAGTCGACTGTGCCGCCCGAGAACCTTGCGTTTAGGAAATCGGCTCCGGCATCCGTGAAGTCTGCGCCGATGTAGCTGACCCTGCCGTCAGCAAACGTTGCACTGCCGAAGCTGACGTGGCTGCTGAAGTAGGCGTCCTGGAAGTCGACTTCGGCACCGGAGAATCTTGCGCCGACGAAGCTGGCTGTGTGGGCGCCAAAGCTGACGCCGTTGAAATCGATTAACCCGTCGGAGAACATCGCGCCTATGAAAGTGACCACGCCGGAGGTGAAATCTGCGAGGCGGAAGTCAACCGTGGCACCACTGAAATCGGCCTCGTCGAAGCTGAACGCTCCCGCATTGAAGGTTGCGTTCTTGAAAGTGACGGTGCCCCCCGAGAACGTCGCGCCCGAAAGATCGCCGCCGTCGAAGACGACTCCGGTGAAGTCCAGATTATGGCCCTGCCAAGAATGGGGATGCTGGGGAGCGAGACGGAGACGGTCCCGAATCAGACGGATGACGGTGTGCCGTACCTCCCGAAGCGCCATGTACTCGTGCCGGACATCCGTATTCCCCTGCTGCGGAAGATCGTCCCCGGTGGTGTACGGGAGTCGGAGATATGCGCACAGAACGTCGATGCATGTCTGTCGTAGGTCCCGGGTGGGGGCGTCATCGGCGAGGCCGGCTAGGGCGTGAACACCACCGAGGCGCACGGCGGCGGATTGATCGCCGAGCTGGGAGACTGCGGCAGTGAAACGTTCGTTGTGCAGGCGGGTGGCATCACGCAGAGCACCGTCCTCGTCGACACGTTGGCGCCGGTAGGCCACAACCAACGCGACCAAGGCTCCAGAGCCGGCGACCACCCCAAAGGACAGTTTCACCAAGTCGAATAGCGTCTTGGCGTCGATGCGGCGCTCAGGCTTCAATCCACGAGCACCGAGCAGGTCCCATCCGGCGAAGAACACCGCACTGGCGACGGAGATCGCGATAATGAAGGTCAAGGCCAGGACGGTGCCTACAGGCCACAGACGCAGGCCGCGCCGTTCGGCACGACGCCGGGACAGATTTGGTCTCACAGACCACAGGACCACCGACGGCCCTCGGACGGTTGCACCACATCCTGTTCCGGGTCAGCTCTACCGGGGCGGTCTGGCAAGGCAGCCCGCCCTGTACACCCGGTCTCCGGTGCCGCCGAGGGGTTCGAATCCCCCTGCTGGCCGCCGCACCACTGCTACGGTCGCCCGCATGGCCCTGGAATCGGCAACCAGGGAGCAGGCCAGCAGGAAGGACTAGGTGATGCTGATCCCCAGCCGATTCAGCACTGGCTACATGCTCCCCACCGAGACCAACCCCATGAGTGCCCGAGCGCTTTCGGCCACACGGGGCGAGGCGGCTCCCTCGGCTTCGCCGACCCGGAGCACAGCATCGCCTTCGGATATGTGATGAACAACATCACCGGGGGAGCTGACGATGTGCGTGCGACGCTGCTGGTCGAGGCAGTCCGAAAGGCTCTGGCGTAGAGGCAAGTTACCCCGAGGACCACGTTTCTCGCCGAGCCGCATCGCACCCACCTCGGTGAGAGTCCGGGGCCTGCCTGGACAGTCGGCCTGGCCGACAGAGAGTTGCCGTGCGAGACGCAGGCGATGAGACCCGAGTTCAGGGCGTCCACCTGCAGCGTGCAGCTGCAGGTCCACAGACTGCCTGCCGCGCCGCGCCTGCCGTCGCGGCAATGCCCTCTGGGCCCTGCTTCGCAAAACCGCCCGACCAGCAAGCGGTTGCAGCCGCAGCAGCCTGAACGAGGCATCCAGCCCCCGTGGGAGCCACGCTCAACGCCGCAGAAGACGAGGCTCCGAACAGCACCACCGAGGAATACCTCCACGCCGACAACTGGCCGGAGGTCGTAGGCGTCGCCGGACGCCTCGCGCACGTCATGGTCACGAACGACCTGAGCAAACTCGTCGCACTCCACGAGGCAGGGAGGGGCGGCACATCACCGCTCACAGGCTGACCGCGACCGACCGATCCTGGCCGTCGCCATTGCGAAATCCGCAGGCCATTTCCTCACCTGCAGCCCAGGCCACCCCGAAGGAGCTAGGCCGCCGATGTGCTGCCGAGGGAACGTTCGGCGTTGTCGAGCAACTCCTTGTAGGTGAGCACCTCGACGCGATTCACGTGAGTGTTGAGTGTGCGCAACGCCTCGTTGATCGACTCCTCGGGTACGAAGGGCTGCACCAACGGGTGCCCGATCAGCACCATCGCGCTGGCTCGACGGGTTTCAATGCCAAGATCTTCGCGGAGCCGGTGGCGGTTCTCGTCCAAGCCGACCAGGTAATTCACGGCCTGACCGACGGCGTCGTGCACTTGGGCCGTAGGAATCCACGATCCGCGGTGCTTCTTCACCAGAGGGCCGGTCAGGCTCATGGCTCGCTTCAACTCGACGACGTGCAAAGCCCCGTCATGGCGAATCAGAGGAAGATCGACCTCGTCCCCCGGCACTAGCCGACGATGGATCGCCTCCCCCACGAACCGTCCGCCGAAGATCCAGTGCTGTCCTTCCAAGGCCCGCTGAAGTGCGTGTTCGGACGCCGTGGGATCCTCCACGACCGTACGCAAGGCCGCCAGGCCGCCCGATCGCCGGTGCAACTCCGCCGCGCGGAGAACCATCTGGCCTTCTGTATCTGCGGCAAGCAGGGCAATGGCCTCCGGCGAGGTGGTAATTCGGCGAGCAGCTTCTGCTGGATCCTCGATGTCCACCCGCTCCCGCAGGACACGTTGCAGCCACACCGCCAACTCCGCACGCCCGCGGAGAAAGCGATACCGCCCCGGACGGTCCTCGGGCGCGTCAAGGAACCGCGCATCCTCCGAGAGCGAGTAGAGGTGGGCGATCAGATCGTCCACGCCGACATCAGGATGCTCGTCAACGAACTCACGACCTGCCTCCGCAAGGTATTTGAGCTCGATCCCGAGCCCGTTTCCCACATACTTCTGCAGCCTCTTGTTACGAACGCCATCCTGGAACAGGCGATGGCGCTCATGGAAGTCAGGTTGAAGGATCCGCCCCTCGGCATAGTCCAGTGAGTCCTGTACCAGCCGGACGACCTGCCATTCGCCAACGTCCGCCGCACGTTGACGGACCGCCTCCAACAGGTGGATGAGTACCTTCCCGCCACGGCGATGCCTTCCTCGCCCACTGTTCATGTGATCTCTTGCTGATACGAGAGCTCCCTTCACATCCGGATGAACGGCCTCATTCAGCACAAGCCCCAGCTGCAAATCCAGGGAGAAGTCTGACCTCACGCTCATGCCACGAGTCTGACCGAGAGGTCTGACAACGGAAGCCCCCGCCTCCGGACACGCGGATCATCCCGGATCGGCGAACACCGGCCAGCAGCTTTTGTTACGTCGCCATCACCACGGCGGATACGGGAGGGCAGGCACGCCACCAGGTACCAGGTACCACCGACGTCCCTTCCTGGCATGAACCCGGCAGCGGTTTCAACGTACCCGCCGAGGGCCTGTCGGCCCCCGACGCGCCTCTATGCGCGTGCCCGCGAAGCGCGCAGTGCCGTCGGAACGTCGGAACCAACGACGGTCACGGCCCAGGGCCCCCGCGTAGGCGCGCATTGGCGTGCCGCGGTCAGGACATTCATCCTCGATGACGAGGCCGCCGACCCCACCGGCATACCTCCCACAAGAGACCACCCCACGCGGGGCATCTCTGCGGGGCGCGTGCCACTACATGCCATTCGTAGGGGTGAACAGCGGTCGCTACGGACCCCATCCGACCCCTGGCCCGGAGACCATCCGCACTGCGTATTCGCTGGTCAGAGTCACGCCTGGGCATCACGTGCTGGGTGATTCCCAAGCTCAGAGCGCGAGTTCGATTCTCGTCACCCGCTCCATAAGAAAGCCCCAGGCCAGCGGCCCGGGGCTTCGTTGTTGTCTAGACCTCTCATGGCCTCTCGCACCACTTGCGCACCAGATCTGCACTACAGGGCCCATGGGGAAGCACGGCAACGAACCGCAGGCCCAAACGAATTCGGCCCCTGCCCAAACTTGCGGAGTCAGGGGCCGATTCCCACTTGCGTGGCGGTGTGAGGATGCGAACCCGGGTAGGATTTAGTCGACAGTTTTCAAGCCTTTTGCGAGAGCGAAGCTAGAACCGTCCGCGGATCTGCTTACCGGTGTCGCTCTCAGGGTGATTCAGCGCGTCGTAGACCTTGTGGCCAGAGTCACGGGCGCCGCCGGCCCAGGAGACAGCGCCCCTGTCGGTTACCTTGGCCGCGATGCCGCCCCAGTACTTCGCCTCTCGCTCCCACTCGATACCCTCCAACATCCGCTCCAGGGTGACGCCCTCGGGCATGGGGTCGGCGCTCCAGGACATGGTGCGGTTCATGGTCGCGCCGAGGCCTGCGATGACGGCCGGGGCGGTAACGGCAGTCTTGGCGTGGAAGAGCGCGGCGTTCTCCTGGAGAAACGCGCCCACCGTCTCCATGACCTCGCGCTGGACGACGGCCCTGTCCGGACGGTCGCCGTTCTCGTTGGCGGGGATATCCTCGTGCTCGATACCGGTTGACGCCGCGTGGATACCGGCCTTACCGAGCATAGCCGTAGCGACTAGAGTCCGCAGGACCGACATCGTCATCCACTCCACGGCCTTGTCCGACACCTGGCGCTTGCCGGTAAGGATCAGGCTGGACAGCGGAACCGTCGTCTCACCGGTCGGCACCTTCAGCGACTCCATCAGCTTGCGTGTCACGGTGGTACCGAAGTCGCGGCCATCCATGGACATGGCCAAGGACTTGTCGACCGGAACGCCCTTTAGGTTGCGGTCGTGGAAGATCTGGCGGGCGGCCATGACGCTGATACCGTGGAAGATCTCGAACGACAGCGGGATCGCGCCAAAGTCGAAGTCCTCCAGGTCGTACGCAGCCGGGTTCAACTTAATCCGGTGCCAGGCAGTGACCTGAGTCTCGCTATCGAGAGCGTAGAGGCCGTCCTTGATCGGCAGGGCCGACGAGCCGTCCTCAGAGATGACCAGCGGACGCGGTGACCACAGGGTAATCTGCGGCAGCGACCAAGCGTTGTCGTAGTCCCCTCGCAGACCGGCCGCAATGTAGTCAGCGTACTCGCCGACGTTTTTAGCCTTCTTGCTGCCCGCAGTGCCAAGGAGCCGCTGGATCTCGGCGCGCGTACTGGCGTACTCACTGATCGGCCGTCCGGCCTTCTGGGCACGCTTGGTGGCGTCCTCGACCTCCTGGGGATCGTTGACGATGGCCAGCAAGTTCTCGCAGTCGATGACGCCGTTCGCCATAACCCCTTTGCGGATCTCCCGGAGGTTGACGGGCAGGCCGGTGGTCACCGGCTTCAAGAACGTGGGCATGCTCAAGATCTCCCCCCATGGGCGCCACTTTGACGCGTCGTCATATTTAGACGCTATAGGTCGCATCATCAGTAGGTCAACTGAGGTGGCGAGAATCCTCGATTAACCGTGCCGCAGTCGATGATTATTGGCTGCGGCAGAGCTTATGACCCCGCAAGCGCACTAGCGGCGAGCTATCCTCACCACATCAGTTGTCCGCGGCCATGGTGGAGGCCCCCGCAGAAGCGAGCTTTGATCGGCTCAGGCCGGGGAGGGCCCCGTCGTCGTGGTCAACACCAGTGACTTCCGCTGCGACGCGCTGATCCTGGATCATGACCGGATCCAGGTGGTACCGCTGGCTGGCCTCACCGAGGCAGCGGCCCGCACCCGCGCGGAGTCCTTCGCAGATGCCGTCGCCGCAAGCCAGGACCCGGCGCGTACGGCGGTGCGGCGCTTGGCGGCCCAGGAGTCGGTGCACGAGACCCCGGGCTGGCTGTGGGACGTCGCTGCCGAGCACGTCCTGGACGCTCTGGGCCTGGTCGCGGTAGCAGCCCCCGACCAGCTCTGGCCCCGGATCTGGTGGTCGCCGAGGGGGGTTCTGGGCACCCTTCCCCTGCACGCCGCCAGCCATCATGGGGAGGACGCCGAGATCGCCCGCACGGTCCTGGGCCGAGCTGTCTCCTCCTACACCCCGACCATCCGGGCGCTTGCCCACTCTCGCGCGCGGTCACATCGTGGCAGCGGCAGGGTTCTCGCGGTCGCGATGGCTCAGACGCCTGAGGCCGCCGCGCTGGAAGGGGCTCTGCGCGAGCTCCGGCAGCTGGTCGCCGGCTACCCGTACACGCTCGCGCTCACCGGACCGGAGGCCACCGGCTCCCGTGTCCTCGCCGAGCTGGCGCACTACTCCGTCGCGCACTTCGCCTGCCACGCGGTGAACGACCCTGCCGACCCCTCGGCCGGCCGCTTCCTCGTCCACGACCACCTCGAACGTCCGCTGAGCATGCGGGACATCGCCCACCTGGACCTTACCGCCGACCTGGCCTATCTATCCGCCTGCGAGACCGCCCGGACCGGACCCCGGTTCGTCGCCGAGGCGATCCATCTGACCTCGGCCTTCCAGATCGCGGGCTACTGCCATGTAATCGGCACCCTCTGGCCCGTAGCTGACGACGCTGCCGCCGACATCGCCGTCGACGTGTACGACCACTTGCCGAAGCGCCCCGACGGTACCCCCGACTCCGACGACGTCGCGCTCGCACTGCACCATGCTCCACGTAGGCTCCGCCAGACCTACCGCAGAGTTCCGACGCGCTGGGCGTCTCCTCTCCACGTCGGCAGGTGAGGGAGCACTCATCAACCCAGGAGGGCTCGCAACATAGTGGCGAAGCGGGCGGGCTTGGCCTCGGGCTCGGTCCTCATCAACCCAGGAGGGTCGCACACCGGTCCGAGAGCGAGATGGCGCCGCTTCGTGCAGCCTCGGCCAACGGCCGCTACGAACACTGATCCGCCGGCCGAAAGAGCATGCCCGGCACCGACGCCCTCTGTCACCTCCGCTGCGGCGACAGAGAAGTGGCACCTGTCTGGCACCACTGCCGCACCAGTAGAAGCGGTAAACCACGGCCAATTGCAGCACGTGGCGGCTGCTCCACAGGTCACGCCCAAGAGGCGCGAGTTCGATTCTCGTCACCCCCTCCACGACGAATAAACGGGGCCGGGTCCTTGACGGACACGGCCCCGCTGAATCCGACGGGGCGTCAGCCCGCCCAGACCGCGGCCTCGTCGGCCGGAACGGTGGTGGCCAGGCCCAGTTCCTTGCGGGCGGCGACCGACTTGTTCGGGTCGATGTCGGTGAACGCCGGATCGTAGGCGATGTAGAACGCGTCGGCGTCGGCGGCGTTCGCGGCCTTCTTCCAGTTCCCCGCCGCCTTCGTCAGCGTCGCACGGAGCTTGCCGACCTCGGCGCCCTCGATGCCGTCCAGGCCCTTGACGTGTGCGTCGAGGGCAGCCGCGACGGCCTTGGCCTGCGCCTTGTAACCGGCCAGGTCGTCCTCGACGCTGTCCTTCTCGGGCTGGGTCGCCCACAGGGCCTCGTAGACCGCGTTCGAACCCTTGAGGTACGTGGTCTGCTCGAGCTTGAGGGACTTCGCGGTGTCCAGCGAGCCGCTGAACGTGCTCTTCTCCGCGGTGTAGGTGCAGCTCACCGCGCGGTCGCCGGTCGCCCAGCTCTCCTTGGTCGGGGTGTAGTAGAAGAGGGCGACGCCCTTGGGGAACGCCCAGGTGTCCGGGGCGTGCCTCTGCGCCTCACCCGCGCAGCGGTTGTCCGCGATCGCCGAGACCCCGTCGTCGCCGGGGTACTCCGTGCCCTTGCCCTTGTCGATCGCGAACTCGCCGATGACCTGGCCCTCGTGCGCCTCGTCGCAGGGCACGATCTCGACGGTGTACGCCATCCCCTCGGCCTTGCTGTTCGGGTTGTAGCAGTCGCCGATGTCCAGCGAGAACACCGAGCGCTGGCGAGCCACCTTCTTCGCGCCGTCCTTGGCGCTGTCGACGGCATCGGAGACGTCCGAGCATCCCACCGCACCGATCGCGAGTAGGGCGACAACGGCAGATATGCCGCGAAGAGAACGGTATGGAGCACGGATGGTCATGACGCGTACATCCTCTTATGTGATCTTTATGAGGGGCACGCGCATCGTACGCCCTTCCTGTGGCCCAGCTGTGCGAAGGCCCTCACTTCACCGCGGCGTCTCTGACTCGCGACAGGCCGCGAAGGTTGTATCCGGGCTGCTCGCAGGTGGGAGTCATGAGGGCCCCGTGCCACCGCTGTGGAACTGGGTACTGTTGAGCGTGGAGGGACGCGGGCAAGGGCGGGCGTACCGCGAAGGACAGGTCCTCCGAGCCAAATGCGGCAAGCGCACCGTCATACCGCGAACCCGGCCACTAACGAATCGAGGTTCATGACGATCGCCGGGGCGGTCTATACGGCTGGACCGGCGCCGTCGTCCCACTGCCTCGACTCCTCGGTTTGCCGAGTACCCAACAGAGGGAAAGCGTGCCGACGCGCGCACGCGCGAGCGGACGGAGTACTCCACATCCTTCGCGCAAGCGCACCGACCCCGTGATTTTGTGCGTGAAGTGCCTCGCCGTGCCGATCCAGCCACCCAAGCCGTCTTCGCGATCGCCCAGTCGCGGGCCCAACCCCCATCCCAGCCCTTCAGGGCGGTACACCAGGGTCAGAAGCGGTCAATCCAACCGGCTCCAGCACAGCTCCTGGACCCAAGTAATACCTGGTCAGAGCGCTGCGGCACTCCGAAGCGCCGTTGATTCCCAAGCTCAGAGCGCGAGTTCGATTCTCGTCACCCGCTCTTGAGAGAGGCCCAGGTCGGCGACCTGGGCCCTCTTCGTTGTCCATTCGCCGAGCGACGTGTCAGCCGCGCTTCTGACGCAGGTGGCGAGAGGCCGCGAGGCACGAGGACAGCCACGTCGCCTCAGCGCGATTGATGATCAGGTCGCCCACGGTGACCACCCCGTCCATCATGCTGCCGACCCGTATGGAATGGTCGCCGACGCGGAACAGCTGCCAGTCGGCATCGCTGTGCCAGAGCCGGCCGGTCTTCTCTCCCCGGCGCTGGGCGAAGACGAGTTCTTCCCCGTGCTCGTTGAGGAAGTAGCCGACGTAATCCTTGCCCGTGATCACGCCACCGCACAGGCGGGCCAGCAGCTGTTCGATCGCAGGACGCGCGTCTTCGGTCATGCCGTGGGCTCCTCGGTCTGGTGAGCAGGGTCCTGCTGCGCTGACGCGAGGGCCAACATCCGGGCTGCTGAGTCCAGCAGGGTTCCGTACGTGATCACCTCAATGCGTGCCGCGTGCGTGTTGTAGGTGCGCAGTGTCTCCGCGATCTCGTGGGAGGTGACGCCCCCACTCACAAACCTCGGATGCCCGATCACAACCGTCGCCGAGGCCCTACGAGTATCAACGCCATGGCGCGCGAGGATCCCCTTACGGTTCTCGTCCATGGTGCGGAGGTAGTTCTGCGCCTGCGACACCGCGTGGTGGGCCGCGGCACCTAACATGAGGTGGCCGCTGCGGCGTATCACCAGGTCCTTGATGTTGGCACGCTTAAGTTCCACCACATGAAGGGACCCGTCACCACGCAGAAGGGGGATGTCCAGAATCGTGTCCGAGGTGTACTGCCGACGTGCCAGCTCTGCTACATAAGCACCGCCGAAGATCCACTCCTGATTCTTCAGACGGGCGTGGAGTGCGCTCTCGGAGCTCGTCTCGTCCTCCACTGCAACCCGGAGAGCGTCGAGACCTGCTCTCCGGGCCTTCAGCTCCAGCAACTGGGCGAGCAACCCCGCGTCGGCGTCCGCCAGGAAGTCGCCTACCATTCGCGCGGCCTCGGTTGAGGCCGGTCGTGGCAGGTTCCTCAGGACCAGCTCCATGTGCCCGTACTGCTGGAGTCGTCTCCTCTCTCGAGTGGGCAGCCGGATCCCACCCTCCCCCGTACCGAGGCCCAAGTGGTCCACGGACAGGGCTATACCGCGAAAGAGGTCCCGAGCATCGGCCACCGTCGCCTCGGGGTTGTCCTTGGAGAGGGCGTCCAAAACGGCCACCGCTCGATCGGCGCCCATGGCCACCAGCCTGCGCATGCCCTCCTCGCTACGATGCCGAGCATTCTCGTCGTAGTAGTTCTCCAGGATTTCGAGGAACAGTTCGCCGCCGGCATAGGCGGCGAAGCGCTGGAACCGCTGCGCAAGAGCGAAGTCTCCGAGCAGAAGAGATTCTTGGGCAACATCCTCCAAGGCGTTCACCAACGGCCTGCCCTTGCCGTACCCCGTCCCGCCGAAGGCAGGACCCATGATGCGCAGCACTTCATTGATGCGCTCCAGCACGCTCGGGTGCTCAGTGAGCTCCCGAGCTCCGCTGACCATCTGCCAGAGCGTAAAACCGGAACGGAAGGTCGTCATGCGGTGACCTTAGAAGGAGGCACTGACAACGACCCGGGGCGAGTGGATCGTGGCCAAACCGTCTCGATCAAACGAGTCTCCGCAGGGTGAGGCGGCCCTCCGCGCTCTGTGCCCCAACCGTGCCCCTGGGAGCGGTGCACAGCAGCCCCAGGTCCGAGACCTGCGGCCCCGTCGTTGCCTCGATCTGACGTCTCGCACCGCCAGGATGTGGTCTCCGACGCACGCGCGCGCCGCCCAAGGGGACGCGCCACTACGTGCCAGTAGAGGCGGTGAACAGCGGACAACAGGGGGCCGCCAAGACGCTGAAGAGATGGGACCGAGTTGACATTTCCGCAGGTCAGAACCCGTGCACACGGCAGGCGCCGGGTGATTCCCAAGCTCAGAGCGCGAGTTCGATTCTCGTCACCCGCTCCACGACAAACCCCAGGTCAATGACCCGGGGTTTATTTGTTGTCTAGACCTTTTCCGGGTGAGTCAGCCCTCCGTCAAGCCCTATCTGCCGGCAGGGGCCACGTTAGAGCGGCTTCCCGCGCCACTTCGAAGCCTTTCTGCGCCAGACTTCTCAAATGGCGAGACGCATTTCACGTGAACTGGACCACACCGATGTGAGTTATTGCGACATGGCGTAAACGAAGGCCAGGAGCCTCCATACCGGCCGCATGTGGGCGGACGGGTGCCTCCTCGGCACCAGCTTGGCCCTCGGGACGTGATCGTCAGAAGATGCCGAAGAAGCGATGCCACCAGGTAGGCCACTGAACGTGATGGGGCAGCTGGCTCGGCCCGTCGTAGTCGCACTCCAGCAGTTCCTCGGGAACCACCACATACCCGAGGTCGACCAGCGCCCGACTGACCTTGGCGAGATCGGCGACGTCCAACTCCCCCTCTGCCTGGGGCTCGTCCGTACCCAAGAAGGCTCCTGGATTATCGGCACAGACGAGAGCCAAAGAGCCGAACTTGCTCACGCAGACGACGATTCGCGTCCCGCACACCGTCGCATCCGCCGGTACGACAACACGTCCGTACTCACTGGAGTCCTGGGTGTCCTGCTCAGCCGTACAGCGAGCCGCGAAGTCGTCTTCCAGCCGGGACACCAGTCTTCCGAGCAGGACAGCGTTCTCACCGCGGTCGTAGTGTCGTGGCCACTCCAGCCACTCCAAATCATCGAGCTCACGCAGCAGCGTCAGCAGATCCACTTCGTTCACCGTCGCCCGCCCGTCCTGACGCACGAACTGCGCCCAGAGCTACGAAGTGCCGCCCGGCACGCCCGTCCCGCCTCCGAGCTCCCCGACAACGCCAGAACCAGTAGCTTCCACTGATCACTCAGTCCCGGACAGATCGTCCGTGCCTCCGCGCACCACTGCTCTCACGCTGAGCTCGTGCAGCGCAAGGATCGTCCGAAACTCCGGACCCGTCCGTCACGTTGCCGCGTCGCTATCGTGGGGAACGCCCCTACATCACGGGAGGCAACACGTATGCGTGGTCTCGGAGATCACCTGAGCATCGGCGAGCGGATCGCCTTCCACCGCAGACGCCGTGGCTACACGCAGCAGGTACTGGCCGGGCTCGTCGGCCGTAGCACGGACTGGCTGGCGAAAGCGGAGTCCGGTCGGCGCAAGCCGCCGCGTATCGACATGCTCGCCGAGCTGGCTCGCGTGCTTCGCGTGCCGCTCGGAGAGTTGGTCGGCCAACCCGTGCTCATGGAGGACGAGAGGCAGCAGGACGATGTCCCGGCCGTGCGGGACGCGTTGATGAGTCCGCGCCGTTTGTCCCGGTTACTGTTCGGGCCGGAGGCCGAGGCACAGCTCCCGAGTCCCGGCCCGACCGCCGAGCTCGTAGAACAGACCTGGGACGACTACCAGTCCGGTCGGCTCGGCAAGGTGATCGCCGGACTCCCCGGCCTCCTTCAGACCGCCCAGGAGCTTGAGGACCGCGCGGCGCGCTCCGCCGTGGAGCGCCGGGACTGCTGGGCCGTTTCCGCCCGGGTGCACCACCTCGCCGCCACCACGCTCGCCAAGATCGGGGAGTCCGACATCTCGTGGCTCGCCGCCGAACGAGCCATGCGGGCCGCCGACGAATCCGGCGACCCACTCGTCCTGGCGTCCGCCGCGCGGTCCGGGACACATGCCCTGCTGGCCAATGGCCGGTACGACGACGCCATGGAACTGGGCAACACCGCGTCGGCGTGGTTGTCGGCCCGGGTCGATGAGACCGATCCGGCCGCACTGAGCCTGCTGGGCATGATCTACCTACGGGCTGCCATCGCAGCGGCCCGGCACCAGGACCGCGCCACGGCGACGAGTCTCCTGAACAGAGCAGAGGCGCTCGCCGACCAGCTCGGCTCCGACGAGAACCACTGGCAGACGAGCTTCGGGCCGACGAATGTCGTGCTGCACCGGCTGTCGGTGGAGCTGGACCTCGACAACATCTCGTATGTCGTGGAGCACGGTCAGATCGATGTGGACCACATGCCCCCGGAGCGGGGTGTCTCCCACCGCATCGACCACGCCCGTGCCCTGTCGCTGGCAGGCCAGGGCGACAGCGCGTTCGCGGAGCTGCGTACAGCCGAGCACGCGTCGCCACAGCTCGTACGGAACAATCCCCGTGTACGGGACACGCTGCGCGACCTGATCAAGCAATTCCCGGTCACCGGCAGCGGTCGTTCATCGGAATTGTTCATGATGGCTCAACGATGCAGGGCGGTGGAGTGAACACCAAGAAGCGCGGAGTCCTCGGGGTCGTGGGCACGAGTGCCGGCGGAGTCGAAGCGTTGCGCACCGGGCTGGTGGAACCGGCCATGGCACGCGGGTGGCAGGTCGCCGTGACGCTCACCCCGACGGCCGGGCGATGGCTGCGGATGAACGGTGAAATCGACCGGCTGGAAGAACTGACCCGCCTGCCGGTACGAGACGAGCCCCGGCTGCCCGGCGAGGCAAGACCGCACCCGAGCGTGGACTGCTACGTGGTCGCCCCCGCCAGCGCGAATACGGTCGCCAAACTCGCGACGGGTATCGCCGACAACCAGGCGCTGACGCAGGTGGGGGAAGCCATCGGCACCCCTGGGCTACCGGTCGTCGTCTTCCCAAGGGTGAACGCCGCCCATGTACGCCACCCCGCGTGGCGGGGCCATATCACCGCGCTGCGAGAGGCCGACGTTCACCTCGTCTACGGCCCGGACATCTGGCCCCTGCACGAGCCACGCGCCGCCCCCGCCGGGCGGGACCTGCCGTGGGGAACGGTGCTGGACACCATCGACCGCGCCACGGAAGCGACGGAATGACGGCTCGTCAACTGCCTTGATCTGCGGGAACAGAGGACCCTGACAAACTGTCCGGGTCCTCAGTTCGTGGCACATCGAAGCTTGTTGCCATGCCGGAGATGGTCGAGCGACACAGCGCGGGAACCACACAGACGGACCACCGCACCCAGCAGTACGCCCCGTTCAGGCACCTCAATGCCGTTGTCCACAGGCAGGGGCGGTGGCAGCGGTGAAGGCGACCCTCCCCACCGAGGACACAGCGCCCGCCGGCACCGGGCTTCGGCAGGCGATCTCGTGGACATTGCCCCGCAGCTCCACCTCGTGGCCCCCGTACGACACGCGGTTATCGCGACCCTCCGGCTGTGGGGTGTCCCCGAGGTCGCGGACGACATGGGGCAGATCGCGACCGAATTGGTCGTCAACGCCCTCCTCCATGGGGACCCGGCCGGCGTGACCGTGATCTTGACAGTCCGGGACAGCGACGCGGTGCTGGAGGTCGATGACGGCAACGGCGGGCACCCGGCCGTACGGCATCCCGCCACGGACGACGAAGGCGGGCGGGGCCTGATCCTCGTCCAAGCACTGGCCGACCGGTGGGGATACCGGCCCGGCACGTGTGGGCGGAAGACGGTGTGGGCGTCGCTCACCCTGCCGGAAGTCGGGCCGGAGGATGCGTCGTGATCGCCTCCCGTCCGCCACACCACGGTGTGTTCGCCAACCGAAGGCAGGCCGCCGCTACCATCGACCGGGTCTGGCGCCGCCCACCGCCCTCCCACCTCTTCCGCTGCGAAGCCTTCGCGACCCTGGACAGCCCCGACCGCCAGAGCGCGATCATCCGGCCGCTGTTCTGGCTCAGCAGAGTCACCGTCTCCGGCCCGGAAGCGGCTGTCGCATGGATCGTCGACCGGCTGGAACTGTTCGCCCAGTTCCTGGACGGGCCCGACATCGGTCGGGCGGCCCGGTGGACCGGCGACGAAGAAGCACGCTGGCGGGTGCTGCTGGCCTTGCGCGCCGGTAAGCGGCTGTCCTTCGAGGTCGTCGACCGCGATGGGGTCCACTACCAGGCCATGGTCTGCCCCGTACGCGAACGTCCCCGTGCCGGGCCCCGTTCACCGTCCCTGTCGGCAGCCGTGTAGAACACGGCCTTCGGACGACGGCCGACACCCCTCCGCCTCGCGCGCCGGTGTACGCGCAAGCATCCCGCCCCCCATCGGAGGCGACCATCAAACTGCCGTCTCGGCCGAGAGTGGTGTTTCAGCGTCCCGGCGCGGTACTTCCCCCACAGCCTTCCACCGCGTAAACGCGGGGTACGGCGGTCTCGCCGGGACGCCCCATGTCGGAGCGCACTCCAATTTCGAGGGAGCATACATGTCCGTATTACCCGACCACGCCGTACGGTCTGACGACCCCGTACGACCTGATCGTTCCGCCCTGAGCGTCGGCGTGCTCTACGGAGGTGATTCACCGGAACGCGCGGGCTCGATCGTCTCCGGCGAGGCGGCCTGCAAAGCCCTGTCCGCGCAGGGCGTGCGCGCCGAGTTGATCGATCTGACCGACCTGGATCTGGCCGCGCTGTGCGGCCGGATCGATGTGGCGCTGCTGGCCGCGCACGGTCTCGGCGGCGAGGACGGCAAAGTGCAGGGGGTTCTGGATCTGCTGGGCATCCCCTACACCGGCTCGGGGGTCCTGGCATCCGCGACCGGGATGCACAAGGTGCGGTTCAAGGAGCTGATGCGGTCGGACCTGATCGACACGCCGCGTTGGGTGGACATCTCCCCTTCGTGGTCCACCGAGACCACCATCTCCACCGCAGCGCTGACACTGGGCTATCCGCTCTTCCTCAAGCCGGTCTCCGGCGGCGGCAGCCTCGCGGCCGGCATCGCCCGCAACAGCACCGAGCTGCGCGACCTGCTCACCCAGGCCCGGGAGCGGCCGTACGACGGGTACATGATCGAGGAGTACGTCCCCGGTACGCCCTGCACCGTCGGCGTGCTGGAGACCGGCGGGGAACTGGACACCCTGCCGGTGCACTCGGTCGAGACCGACCGTCCGTTCTACGACTACGACGCCAAGCACGACCTGTCACTGCGGCGCGAGACGTGTCCTGCCCCGCTCCCCGATCTGGTCACCACGCGTCTGACGCAACTGGCGCTGCGCGCGCACCGGCGGATCGGCGCGCACGGAGTCTCCCGCGTCGACTTCCTGGTCTCTCCCGACGGGCGGATCCCGATGCTGGAGATCAACACGGTGCCGGGTCTGTCGCCCAACGGCAACCTCGCCACGATGGCGGCAGCGGCCGGCATCCCGTACGAGGAACTGATCCTGCGCGTGTTGGACACCGCGTTCACCAAGCCCGCCTACGTGCCGTAGCAGACTGTGAGGCCATGACAGGCTCCCCGTTGATCCACCGTGTCCCGTACTACTCGCAGTGGGAATCCGCCGCTCTGGTACCCGAATTCATCACCGGCACCAGAGCGGCGGCCGACGACCCGCTGTGGCCCAAGTCCGGAGCCGACACCCGTGAGGAATACGCCTTCTGGGCCCCGCGCATGTGCGGGATGGCGTGCCTGCGCATGGCACTGGACCACTGGGGACAGGAGGTCCCGCCCTCGGTCCCGCTGCTGCGCGATGCACTGGAAGCGGGCGCGTACGTACGGAACGGCGAGCAGGTCAAGGGACTGATCTACGCTCCCTTCGCCCACTGGGTCACCCAGCGCTGGGACCTGTACGCGGACGTACGGCCCGAGTTGACGGCGGCCGACATCAGCACGGAGATCGCCCGGGGTCATGTGGTCCTGCTCTCGGTCCACAAGTCCATCCGGACCCTTGATCCCGCACCGCCCCAGCGCGGCGGACACCTGGTCCTCGCCGTCGGCACCAGCACCGAGAGAGTCCTTCTGCACAACCCCTCCGGACTGCCCGGACAGTCCCAGGAGTTCCACCACGTCCCCTGGACGGACCTCGACCGGTTCTTCGCCGGCCGCGGAGTCGTCCTGGGCCCCCACGCACAAGGAGCCACCCTCCAGTGATCCCCCTGACCCTCGCCGAGATCACCGAGGCGACCGCAGGCACCCTCCACCACGTCACCGATCCCGCCACCCCCGTCACCGGCCCGCTCTCCTTCGACTCCCGGCACATCGCCCCCAGCAGCCTCTTCGCCTGCCTGACCGGCCGCACCCTCGACGGACACGACTTCGCCGAACAGGCCGTACGCGACGGAGCCGTGGCCGTCATCGCCACCCGCCCCACCCCCGTACCGACCCTGCTCGTTCCCGACGTCCTGAACGCGATGAGCGACATCGCGCGGGCCATCGCCACCCGCTACACGGGCACGGTCATCGCGCTGACCGGATCAGCGGGCAAGACCAGCACGAAGGACATCCTCGCAAGCGTCCTGACACTGGACGGACCCACCATCGCCAACGAGAAGTCGTTCAACAACGAGATCGGCTTCCCCGTCACCGTGAGCAGGGTGATGCCCGACAGCCGCTACCTCGTCCTGGAGATGGGCGCCCGCGGCAAGGGACACATCGAGAAGCTGTGCGACCTGGTCCGCCCGAATATCGCCACCGTGCTCGGCGTCGGCTCGGCCCACATCGGAGAGTTCGGCAGCACGCAGGCGATCGCCGACGCCAAAGGCGAGATCGTCCGCGCCCTCCCCCAGCACGGCGTCGCCGTCCTCAACGGAGACGATCCGCTCGTGGCCGCCATGGCCCAGCAGACGCAGGCCCGCGTCATCACCTTCGGCACCGCGGCCGGCTGCGACGTCCAGGCCGTGGACATCACCGTGGAACACGGCCGCCCCGCCTTCACCCTCCGCCACGGCACCAGCGAGGCCCGCATCACCCTTCGCGTCCACGGTCGGCACAACACAATCAACGCCCTCGCCGCGGCCGCCACCGCGATCGCCTCCGGAGTCCCGTTCCCCCGCATCGTCTCCGGCCTCCAGGAGGCCGGCCTCTCCTCGGGAGGCCGCATGGAAATCCTCGAGCGCCCCGACGGCATCACCATCATCAACGACGCCTTCAATGCCTCGCCCGAATCCGTCATCGCCGCGCTCACCGCCCTCTCGGACATCGCCGGAACAGATCGCCGAAAGATCGCCGTCCTCGGCGAAATGGCCGAACTCGGCCCCGAGACGGAGGCATGGCACGACAAGATCGCCACAGAAGTCCTGGCTTCCGGGATCGCTCTGACCATCGGCATCGGCGGCGAACACGCCACCCGGCTGACCGCCGCCATCCGCAAAGGCGGAGCAAGCGCCATCAAGACCGACCGCACTCCCTCCCTTCCTCAGCACATCAACGCCCGGCTCAAACTCGGCGACGTCGTACTGATCAAAGGCGCCAACGCACTGGCCCTGGAACAAACAGCCCTGGAACTGGCCGACATGCGAACAGCGGAGAACTAGGGGCGTGACATAAGAATTCCCCACTGAAACGGGTGCGTGAAAGTGGACCCTGGGAAGTCTCGCCTTCCGATTGGCAGCTCGATGACAAGCTGAGCGCAAGGTGGAGTCCATAGCGCTGGCCCAGTTCACCACGGACGCGCTGCGAGCCCTCCAGGGCTGATGACGGCGGTGCCCGAAGTCGTCACTCAGGAGATCCTCGGGCAGTTGCGAGCCCTCCAGGGCTGATGACGGCGTGTTCGTAGGTGGTGAAGGCGGTGGCCGATACGGGTTGCGAGCCCTCCAGGGCTGATGACGGCGCGCGGGCGTCCGCAGCTCCTCGTACGGCGTCACCAGTTGCGAGCCCTCCAGGGCTGATGACGGCGAAGAGCTGGTGGCGCACCGGCCGCGCGGCGGCCGCGTTGCGAGCCCTCCAGGGCTGATGACGGCGGCGCCCGTCGGGCGCTCATGCAGGGCATATCCGGGTTGCGAGCCCTCCAGGGCTGATGACGGCTCTCTTCCCATGTGGCGTTCTGGGCCCGAAGCTCGAGTTGCGAGCCCTCCAGGGCTGATGACGGCTTGGTGATGGCCTGCTCCTCGTCCTTCATCTGCGGACGTTGCGAGCCCTCCAGGGCTGATGACGGCCTCGGTGATCAGGTATCCGCCCCGCCGGCGCCCGCGTTGCGAGCCCTCCAGGGCTGATGACGGCGTCGGGCCATTGGGACGTGATCAGCATCGGTTCCGGGTTGCGAGCCCTCCAGGGCTGATGACGGCCGCCCAGCTCCCGCCGGAGATGTCCCTCTGGATCAAGTTGCGAGCCCTCCAGGGCTGATGACGGCGTGACGGCAGGGTGCTCGGCACCATTACGAAGTTGTTGCGAGCCCTCCAGGGCTGATGACGGCGCTGCGCCGTCCTGGGGCAACGGCCTGCAAGCGCTGGTTGCGAGCCCTCCAGGGCTGATGACGGCCCGAGGGTAAAATCGCTGGTCAGAGCCGTCTTGTAGCGGCGTCTCGGGGCGGATTTTGCAGCGATCCGGCAGTGATGCATCAGTGCAGGTCAGAGCGTTGGGCGAAGTGCGGCTACGGCTGTCGCGGGGTGGTTGTCAGTGGTGCCCGTTAGCTTACGGGTTCGGCCCCACAGCAGGCAGCTTCAGCGCTGCTCGCACTGAAATAGTGCCCCTATCAGCGAAATTCACTCTTTGGTGTGATTTATAGCCGATTGCTACTTTTCTTCCTTTGTCCGGCTAGGCTCCGACCAAGTCACGGTCGTGCGGTTCGTGGTGCAGCAACGACCGCTGCTGTCAAAAACGTTGGGGGTGTGATGCGGGTCAAAGTGGACGTCGGAGCGGACGTGCCGAGCCTGCGGTGGGAGGACGTGCACGGGCCGGCGCGTGCCGTGATGTACGAGCTGCTGGGGAGCCAGGACGCCGCCATGGCCCGGTCGTTGCATGACAAGGGGTGGAAGGGCCAGCCGCTCAAGCCCTTCGGGCTGACGAGTCCGCAGTTCAAGGGGGCCCAGAAGAAGAAGGGCGTGTACACGACATCGCGCGATGGGTCGGTGTGGTTCGGGTCTCCGGTTCCGGAGATCGCGGCGGTGCTGGTGGCGTCGCTCGCTTCGCGTACCGAGATCGTGTGGGGGTCTGCTCGTCTGACCGTGCGCGGCTTCACCGTCGATGTCGGCGCTCCCGCGTCGGACGGCCCGGTGGAGTTGAGGACAGCCACTCCTGTGGTGGTCAAGCACGAGAGTCGGTACCTGCTGCCAGGCGACGAGCACTACGTTGAACGGCTTCAGCACAACCTGACGCACAAGGCCGACGTTCTGGGCCTTCCGGCTCCACATGGGTTGCGGGTGCTGGAGGCCGGGCCCCGGCGCCGGTTCACGGTGCGGGGGGCACCGAGGATCGGCGCGGATGTCCGGGTGGCCATGGAGGCCAACGCCCGCTTTGTGGAGGCTCTGCGCTCCTGGGGCCTGGGGCTCGACACGGCGCAGGGGTTCGGGTGGATCCGGTGAGCACGCTCACCACGGCCCCGGCACCGCTGGCGGCGACGAGCCATCCGCTCCAGCGCGCGGGGGCGTGGGCGATCGCGGTGCTGGCCGAGCGCGCGGTCCCGCAGGAGGTCACCGAATTCGATCTCGACTCGGTGGCTTCACGTCTGGTGGATGACATTTCGGCTGCCGCTATGGCCGCGAAGGACACCGCCGCGTACGACTGGTGGAAGGTCCTCTTCGCGCTGTATCCGAACTCCAAGGCGACACACAGCAAGCGGTCCCGCGACCGGGTGGTACTACTGCCCGGGATCACGGAGATGTTCGTACCTGACGCCCCTGGCGCGCCTACGCGTCCCTGCACATTCTGCGGGAAGGCTGCCACGGCAGTGTGGACGAAATCGTCTCTGCCGATGTTCGACACGAACAAGGCACTCAACACGCTGCCACCTGGCGTTCCGGGCTGGCCGGTCTGCCGGGGGTGCCGTATCGCGGCGTGGGCGTTGCCGTACGGCGCCTGGGTCACCGCCGGGTCGGCGACCGTGCTCTCCTGCGAAGTGGATGCGGTGGAACGGGAGTTCTCGGAGCGCAATGTGCTGCGGGCCCGACGGGTCATGCATCTCGGATTCACCGGCTTGCGGGCCGGCGCCCGGCCCGAGCTGATCGCTGTCCGTGCCCTGCGTTCTCTGAGAGCCGGTCTGCCCGCCGGCGCCACGTTGTGGAGCTTCAAGAACGACAACCAGGAACCCTGGCTCCGCGTGACCCGGACGCGTCGCGCCGTACCCGTATTCCTGGCGACGGTCGAGGGCAACGCGGAACTGCGCCGGGGCTGGCGACTGCTGGAGCTGGCCCTCACTCGCCGGGACAAGCAGGGCCATGTGACTACCAGCGGTTCCGCCGAGTCGGCGCGACTGCTGTTCGAGGCCGAGGACGGCCGCAGCCGGTCGCTGCTCGCGCAACTCCACTACCTGCTGGACGCGCCCGACGGTTCCTGGACCGGAGAGGACCGACGCGCCCTCACCGGGCTCGCCTTCACCTACGCCAAGGAGATTCTGGGCATGAATCCGGACCTGACGCCGGTGGCGACCGTGGTCGCCGACTGGATCGAGCACGGTAGCGGCAGCTCGCGGGGCCGGCTGGCGGAGTACCGGAACGTCGCGTTGAGCGACTACAAGCTCGGCACCCTGCTCATGCAGGCGCACTTCCGACTGACGCTCGACGGCCTACCGGTGGCAGCTGGTCCGGAGGACTGGAGACCACTGATCCAGCAGCGCCCCCGTGCCTGGGAGCAGCGCATGTTGCTGGCCGCCAGCGTGCTGCAACTTCTCCAGGAGCGCGGCGTGGCCGTGAACGAGAAGCCCGTGGACGCGGACGAACAGGCCCGCACGGAGCGTCTGCTCGAACAACCGGTGCTCGCTGACGCCGACGACGATAGCGACGAGGACGAGGACAGGGGAGCGGCCTGATGGCCTATCTGGCGGGAAAAATGGTGCTCGCGATTGAGGCGGGCGCGCCGAACAACGGCAAGGGGGAGGAGACCAAGTCGAGGGTGAAATACGCCCGTATCCGTGGTCGGCACTACCCCTATATCTCCGCGCAGGCCGTCCGGCGCTGGACGCGCGACGGCATGGTCGAGCTGGGTGCCGTGCCCTCCCCGGTCACCCGGGTCGGCAAGGCACAGAACAAGGCGCAGAAGGCCAACACCGAGGCGGATCCGGTGCGGTACGCCGACGACGACCTGTTCGGTTACATGCGGGCCGGAGCGAAGAAGGACGACGCGGCCACCACCCTGCGCGACAGCCCTTTCATGCTGGGCACGCTGATGTCGGTCGAGCCCGCCTATCCGACCGAGGACTTCGGTGTCATGTCGCGCGGGGTCACCGAGCCCGTGCTGCACGGGCACGAGTTCTACACCGCTGATCTGGCAACCCCGTTCCTGCTGGACGTCCCAAGGATCGGCACGTTCACTCTCCCCGGCGACAACGGTGTGGGCAGGCCGAACTACCTCACCCAGGAGCAGGCTCTCGCCGTGGCCGATGCTGCGGCGGCCGGGGCATCCGCCACCGTCTTCAGGGGGCAGCCCGCCGTACGGCTGCCCATCGAGGAACGCCGGTCCCGGGCAGCGATGCTGCTGGACGCGCTGGCTCACCTGAGCGGCGGGGCCAAGCAGGCCCTCCACTACGGGGACCGCGTGCCCGCCCTGGTGGTGCTGGTGCCGTTCAAGGGCGGCATCAATCCGCTGGCGCACTGCATCGACGGCCAGGAAGGCACCGGACTGCGCGTCCGGGGCAAGGTGCTGCGCGAAGAGTTGGCGGCATGGGACGGCGAGTGGGAGGCCCCGGTGCGAATCGGCTGGCGCCCCGGATTCCGGGACGATCTGCGTGAGGACTTCGAGAAGGAGTGTGCTCAGGAGATCGGGGACGGGACGGTGGTCATCGACCATCCTCGGACTGTCCTGCGTGGTCTGGCCGCCGAGTTGCGCGAAGGCCGGCTCGACGGCTGGTTCGACGACCCCAAGCGGTGATCTCCGTGCCGCATGAGCCGCAGATGGCGTGGCGGGCGGACTTCTGGGCCCCCGTCGCATCTTTCCGTGATCCCCTCTTCCCTGGTCTCAGCCATGGTCTGCCGCTGCCGCCGCCNNGGCGGCGGCCACCGGAGAGCCTTCGGAATCCGTGGCCTTGGGGATGGCCGCCTGGTCCGCGGGGAACGGTGTGGACGCCGAGAAGTACCACCCGATCGCCGCGGACGGCTCCAACCCGGCTGTCTCGGGACGTGTACGCGCCGGTAAGGGCGGCATGACGATCCGGGACCGCTCCTTCCTCGCGCATGTTCATCTGAGCGTATGGCTGCCCGGAGCCGACGGCGATCGCATCGCCCGAGCGCTGCGCCGTCCCCGCTGGCCCCTGCGCCTGGGACGCTCACAGGACATCGTCCATCCCCTGCGCGTGCGGCCCAGCACACTGCGCCCCGCCGAGGAGGCGGTGGTGGACCACGCTCTGGCACCGGCCGACGGCCACGACGTACCCAGCGCGACGCTGCACCGTATGGCGGCCAGTGTCTCCACCGACCGTCTCACCACGGCGTGGGAGGACTTTCTGTGGTGCGACGCCCCAACCGGCCGCCAACCCGTCCGGAACGCCTATCGGGACGAGAAAGGGCAGGCGGTGTGGCTGCTCAGCCCGTAACCCCGAGAACTCCCCGGCGCGTCCTGCCGGACGTACGGGCCAAGTCCGCCCCGGCCGACGATCCCGAGCGTCTGACGACCCATTCCCGCACCGTCCACGACACCGTCTCCCAGATCGAGGAACGCCTCGCGAACGCAGGCGTCCTCGCCACCGAACCCGCCTTCTGGGCCCGCGTCCGTAGGGCCGCCCTCCTACACGACGCCGGCAAAGTCGCCGAAGGCTTCCAGCAGCAGCTTCGTCCCGGCGGGAAACTGTGGGGCCAGCGCCACGAAGTGCTGTCCCTCGCGTACGTCGATCTCCTCGCCACGGCGGCAGGATGGAACGACGAGGACCGGTTCATGGTCGCCACGCTCGTCGCGACCCACCACCGCGCTCTGCACACCTCGGCGTCGGGCTCCGCCGGGGGCAAGCCCAGCCTGTCGCAGACGTACAACAGCCAGACCCGGTGGGACGAAGCCTTCACCCACACCCCGCACACGGGAGGAATGCAGGTGCAGGTCCAGCTCGGACTGCACCGGGAACTGGTCGCCTGGTTCTCCGGCGCCCTGGGCATGGACCCGCCGCCCATCACCGCTGGCGGCCCCACCCTTGCCGAGCGGGCCCGTCTGGCTCTCGAACATCTGCTGGATACCTGGCGGGGGCCCGTCAAAGCCGACCGCGGGCTGCTCGCTGTCCTCGCCCAGGGCGCGCTGACACTCGCCGACCACGCCGGGTCGGCGCACGAACGCCTGCAGACCCATATGCCGCTGCCCGCCGATTACTTCGAGCGGCTCCCCCACACGCCCTACCCACACCAACGCCAGGCAGCCGACACCGACGGCCATCTCGTCCTGATCGCCCCCACGGGCAGCGGCAAGACGGAAGCAGGACTGTCCTGGGCCGCCCGGCAGACGGCGGCGATGCCGGGCCTGCCCCGTGTCGTATGGACGCTGCCGTACCGCGCCTCCCTCAACGCGGCGCGCCGTCGACTGCAACGCGATCTCGTCCCGGCGGCGGAAGAGACAGTGCCGGACATCGGCCTCCTTCACGGCGCCGTCGCACACACCCTTCTCAGCGAAGCAATTGAGGACGACTGTCCACCGGTCGACCGCGCACCTGCCAGCGGTACGTACGACAGCGACGCAGCCGACAACAGCGCGACCACCGACGAGCGCCGGTACGTCGAGCCGACCGCGGCGATGGCACGCCAGGCCCGTGCGCGAGCCGGCGCCATGCGCCTGTTCGCCCAACGTCTGCGCGTCGCCACCCCCCACCAACTTCTGCGGGGTGCCGTCGCGGGACCGGTGTACTCCTCCGTCCTTCTCGAACAGACCAACTCCGTCTTCGTCCTGGACGAGCTCCACGCCTACGAACCGGAGACCTTCGGCCGTCTCTGCGCGGCCATGGGGCTGTGGGAACAGCTCGGCAGCCGGGTCGCCGTCCTCTCCGCCACCCTCGCCCCGCCCATGACCGAGATCATCAAGGAGAGCCTCACCCGGCCGGTGACCTGTCATCGCGCGCCCCAGGGCACCAGTCCGGTCCGCCACCGTCTCGTACTGGACGACACCCCCCTCACCTCCGCCGCAAGTACCGAACGGCTGCGCGGCTGGCTGGGTGAAGGCCACAGCGTCCTGGCCGTCGTCAACACGGTCGCCGGCGCTCAGCAGTTGTTCAAGGATCTGCACGGCGACGCCCGCGACTCCTGCCCCGGCGACCCGCACAGCGCCCTGCTGCTGCACTCCCGCTTCAAGAACCGCGACCGGAACGCGATCGAACGGAACCTCCTGGAACGGCACCCCGAACGCCACGCGGATGACCGGGCTCGGCGGGGCGGGCTCACCGTGGCCACGCAGACCGTCGAAGTCTCCCTGCAACTCGACTTCGACCGCGGAGCCGTGGAAAACGCCCCGGTCGAGGCAGTGGCCCAGCGCGCCGGCCGGGTCAACCGGCGCGGTCTCCACCCCGACGGCCCGGCCGAGTTCCGGGTCCACCGTACGGACGGCACTCGCCCCTACGAACCAGAAGCCGTCGCCGCCTCCTGGGATGCGCTGACCACCCTCACGGCGGACGGCATCGAAACGCTCAGCGAACAGGACATCGACCGGCTCCTCGCCCTCGCATACGACACCGACTGGGGCAGGAGGTGGCTGGAGAGGACCCGCCGAGCCCGCGACGCGTTCAGGGACGTCTTCCTCACCTTCACCGATCCGTTCCACGACCGCTCCGAGTTCGCCCAGAAGCTCAGCGAGCAGTTCGACAGCGTCGATGTCCTGCATCGCGACGACATCGAGGAGTACCGGGAGCTCACCAGCGGACGGGAAGGCCACTTTCTCCGCGCGGCCGGCCTGCTCATCCCGCTTCGGTACGGCCAGCTGAAGACCTACAACGCCGAGTACGACCGGGGCCTGGGAGTCCATGTGATCGACGGGGAGTACGACGAAACCCTCGGGCTGGAAGCCCCGCAGGAGCCGGAGACCATCCTGTGAGCGCACGAACAACCGACGCCGCCGACCACGGGCCGGAAGAAGACGGCAACGCCCCGCTGGGCGGCGTGCACATCAAGTACCTGCATCACTGCCCGCGCCAGTTGTGGCTGTACAGCCGCGGTTACCGGCCCGAACAGCGCAGTGACCTCGTCGCCTTCGGGGAAGTCATCGACGACACCACCTTCACCCGCCGACGCGACATCGACCTCGGCGAAGCAAAGATCGACTGGGTGACCACGGGCGCGGTCGTACACGAGACCAAGTCCTCCCGCGTCCCCTCGCCAGCCCACGCTGCCCAGGTCCGCCACTACTGCCTGCTGCTGGAACGCCGGGGCATCACCGTCCGGGGCGGCACCATCCACTACCCGCTGATCCGCCGCACCACCGACGTCCCCTGGGACGCGACCGCCCGTGCCGAGGCGGAGGACTCCGAAGTCCAAGCCCGCGGCGTCATCGCGGCCCCCGAAGCGCCGGCCCGTCTCACACGCGGCAACTGCCGCGGCTGCTCCTACCTCGACTACTGCTGGGGAGACTGATGCCCGCCGTCGGCCGTACCTACTGGCTCACCGAACCGTGCCGCATCCGGCGCGAGGACAACAGCGTCCGCATCGAACGCCCCGACGGCAGCCCGGTCCGCATCCCCATCACCGACATCCGCGATTTCGTGGCCTTCGACCATGTCGACATCAACACCTCCGCCCTGTCCCTGCTGAGCCGCAACGGCGTGACCCTCCACGTCCTCGACCATTACGGCAACCACGCAGGCCACTTCAGTCCCTCGGAATCCATGTCATCGGCCAGCGTCATCCGACGCCAGGTGGAGATCACCGCCGACCCGGACCGACGAGTCGCCGTCGGCCGGTCGCTCGTCCTCGCCACCGCCGAGAACCTGCGCTGGGCGATGGACACCGACCTCCTCGACTCCGCTCTGTCGTCCCTGCGCGCCGCGCTGCCCGACTGCAAGGACAGCGACGCGGTCATGGGCCAGGAAGGCAACTTCCGCCGCACCGCCTGGGCCGTCCTCGACACCCAACTCCCCGCCTGGCTAAGGCTCAACGGCCGCACACGCCGACCTCCCACCAACGCGGGCAACGCCTTCATCAGCTACCTCAACACCCTCGTCTACGCCCGGGTACTCACCGCCCTGCGCACCACCCCGCTCCACCCGGCCATCGGATTCCTCCACTCCGACACCGACCGACGCCGCAACACCCTGGCACTCGACCTGGCCGAGCCCTTCAAGCCCCTCTTCGCGGAGCGGCTCCTCAAGCGCGCCGCGAGCCAGAAGAAGCTGAAGCCGACCGACTTCGAAACCGACGTCGCCAGAGCTTCCCTCAGCAAGGACGGCCGCAAGAAAGTCGCCGCGCTCGTCAAGGAGGAACTCGCCACGACCGTCCACCACCGCACGCTCAAGCGCAAAGTCAGCTACGAGGAACTCATCCACCTCGAAGCCCTCAAGATCGTCCGTATGTGCCTCGAAGACAAGCCGTACAAGCCCTTCCGCCCCTGGTGGTGACCAGCCATCTTCGTGATCCTCGTCTACGACACCGCCGTCGAACGCAACCCGAAAGTCCTCAAAACCTGCCGCAAATACCTCCACTGGACCCAGCGCAGCGTCTTCCAGGGCGAACTCACCACAGCCCAGTACCGTGCCCTCATGGCCGCCCTCAACACCACCATCGACCCGGAATACGACAGCATCGTCGCCTACACCACCCGCTCCCCCGACATGATCGAATCCACCACACTCGGAGTCGACCTAGGCGGCCCAGGAGACATCCTCTGAACCGCTCTGACCTGCACAGATGCACTACCGCCGGACCGCTGCAAAACAGCTCGCGAAGCGGCCAATCATCAATGCTCTGACCTGCGGTTTTACCGTCGGGAGGTCGTCATCAACCCAGGAGGGTTCGCAACCAAAAGGAGGCACGGAGCGCGGTCGGCCACATCCTTGTCGTCATCAACCCAGGAGGGTTCGCAACACCGCGAGGCCGATCGCCTGGGCGAGCAGCTGCACGCGTCGTCATCAACCCAGGAGGGTTCGCAACGAGGGAGCAGGGAGGGTGAGCAGGGGGCTGTAGTCGCGCTCGTCATCAACCCAGGA
>NZ_MAUD01000210.1 GCF_001700515.1 Streptomyces lushanensis
CCGGCCCCGCTGTTGTCCATACAACGCCAGGTCTGGCTTCGTTCACTTTCAGTGACGGCGTTTGTTGATGAGTTTCAGCAGCAGTTGAGCGTCTGCCTGTCGGGGAATGTTCACGAGAAGTGACGGCAGTGCTGTGTCGCCCAGACGGTGTGAGGGGACCCTGCAGCCCGGATGTGATTGCTCCTGATCCGGACCAGGGTGCGAAGATGCGTTCGTGGTGACAGATGCCGAGTGGGCTCGGATTCGGAGGGGGCTGCGCTTTGGCCAGGTTTTCGAGGGCACCGTCGTGAAGGTTCCCCGGCCCGGTGCGATCGGGATCTTCGTGGACATCGGCCTGAGCGTCGGAGGCTTCGTCGACGTCCTGTTGCTTCCGGAACGAAGCGATGACTGGCCGGCGGAAGGCGCGATTGCGGATTTCGAGATCTGGTGGGCAGACAGACGTCAGCAGATCCGACTGAAGCCGTCCGACTCTCGGTATCTGCGGAACGACTTCACAGACTTCGTAGGACGCTTTCGTCCCAATTGGTCATCCGAGGTGGGTCAGCCTGTTCGTGATCCCGGGCCCTCGACCCTCGATGAGGTGCTGTCGTGGCTCGTTCCATCTGATCAGTGTTCGGGGTGTTGAGCTGGGCTGATCAGTTGGCTGGTTGGGGCTGGCGGTGTGGTCTGTGGTGGCGAGGGGCTTGACGTTGCTTGCGGGCTGGGGGCGGGCGGGGTCTGTGAGCTGTGGGTTTCCTGCTTCGGGGTGGCCGTAGGTCCGTTGGTCAGTTCTATTGGTTGGCCGGTCAGTTTCGTTGGGCGGCTGTTGTAGCTGATCAGGGGTGTGGATTCGTGGATGCCGAGGGTGCTCAGGAGGTGTTGTTGGTGGGGGTTGGAGCTGGTTCCAGGCGCGCTGCTGGGTGCGGATCCATTTAGTGGTCGTGCCGGGGAAGGCGTGGCCGGCGGTGTGGTGGGCGTGGGCTTGGTGATAGCTGTGGTTCCAGGAGACCCGCCAGGGTGGGTTCCACCACGGGTCGAGTGCGGTGAGCTGTGTGTCGTGGGGCCAGGGCAGGCCGGTGCGGCGTAGGTGGGCGACGGCGCGTTTGCGCTGCTCGTACAGCCACCAGCCCAGGGGGAATCCGTCGTGTTCGGTGGTGTAGTGGGCGGTGCCGAGTCCGCCGTGAGTGTGTGCGTAGGAGCGGGCGTAGGGCAGGCCGCCGTCGATGGATGACGAGACGGTTGTGGGGCGCGACCAGCTGGCGCCGGTTCTGCGGCGCGTGCGTGTTTCCTGCTGGGGGCGGGCGGCGTGTGCGTCCTGGGGTGTTATGCCAAGGCCGGTCAGGAGTTCCTGCTGGCCCGGATGGAGGTCGTCATAGTTGATGCACTGGGTGAGCAGCCATCTGGTGGCGGCTGGAGGAAGTCCGGGGAAACCTGCGGCCGCGTTCAGAACGTGGTCGCGGATCTCGTTTCTGACGGCATGGTAGGTGATTTGCCATGGTAGGCCCCAGGATGGGTTCCACCATGAGTCAAGGACGTCGAGGGCCTCGGCGCGACGGTGGGGGAGTCGGCCGTTGGCGGCCCGTTTGCGTTGTTGGGCGAGCCATGTCCCCAGCCGGTAGCCGTGGTGGTTCGCGCTTCTGGGCACGGCGAGGTGTCCGTGTCGGGCAGCGTAGGAGCGGGCGTGGCCCAGGCCGGTGTCGAATGAGGATTGCTGGGTGACGCGACGGGGCCGTGCGGTGGGGGCATTGGTGGCGGTGATGCCGAGTTGCGTGAGCCTGTGTTGCTGCCCCGGGTGGAGGTTCTGGTAGGCGACGCACTGGGTGTAGAGCCACTGCCCAGTCCAGTCGGGGGTGCCGGGGAATCCTTGGTCGGGGAGGAGCCTGAGACCGTCTTCGACGAGTTTGCGGGCGGCGCGGTGGTTGATCTGCCAGTCCCCGTTCCACGGGGGGTTCCACCACGGGTCGACGGCTGCCAGGAGCGAGTCGGCTGGGTAGGGCGCGGCGAACTTGCCGGTGTAGAGGTTGGCTTGGTGTCGCTGGCGGGCCAGCCAGCCTCCGACGGGGAAGCCCTCGTGCCGGTCGGAGGGTGATGCGTTGAGATCGCCGTGCAGTGCCGCGTAGGAGCGGGCGTAGTGGAGACCGGTCTCCACT
>NZ_MAUD01000211.1 GCF_001700515.1 Streptomyces lushanensis
GTGCCGGAGGGCGCGGCGCTCCCGCGGGTGACGGCGCGGAGAGCGCCGCGCCCTCCGGCACCCCGAAGCCCGCTCCGTCCGGCGGCGTCTCCACCGCGTCGCCGAAGCCGGCGGCGGCCGAGGCGAGTTCCTCGCCGACCCCGCCCTGGGCGCTGGGAGCCGTGCGCTACGTGGTGCTGATCGTCCTCATCACCGGGATCGCGGCGGCCATCGGCGGTCCGCTCCTGCCGAGGCTGGCCCCGGTCGTCGCGGCCGGATGGCGGTCACTGCGGCGGGAGGACGACACCACCTGAGACGACCGGCCGGGGGCGGCAGCCACCACCCCCGGCCGGTGGCCGGATGTTCCGGAACGGCCGGAACCCGGCCACCCGCGAGCGATCGCGGTTTCAACACCAGGCGCAAGCCTATCTGAGGGGTACACGAAGGTGAACAAGAAGAAGATCCTGACGGCCGCGGCCGGAGCGCTGCTGCTCGCGGCCACGTTCGGCACCGTCGCTTCCGCCGAGCCCAGCGGTACGCCCACCTACCGGCAGCTCTCCGGTGTGGGTTCGGACACCACGCAGGACGTGCTGAACGGCCTGTCCCAGGTCGTCACCATCAACGGCACCAAGGTGATCGGTTCGTACAACGCCGTGGGTGGTGCGAACATCACCACGAAGGACCCGGCGGTCAACAACAAGTGCACCATGACCCGCCCGAACGGTTCCGGCGCCGGTCGTTCCGCGCTGCTGACCTCGCTCCAGGCCAATGACGGCTGCCTGGACTTCGCGCGTTCGTCGAGCCTGAGCCTGGGTGCGGCCAACCCCGGCCTCACCTACGTCCCGTTCGCGGTCGACGGTGTCTCCTACGCCATCACGCCCTCCAGCGTGCTGCCGCGCAAGCTCACCCTGACCGACCTGAAGGCGATCTACCACTGTGACCCCGCCTTCGTGGGCACCGGCCCGAACTACAACCTGAACGTCCTGCTGCCGCAGGCCGGCTCCGGCACCCGCAGCTTCTGGGAGGCCCAGGTCGGCATCACCGACGCGGATGTCGTCGCCGGTGTGTACCCCTGCATCAAGGACAAGAAGAACAACACCCCGATCCAGGAGCACGACGGCCGCGTGCTGGACGACAAGTCCATCGTGCCGTTCTCCATCGCGCAGTACATCGCGCAGGCCTCGCAGACCGTGGCCGACGTCCGTGGCCGCGCGCTGCTCGGCTCCATCGACGGCAAGAGCGCCACGACGCTCAACAGCGACTTCGCCGTCAAGCGTGATGTCTACAACGTGATCCCGACCAGCAAGATCGCCACGGCTCCGTGGAGCACGGTCTTCGTCGGCAAGGACTCGCTCATCTGCAAGCAGCCCGGTGTGATCAACACCTACGGGTTCGCGACCAGCCCGGACTGTGGCGACACGTCCAAGCAGACTCCCTGACCCGACGCGGTTTTCCTGATTACGGAGTAAGGAGCTTTCCAGCGTGTTTTCCCAGAGATCCGCGTCCCGCAGATCCGTGCGGACGCTCGCCGCGACTGCCGTGACGGCTGTCGCCGTGTTCGCGGCCGGCCTGGTCGTGGCGCCGTCCGCACAGGCGGCCGAGATCGGCACCATCGACATCAACCCGAAGACCGGTACCGACGAGTCGGGCATCGACTTCGCCACCTCGGGCGCCTGCCCGGACACCGCGTCGTACGTCATCGTGTCGGTCAAGGGCTCGGGCTTCCCGACCGAGGGCCAGAACGTGGTCGGCAACGCGCCGATCGAGACGTACAACACCACGGCCGCCGGCGGCATGCTCATCCCGCTGTCGTCGACGATGCGTGACTACGCGAACATCGCCGGCTTCAGCACGCTCCAGGGCGAGTACGCGTTCACCGTCACCTGCCGCACCGCGTTCAACGGGACCAGCCTCGGTGACTTCACCGGCTCGATCTGGTTCACCTCGAACACGGCGTACCAGGCCAACGACCCGGACGTGAAGGTCGACACCACCACCGCCCTCGCGGTCTCGCCGTCCGGCACGACCGAGCAGGGCGACCAGGTCACGCTGACCGCGACCGTCTCCCCGGCGGGCGCGGCCGGTACGGTCCAGTTCCGTGACGGCGCCGCCGCGTTGGGCAGCCCGGTGGCTGTCACCGGTGGCATCGCCACGCTGGCCACGACCAACCTGGCGGCCGGCAGCCACTCGCTCACCGCCGAGTTCACGCCCTCCAGCGGCTCGTACAACGCCTCCGTCTCCTCCGCGGTCACCCACCAGGTGAACGCCGCGGCGGCCAAGGCCACCACGACCGCGCTGGCCGTGTCCCCGGCGGACACCGCCGAGCAGTTCAGCCCGGTCTCGCTGACCGCGACCGTCACGCCCGCGGGCGCGGCGGGTTCGGTGAAGTTCACCGACACCGTGGGCGGTACGGCCACCACGCTCGGCACCGTCCCGGTGACGGGCGGCCAGGCCGCGCTCACCACGAGCAGCCTGGCTCCCGGCGACCACTCCTTCACGGCGACCTTCGTGCCGCAGAACAGCGCCGCGTACCTCGCCTCCGACTCGGGCAACGTCCCGTTCAAGATCGGTGCCTTCGCGGGTGTCTCCACCTCCGAGGACATCACCACCACCGTCGAGTCCGGCGCGCTGGTCATCAGCGTCGAGGACCCGCACGTCACCCTGCCCTCCCCGCAGCTGGACGCCAACGGCGAACTGCTGACCACGGCGGGCGCGCTCAACCCGGTCACCCTGACCGACACCCGCGCCGGTAACCCGGGGTGGACCGTCAGCGGCCAGGTGACCGACTTCTCCGACGGTGCGACCCACACCATCAACGGCCAGAACCTCGGCTGGACGCCCAACGTCATCGACCACGTCTCCGGCCAGACCGTCACGGCCGGCGCGAAGGTCGGTGCCGCCGCGGGCGCCGAGCCCGCCGACAACGGCACGGCCGGACTGAAGTCCTCGCACACCCTCGCCAACGGCAAGGGCCTCGGCACCTCGCACCTCGGTGCCGACCTGAACCTCAACGTCCCGACCTCCACGGTGGCCGGCACGTACACCGCCACGCTCACGCTGACCGCCATCTGACAGACGGCTGTCGGACCACGCGCCCAGCGGTCGCAGAGGTGGGCGGGACGGGCATCCCGCCCGTCCCGCCCATCCTCGCGGCCCGCAGGTCACGGTCCCCGCCCGGCGCCGCACCTCCTCCAGGAGGCCAGGCGTCACCGAAGCCCCACCTCAAGCTTCTCCGCCAAGCCTCACGCCACCGACGTCACCTCACCGCTGAAGAAACGGCCCCGATCGGACGCCCCGACATGACCAGCACCCTCCAGGCCCGCGGCCTGCGTGCCCGCACCCTCGTCACCGCGCTGCTCGCGTGCCTCTCCGCGTGCCTTCTCGCCCTCACCGCGGCGCCCGGCGCCCACGCGTCCGCCCGGGCCGACGGCGGCAAGGGCCGTACCACCTTCGGCGTACAGCCGTCGGGCCCCAAGAAGCCCGACCGGCGCAGCGACTTCTCGTACAGCGCGACGCCCGGAGCCGCGGTCCGCGACCACCTCGCCGTGCTCAACCACAGCACCAGGCCGCTGAAGCTGAAGGTCTACGCGAGCGACGCGTTCAACACCGACGACGGCGGCTTCGACCTGCTGGCCGCGGGACGCCCGTCCAAGGACGCCGGCACCTGGGTCGCGGTCAGGACGGGCAGCGTGGTCGTGCCGGCCCGGTCGCGCGTCATCGTGCCCTTCACGCTGACCGTTCCGCGCGGTGCGAGCCCGGGTGATCACGCCGCGGGCATCGTCGCCGCGCTCACCTCGTCGGGCACCGGTGCCCAGGGCGACCGGGTCGCCGTGGAACAGCGCGTCGGGGCGCGGGTCCACATCAGGGTGGCCGGGGAGCTCAAGCCGCAGCTCACCGTGGAGAACCTGAAGGCGACCTACGACGGAACCTTCAACCCGTTCGGCGGCGGCACCGCCACGGTGACGTACACGGTGCGCAACACCGGGAACGTACGGCTCGGCGCGCGGCAGACCGTACGGGTGCGCAACGCGGTCACCGGACCCGTGCGCGCGCCCGGGGTCCATGACATCAAGGGACTGCTGCCGGGCAACGCCGTCACCGTGACCGCCTCCGTGCGTGATCTCTTCCCCGCCCTGCGGTCGACGGCGACGGTGACCGTCGATCCGGTCCCGGTGGGCGGTGACATCGATCCCGCCCTGCCCGGCACCACCCATTCGGCCGGTTTCTGGACCGTGCCCTGGGCGCTGCTCGCCCTGCTGCTGATTCTCGCGGCGGGCGTCGCCCTCTGGCTGTGGCAGCGCCGCCGGCGCGGGCGTCCCACCCGGCCCGCCGCCTCCGAATCCATCTCCTCCGTGCCTGACTCCGTGCCCGCTTCCGGGTCCGCCTCCGTGTCCCACTCCGTGTCCAAGAAAGTGAAGACCCCCATGCTGACCAAGCGTTTCTCCAGGCCGGCCGCCCTCGGCGCCGCCACTCTGCTGACCGCCGCGGGCGGTGCGCTGCTCCTCGGCGCGCCCGCCGCGCAGGCCGCCGACCCGCTGGGCACGGTCAAGGTGACCCCGGCCACCGGCACCGACACCTCGGGCGTGAATCTGACGACCTCCGCCATCTGCCCGGAGGAGGCCGGCTACCTGATCGTCAAGGTGGCGGGCAAGGGCTTCCCCGCCGAGGGCCAGAACGTCGTCGGCAACTCCGAGGTCGGCATCTACCCGGTCGCGGACGCGGGATACGAGATCCCGCTGACCGAGACCATGCGGGACTACGCCAACATCGCCGGCTTCAAGACGCTCGAAGGCCGCTACGACTTCACCGTCACCTGCCGCAAGGCCTTCGGTGAGACGACGTACGGCGACTTCACGGGCTCCATCTGGTTCACCTCGAACACCACCTACCGCGACACCGACCCGGACGGGCCCTCGGACCCGCCCACCAGCACCTCGCCCAGCCCCTCGCAGAGCAGCGAGCCCAGCACCACGCCGAGCGACACGACCGAGCCCACCGACGACCCGGCGCCGAGCGACTCGGCCGAGCCGTCCGACACCGCTCTGCCCACCGAGACCGATGACCCGGGCACCGCGGACGGCGGTACGACGGACGCCGGTACGACGGACGGCGGCGCCTCCGACGGCGGTTCCGACGGCTCCACCGATGTCTCCACCGAGGTCGCCTCCGGCGGTACGGGCGGCGCCCTCGCCAGCACCGGCGCCCAGGCCGGACTCCTCGGCGTCGGCTCCGCCGCGCTGATCGGTCTCGGCACCGCCGCCGTCCTGTGGGCCCGCCGCCGCGGACTGCTCACCTTCGCGAACGGCGGCAACCGATGACACCCCGCAAGACCCTCGCCGCGCTGCTCACCGGCGCCGTCGGTGTCCTCAGCGGGCTCGTGCTGCTCGGCGCGCCCGTCGCGCAGGCCGACACCCTGGGCACCCTCACCCCGTCCCCGGCCACCGGCACGGACGTCTCGCCGATGTCCCTGACGACCTCGGGCACCTGCCCCGAGCCGGCGGACCACATCCTCGTCTCGGTGACCGGCGCGGGCTTCCCGGCCGAGGGCCAGAACGTGGTGGGCAACTCGGAGATCAGCATCTACCCGGTCGTGGGTGACGGGTACGAGGTGCCGCTGACCGAGACGATGCGGGACTACGCCAGCACGGCGGGCTTCAAGACGCTCGCGGGCCGCTACGAGTTCACGGTCACCTGCCGCAAGGCCTTCGGGACCACGACGTACGGTGACTTCAAGGGCTCCATCTGGTTCACCTCGGACACGGCGTACCAGAGCACCGCGCCGGCGCAGCCGACGACGGCGTCCCTGACCGTGTCCCCGACCGGCTCCGTCACCCAGGGCACCGCGGTCAAGCTCACCGCGAAGATCACGCCCGCGACGGCGCCCGGCAGTGTGCGGTTCCTCGACGGAACCACCGCCCTCGGCTCGCCCGTCACCGTCTCGAACGGAACGGCGTCTCTCTCCACCACCACCCTCGCGGTCGGCGCCCACTCGCTGAAGGCGCAGTTCACGCCCGCGAACCCGGCGAACCACCTCGGCTCGACGTCCGCGGCGGTGCCGCTCACCGTCAAGCTGCGCGCGCCGTCGGTCACCACCGCGCCGAAGGTCACCGGCACGGCCCGTGTCGGCTCCAAGGTCACCTGCTCCGTGAAGTTCACCGGCGCCACCTCCGTGCGGTACCAGTGGCTGCGCGACGGCAAGGTGATCACCGGCGCGACCGCCTCGACCCGCACCCTGGACTCCACCGACCGTACGCACAAGGTCTCCTGCCGGCCCAGCGGGGTCAACAGCGGTGGCACCACCACGGTGACCAGCCCGTCCGTCACCGTCGCCACCGGCCCCGCGCTCAAGGTGAAGACGGCGCCGGTCATCAGCGGCACGGCCAAGGTCGGCAAGAAGCTCACCGCCAAGGCCGGCACCTGGACGCCGGCCGCCACGTCGTACAGCTACGTGTGGAAGCGGGCCGGCAAGGCGATCAGCGGCGGCACCAAGTCCACGTACACCGCGGTCAAGGCGGACAAGGGCCACACGCTCACCGTGACGGTCACCGCCAAGCGCGCCGGATACGCCAACGGCGCCGCCACCACGAAGTCAGTGAAGGTGACCTGACGGTGACTCAGCACACCCTGGAGCGCCCGCCGAGCGCCCCACCGGCCGGCCGGGCGCGCGACCAGCGCCCGGCCGGCCCGGCGCTGCGCGCCACCGGCACCGCGCTGAGCATCCTCGCCGTACTGCTCCTCGCGTTCGTCGCGAATCTGGGGCCGCTCGGCGATCTGCGCCACGGCAGGGACCAGCAGGTGGCGAACTCCGCCCTGCGCGGGGAACTGGCCAACGCCACGGCGCCGGTCGGGCCGCGCACCCAGGACGGCCGGCCGCTGGCCCTCGGCACTCCGGTGGCGCTGCTGGAGATCCCGCAGCTCGGTCTGCGGACGGTGATCGGCGAGGGCACCACCTCGGAGGTGCTCGCCACCGGCCCCGGACACCGCAGGGACACCGTGCTGCCCGGCCAGCCGGGCGTCAGCATCGTGATGGGCCGGCAGGCCGCGTACGGCGGACCGTTCGCCCATCTCGACGAGATCAGGGCCGGTGAGACCTTCACCGTCAGCACCGGCCAGGGCCGCCACACCTACAGGGCGCTGGGTGTGCGCCGGGAGGGCGACCCGCAGCCGCCCGCCCTCGAAGCGGGCAAGGGCAGGCTCACGCTGATCACCGGCGACGGCCATGCCTTCCTGCCCGGCGGACTGCTGCGGGTCGACGCGGATCTCGTCTCCGACGTCCAGCCGGGTGCCGCGCCGCTGTATACGACCGGCGCGCTGCCCGCCGACGAGAAGCCGATGGCGATCCAGACGTCCGCCTGGATGCCGCTGGTGCTCTGGGGACAGGGCCTGGTGCTCGCCGCCGCCGTCCTGACCTGGATACGGGCCCGCTCGGGCCGCCGCGAGTCCTGGGTCGTCGGCGTACCCGTGCTCGGCGCGCTCGGCTTCGTCGTCGCGGACCAGGCCGCCCTGCTGCTGCCCAATCTCCTCTGACCGCCGGGCCCCGGCCGCCGGAGCCCCTCGACCCCCAGCAATCCCACGCGACCTCGAAGGACATGACGTGACCGCCTCCACCTCCGACACCATCCCTCTTCCGTCGGCGGGGACTCCCGCCCCGGGCACCGCCGCCGAGCTGGAAGCGCGCCGCATCTCTGCCTGGTTCGGTGACCACAAGGTGCTGGACCAGGTGTCGCTGACCATGCCGGCCGGAGAGGTCATGGCGCTGATCGGTCCCTCCGGCTGCGGCAAGTCCACCTTCCTGAGGATCCTCAACCGGATGCACGAGCTGATCCCGACGGCCGCGCTCGCCGGCGAGGTGCTGCTCGGCGGGAAGGACATCTACGCGCCGGAGCGCCGGCTGACCGACGCCAGGAAGGAGATCGGCATGGTCTTCCAGAAGCCGAACCCCTTCCCGGCCATGTCCGTGTACGAGAACGTCACCGCGGGGCTGAAGCTCACCGGTGTCCGGCTCGGCCGGGACGCCAAGGACGAGCTGGTCCAGCACTGTCTGACGAAGGCCGGTCTGTGGAACGAGGTGCGCGACCGGCTGCGCCAGCCCGGCGGCGCGCTCTCCGGCGGCCAGCAGCAGCGCCTTTGCATCGCCCGCTCACTGGCCGTCAGACCGCGGGTGCTGCTGATGGACGAGCCCTGCTCGGCGCTCGACCCGACCTCCACCCGGCGGGTGGAGGAGACGATCAAGGAGCTGGCCGGCGAGGTCACCGTCGTCATCGTCACCCACAACATGCAGCAGGCGGCCCGGGTCTCCGACCGGTGCGCCTTCTTCCTCGCCGAGCAGGGCACGCCGGGCGGGATCGTCGAGCACGGCGACACCTCCGCGATGTTCCACAGCCCGGCCGATCCGCGCACCGCCGACTACGTCAACGGCCGCTTCGGCTAGGTCCTGTTTGGCGGATCTTCGTGGATCGGC
>NZ_MAUD01000212.1 GCF_001700515.1 Streptomyces lushanensis
CGGCGCGGGGACCGATGTCACGGACGAACTTCTCGTAGGGCAGATCGCCCGCGCCGAACTCGACGATGTCGAAGCCGTCGGCCTTCGACGGGTTGGCGTCGCCGTCCTTCATGTGGAACAGCGGGTAGCGGTAGGGCTGGTTGCGCACATACGCGGCCGGGTCGAAGCCGGGCCAGCGGTGCTGGCCGACGTACGCCCAGTAGATGTCCATCTCCAGATAGACGTGGCGCGGATCGGTGTTCCTGAGGAACACGTCGTACAGCCGCACCGACGGCTGGTCGGTGGCGAAGGCGAACTCGCCCGCGTGGTTGTGCTGGTAGAGCTTGAGGCCCCGGGCGGTCGCCGCCGCGCCCCAGGTGTTGAACTCCTCGGCGGCGGCGAGATAGCCCGCGACCGTGTTCGCGTTCGACGGCGCGTTGGCGGTGCCGATGTGCGGCATACCGAGGATCTGCGCGGCGTCCAGTTCGGCCTGGAGATTGCCGCGCAGGTTGCCGATGCCGACATGGCTGCCGACCGCGCGCAGCCCGTTGTCGTCCAGCAGCCGCCGGATCTCGGCGAGGGTGATCTGCCGGCCCAGGATGGAGGTGTTCTGGGTGTATCCGGCGAACTCGATCTCGCGGTAACCGATACGGGCCAGCTCCGGCAGGACGACGCCGAAGCCGAGCGCGCTGACCTTGTCGCGGATGCTGTAGAGCTGGATACCGATGCGGTCCTTGGGGATGGACAGGCCGCTGGTCGCGGCGGAGGCGGTCGCCGCCGTCGCCCCGGTGACCGAGGCGGCGGCGAGCGCCACGGTGGTGCCCACGGTGGCGCGCAGGAAGTCCCTGCGGTCGAAGGACTTGTGCAGATGGCCCATGGCCACTCCTGAGGGAGGAAGTGAGACGAGGAAGGTTCGAGGGCGCCGCGCCGCCGGGGGCGCGGTGCGGGAGTGTCGCGCTGGTGTGACGCCGTACCGGTGGTGCCACGCCGGTGATTCCGGTGCCGGTGCCCGTGCCGGTGATGCCGTGCCGCCGTGGCCCGTCGGGTCCCGTCGGGTTCCGTCCGAGGGATACAGGACCGGGAGGGGAACGCGGCGGCGGGCGCGGCTCGGGCGGTGCGGTGTGACGCGGCTACGGTGTGTCAGAGACGGGTCGCGCCCGCGGCGTGGGCGGCGGCACGTGCCTCGTCGGCACGCTCGGCGGCCTTCCCTGCCAGGTCGTTCCCGCGGTCCTGCGGGGCCGCCTTGGCGGAGCGCGCGGCGGCGGCGGACACGGCGGCGGTGGTCTCGCCGGTTATGCCACCGCGGATCCGGGCCAGGTCACCGACCTGGAGCGCCGGGGAGTTGCCGGTGGCCGTGAGCCTGCCGCGGACGATCGCGTTGTCCAGCACGGCGTTGGCGGTGTTGTCGGTGACCGTGAGGTCCTTGTCGAGGTACGTGGCACCGTCGCAGGAACCGAGCAGACCGGCGCCACCGAGCTGAAGCGCGTCGGAGTTCGCCTTGTACACGGTGTTTCCGTACACCTCGCTGGCGCACAGGACCCCGCCGAGGGAGTTCCCGCTCACGGTGAGCGTTCCGTCGACCGTGCTGTCGTAGACATCGCTGTACTGGTTGGCGTCACCGGTCAGGTCGCCGTCCACGGTGCTGCCGGAGACGTACAACTCGCCTGCCCGGGCTGTGACGTTCCCGTCGAGAGTCGAGTCCACGGCGTACAGGAAGCCCTGGTTGGCGGCGATCGCGCCCTTGACGGAGCTGTTTTCCAGATGCGTGCCGAAGGCTCCCTGCGCGTTCAGGTCGCCCTTCACCGCGGTGCCGGTGAGGTCCACATAGGCGTTCGCGCCCACCGTGAGACCGCCGTTGAAGGTGGCGCCGGCCGCGACGAGGTCGGCCCCGGCCTCCACCTTCACGGTGCCCTTGACCTTCGTACCGGTCAGCGTGCACGACTGCCCGGCCGGTACGACCAGGTCACCGCCGACGGTGACGGCGCCGCCGTCACCCACACAGGTGGTGTAGAGAGCCGCCTGCGCCGGGCCGGCGACCGCCACGAGGCCTCCGGAGGCCACCATCGAGGCTGTGGCGATGAACGTGCGGATCTTCATATCGCTTCCCTTCTCCTGCGGTCACGACCGCGTGGGTCGACGCGGTCCGATACCCCGTATGACGACGTTCGCCGGCATATGCCGACGGGGTTCCTGCACAGTGCGCGAGCGTGCGGCCGTCGCGACGGCGGACGCG
>NZ_MAUD01000213.1 GCF_001700515.1 Streptomyces lushanensis
ATCGAACTGCACCCCGGACTCCAGCAGGCGCGGCTGCGGGACTTCCACGCCCAGCACGACATCGCGACCGAGGCCTGGAGCCCGCTGGCGAAGGGCACGCTGCTCCAGGAGGAGGCGATCACCGAGATCGCCGGGCGGCACGAGAAGTCGCCCGCGCAGGTGGTGCTGCGCTGGCACATCCAGCTCGGCGACATCGCGATCCCCAAGTCCGTCACTCCCGCGCGCATCCGCGAGAACATGGATGTCTTCGACTTCGAACTCTCGCCCGGGGACATGGCCGCGATGGCCACGCTCGACCGCGGACTGCGCACGGGCCCGAACCCGGACACCTTCGGCTGAGGGCGGGCGCGGGGAGGACGCGGGCCGAGGGGCCGGCGGCGGCGCCCGCGGTCCGGCGGCGGGCCCCGGCGGCCCGCGACGCCGACCGTGGATGTTTCCTCCGGCGGTCGATGGTGTACGCAGGGATCGTGGCGGCGGTGGCAACCGCCGCCGTCCGGCCTGTACCGGTGGTACCAGGTTCCGGACGACCGGTCAGACCTGTCGACGCCAAGGAGAACGACGCGTGCCCCCTCTCTTCCCGGCCCTCGCCGCACGCGCGGAGCGGCCCGCCCTGCGGTTCGGCGACCGTACCCTCACCCATGCCGAACTGGCCGACGCGGCGGGCTCCCTGGCCGTCCGGATCGCCGGCGCGCGGCGGATCGCCGTCTGGGCCACACCCACCCTCGGGACGGCCGTCGGTGTGGTGGCGGGGCTGCTGGCCGCGGTCCCCGTCATACCGGTCAATCCGAGGAGCGGCGAGCGCGAACTGGCCCATGTCGTCTCGGACAGCGCCCCGGAACTGGTCGTCGCGGAACCGGGCGTGGTCCTCCCGCCGGCCCTCGCCGCGCTCGGCCGGGTGGATTCCACGGAACCGGGCGGCACGCCGCAGGGGGCGCCCGCCGGGCCGTTCCCCGAGCACGATCCCGAGGCACCCGCGCTGATCGTCTACACCTCGGGGACCACCGGGCCGCCGAAGGGCGCCGTCCTGCCGCGCCGCGCGCTCGTCGCCACCCTGGACGCGCTGGAGGACGCCTGGCGGTGGACCGCCGACGACGTCCTCGTCCACGCCCTGCCCCTGTTCCATGTGCACGGTCTGATCCTCGGCGTTCTCGGTCCGCTGCGGCGCGGCGGATCGGTGCGCCATCTCGGCAGGTTCGACCTCGACGGCGTCACCCGCGAACTGTCCTCGGGCGCCACGATGCTGTTCGGCGTACCGACGATGTACCACCGCATCGCCGAGGCGCTGCCCGGCGATCCCGCGCTCGCCGAGGCCCTGTCCGGCGCGCGGCTGCTGGTGTCCGGATCCGCCGCGCTGCCCGTCCACGACCACCGGCGGATCGTCGCGGCGACCGGACGCCGGGTCGTCGAGCGGTACGGCATGACGGAGACCCTGATGAACACCAGCGTGCGCGTGGACGGCGAGCCGCGCGCCGGTACGGTCGGGGTGCCGCTGCGCGGGGTCGAGCTGAGGCTGGTCGACGAGTCGGGCGGGGCGATCGAGGCGTACGACGGCGAGACGGTCGGCGAGATCCAGGTCCGTGGCGCGAACCTGTTCACGGAGTATCTGAACCGGCCCGACGCGACCGAGGCCGCCTTCACCGACGGCTGGTTCCGCACCGGGGACATGGCGATCCGCGACCCCGACGGCCATGTCCGGATCGTCGGCCGCAAGGCCACCGATCTGATCAAGAGCGGTGGTTACAAGATCGGCGCGGGCGAGATCGAGAACGCCCTGCTGGAGCATCCCGGGGTACGGGAGGCCGCCGTGACCGGCGAGCCCGACGCGGACCTCGGCGAGCGTATCGTCGCCTGGATCGTCCCGGCGCACGCCGAAGCGCCGCCGTCCGCCGGGGAGCTGGCGGACCATGTGGCCGCCCAGCTCGCCGCGCACAAGCGCCCGCGTACGGTGCGCTATCTGGACGCCCTGCCGCGCAACGACATGGGAAAGATCATGAAGCGGGCGCTCCATGACTGAGCGGCCGAGCGCGCGCGAGGCGCTCGCCGCCGTCGTCGACGAGCGCACGTTCCTCGAACTTCCCACGCCGCGTGGCCGATCCGCGCCGGACGGACCGCTCGCCTGGGAAGGCTACGACGCGGCCCGCGCCCGAGCCGAGGAGCGCACCGGCGAGACGGAGTCCGTCGTCTGCGGCACCGGACGGATCGGCGCGACCGAAGCGGTGCTGATCTCCTTCGAGTTCAGCTTTCTGGGCGGATCGCTCGGCGAGCGCACGGGCGACCGGCTGGAGGCCGCGTACACCCACGCCCGGGAGCGGCGGCTGCCGGTCGTCTCACTGATCGCCACCGGCGGCAGCCGGATGCAGGAAGGGATGCGCGCGCTGCTCCAACTCCAGCGGGTGGCCCGGCAGTCCGCGCTCACCCGCGCGGCCGGACTGCCGCAGCTCGCGGTGGTGCGTGACCCGACCACCGGGGGCGGCTGGGCCACCCTGGGCGCGGGAGCCGACGTCGTACTGGCGCTGCCGGGAGCCCAGATCGGCTTCGCCGGATCCCGGGTGCGCCCCGCCGACGCCGACCCGTACGCCTACACGGCGGAGGCGCAGCTGGCGGCGGGCCATGTCGACGCGGTGGTACGCGAGGACGAGCTGCGCGCCACCGTCGGCCGCTGGGCGCGGCTGCTGACCGGAGCGGGCGGAGCCGGGGAGGCCGCGCCGCCGCCCGCGGGCCTGGGCGGCGGTGAGGCGCCCGTCTCCGGATGGGACGCGGTGACACGGGCCCGCGCCCCCGAACGCCCCCGCGCGGAAGCCTATGTGGAGGCGTACTTCACCGAGCGGGAGGCGATCGTCGGCGACCGCTGCGGGGGTACGGACCCCGGCATGCTCTGCGGCCTCGGCCGCCACGCGGGACGGACCGTCGCGTATGCCGCGCAGTGCGGCACGCCGACCCGCCCGGCCGGTTACCGTACCGCGGCCCGGCTGATCCGGCTCGCCGACCGGCTGGGCATCCCCGTGCTGACCCTGGTGGACACGCCAGGCGCGGCCAACGACGCCGAGGCGGAGCGCGGGGGAGCGGGCGGCGCCATCGCGGATCTCTTCGCGGCGATGGCCACCGCGCGGGTGCCGCTGACCACCCTGCTGATCGGCGAGGGCGGCTCCGGCGGGGCGCTCGCGCTGTCGGCGCCGGACAACACCTGGGCCACGCCCGACAGTTACTTCTCCGTCATCGCACCCGAACTGGCCACGGCGATCCTCAAGCGTCCCCCCGACCGGACGCGCGCGACGGCCGACCAGCTCCGGCTGCGGCCGGCGGATCTGGTGGCGCTCGGCGTCGTACGCGGGATCGTGCCGGTGGAGTAGCCGGGCCCGCGCGGCGGGCCCCGAGCGGGACCCGGCGTACGGCCCCCTCGCGCGGGCCCGGTGTCCCGCCCGGAAGGACGGGACACCGGGCTCATGCCGACGGGACACGGGGTGCGTCAGCCTGAGTCGCGCACGGGGATCCGGCCCAGGACCGGGCGGTCGCCTCTTCTCGGGGGAGAACGGGGGGGAACGGGGCACGGACCGCCGACGGGGATCGGGGGATGGCTGGTTCCCCGTGCGCAGGCAGGGCGCACGGCGTACGGGAGGACCCGTACGCCTCACCGAGGGGGAAGCATGGCTGTTCCACAGACAGGACCGACGGCGGGCCGGCGGCTCGGGACCGATCCGGTGCGGAGGCCCGCCGAGGGCCGTGGCTGGGCCTGGGGCGGTGTGCTCACCGCGCTCGCCGGGCTGCTCGTGATCGTGACCGCCGGGCCGCTCTATCCCTTCGACGAGGCGGACATCAGGGACAGCGCCCGGATGGTCGACCGGTTCGACGGCACCACCGCGTGGTGGGTCTTCGCCACCCAGATCGCCTTCACCGTCGCCGCGCTGGGCGCGGTCGTCTTCGCGGCCGGGCTGCGCCGCCGACTGGACCGGCAGTGCCCGGCGGGAAGTCTCGTGCCGTCGATCGCCGCTTCCGGGCTGCTGCTCGTCGCGGTGATGAGCCTGGTCGGCGCGGGCATGGGCACCGAGATGTTCCACGGCATCAACCAGCGCGACGCGACGGATCCCGACACGATCGTCTCCGGGATGACCCAACTGGGCACCTACGGCTGGCTGTGGTCCGGACTGCTGCTCACCGCGGGCGCCCTGGTCGTGGCCGCCTTCCGGCAGGGAGCGGTGAGCCGGTGGATCGGTGTGATCAGCGCCCTGTTCGGATTCCTGCTGCTGGTCACGCAGGTGACGCCCTTCCAGTACCTCGCGCTCTTCGTGGGCTTTCCCTATCTGCTGGCGCTGAGTGCCGCGTTCGCGTTCGGCCGGGCCCGTACGGCGGAGTGAGGACTTACGGCGGGACGCGCCCGTACGGGGGAGCAGGTCCCTACCGCGCGGCGGGCCCGGATCGGTGGGAGCGCGAGGAACAAAGTGACACCGGGGCGGCCGGCTGGGATCCTTGGTTCGTGGGGGACAAGGGGGATCCGGGCGCGTCGGCCCGGTGGAGGATCGACGGCGGGGGCCATCGTGCCGCCGCCGTCTGCGTGCTCGTCACGGCCTGGGGACTGGCCGCGACCGCGCTGGCGCTGATGGGGGTGGCGGACGCCCCCTGGACCCAGGACCAGTGGTTCTTCGTCGTCGACACGGTCGACGCGCTGGTGTACGGACTTGTCGCCGCGGTCGTCCTGTCCCGCCGGCAGCACCTGGTCGCCTGGCTGGTCGCGCTGACCGCGGTCGGCGGCGGGATCGCGGCGGTCACCGCCCAGGCGGTGGCGCTGTGGGCGCGCGACGCCGGTGAAGAGGCCGTGCCACCGCAGTGGGCGATCCTCCAGTCCACCGCGTGGGTGCCCGGCACGCTCTCGCTGATCCTCGTCGTCCCCCATCTGGTGTCGGGGCGGCGGCTGTCGTCGGCGGCCCGCTGGGCGCTCGGCGCGGGGACCGCGGTGATCGTCGCCGTACTGGCGCTCCGGCTGACCGATCCCTGGCCCTGGCCGGCCTACGGCGAGCCGTACGCCCCGCTCGCCGTGCGCAGTACGGCCTGGGCCCGGCTGACCGGGCCACTGAGCCAGATCCTGCTCGCGCTGATCGTGCTCCTCGGCCTCGGCGCCGCCGCCCACACGGGATGGCGGCGGATGCGCGATCCGGCCGCGCGGGGACTGGGCTGGCTGGCGATCGGTACGGCGCTCATCGCGGTGACGTTCCTTCCCCTGGTGCTGTGGCCGACCTCGCAGAGCACGGCCGTCCTGCTGTTCACCCCGTTCACCCATATCGCCTCGCAGGCCTTCTTCCCGGCCGCGGTGCTGGTCGCGGTTCTGCGGCAGCGGCTCTGGGGGCTGGATCTGGCGGTGAGCAGGACGCTGGTGTGGTCACTGCTCACCGGCATGCTGGTGGCCGGGTACTTCGTGACGGTGGCGGTGCTGGGACTGGTCCTGCCCGGTGAGGGCACCCTCGGCAAGGTGCTGGCGACCGCCGTGCCCGCCGTCGGGATCCAGCCCGCGAGAGGCTGGTTGCAGCGTCGGGTGGACCGGCTGGTGCACGGCGAGGCGGCGGCGCCCGCCCTCAGCCGGGTGGGACGTCATCTCGGCAGCGCGGCCGGTCCGGAGGAGGCGCTGACCGGCATGGCCGAGAGCGTCGCGGTCTCGTTCAACCTCGGCTCGGTACGGGTACTGGACGCCGGCGGCGAGGTGCTCGTCTCGATCCGGCGGGAGGAAGCTCCGCAGACCCCCGGGGCCGAACCCCCGGATGCCTCCGCCTCCGCCCCGCCGGTGCGCGAGACGCCTCTCGCCGTGCCCCTGGTCGTACGTCAGGAGAGCGCCGGAACGCTGCTGGTGACCGCGCGGCCCGGTGAACGCCTCGACCGCAGGGCCCGTTCGGCGCTGGAGGAGGTGGCGCCCGTCGTCGCCACGGCCGTCCACCTCGCCGCCGTCACCCGGGCGCTGCGCGAGTCGCGCGGCCGGCTGGCCGCCGCCAGGGACGACGAACGACGGGCCCTGCGTAGGGAGCTGCACGATCAGCTCGGCCCGGCCCTGGCCGGCATCGGGCTCGGCCTCGCGGCGGTGCGCAATCTTCTGCCCGACCGGGCGGACGCGGCCGACGCCCTGCTCGGCCGGCTCCGTACGGAAGTCGACGTACGGGTCGACGAGGTCCGTACGCTGGCCCGCGGACTGGTCCCGCCGGTCCTGGCCGAGCTGGGGCTCGTGGCGGCCCTGCGGGAGCTGGTGATGCGCTACGAGGCGGACGGCCTCGCCGTGGTCGTACGGGACGAGGCCGCCCGCGGGGACGACGGCGGCGGGTACGAGGACCGTGGGCGCCCGGCGCCCGCCGACCTACCCGCGAGGGTCGCCGGGGCGGTCTACGCGATCGTGGCCGAGGCGCTGCGGAACGTGTCACGGCACGCGGGTGCCAGGACCTGTGCGGTGGTTCTGACCCGGACCGGCTCGGGCGTGGACCGGGTACTGACCGTGGTGGTCGAGGACGACGGGCGCGGTATAGCGGCGGGCGCCAGACCCGGCGTCGGCCGTCAGTCGGTCCGGGAGCGGGCCGAGGAGGTCGGCGGAACGGTCGGATGGGAGCCGGGCGCCGGCGGTCGGGGGACCCGGCTGATCCTGCGCGTACCTCTCCGGGAGGAGATGACCGACGGAGTGGCCGGACATGCGTGATGAACGCGCGGACGCGCACGACGAACACGACGACCGCGACCGTGATCACGGCGTCCGCGCCGGCGGGCGCGGGCAGTCGGGCCGGGCGAGTACGGAGGAACGGGTGGACGCGACGGTGGACCGAGGGTCCGGATCGGGACGGCGGGACGGGGCCGACGGCGGCCTGCGGATCGTCGTCGTGGACGACCACCCCGTCTTCCGTATGGGCATGGCCGCCCTGCTCGGATCACTGCCCGGTGTGAGCGTGGTCGGTGAGGCGGAGACGCGGGACGAGGCGGTCGCCGCCGTCACCGCGCACGGACCCGATGTCGTGATCATGGACCTGCACCTCGGCGACGGAGCGCCCTCGGGAATCGAGGCCACCCGTGAGATCCTGCGGCTCCGGCCCGCGACGGCGGTCCTCGTGGTGACGATGCTGGACGACGACGACTCGGTCTTCGCCTCGATGCGGGCGGGCGCGCGCGGCTATCTCCTCAAGGGCGCCACGCCCGCCGAGATCGAGCGCGGCATACGCGCGGTCGCCCATGGCGAGGTGCTGCTCGGTCCCGCGGTGGCGTCACGGGCGATGGCCTATCTCACCGGGCTGCGGATGCCGGGCACCGCGCCGGTCGTGCTGCCCGAACTGACCGGGCGGGAGCGGGAGGTGCTGGATCTGGTGGCCAGAGGTCTGGACAATCTCGCCATCTCACGCCGGCTGGTGCTCAGCCCGAAGACCGTCCGCAACCATCTCTCCAACATCCTCACGAAACTTCAGGCGGCCAGCAGGGCGGAAGCGATCGTCCGGGCCAGGCAGGCGGGACTCGGCGGAGAGTGAGCCGAAGTGAGGAGAGTGAGCCGGGGTGACGGGAGCGGACCGGAGTGACGGGAGCGACCCGAAGGGCACCGGACCGGGACCGAGGGGAGCTCGGCGGGGATTCTCATGGGCCTCTCACCAGTCATTCAGACAATATGCTTAGGCTGAGAACCGTGACGTACACAACTCCGCCGGGCTGGTATCCGGATCCTGGGCACTCGGGCGACGGCCCCCAGCAGGAACGCTGGTGGGACGGTTCCGCCTGGACCGACGAACTCCGCGCCCCCTCCACCGCGGAGTGGGCGCCGCCGACCGCGCCCCCGTATCCCGGGTCGCCTCCCTACTATCCCGTGTCACCACCCCCCGGCCGGACGAACCGCGGCCGTCGGGCAGCCGTCGGTGTCATCGCCGTGGTCGTGGCGACGGCCATCGCGGGAGGGTTCTACCTGCTCGGCCGTGGCGGTGACGACAGCGCGCCGGTGCGCGCCCGCGACGTTCCTTCCGCCGCTCCCTCACTGCCCGGGCAGCGGACCCCGAACCCCGACGGGCCGGGCGGCCGGGGTGGCGGCGAGAGCGGTGGGCCCGGGATGCCGCAGACCGAGGACGGCTACGCCACCGACGCGGCCAGCGGGATCAGCATCCCGGTCCTGGACGGCTGGACCGGCGAGTCCGGAGTGGTCGGCGCCGGAGTGACGACCGGGAAGTACTCCTGTCCCGGGGACACGTCCCAGAGCTGTGTGCGGGGCGGAGTGTTCTCCGCTCCCGCCGCCGCGATGAAGATCGAGGCCACCACGGCCAAGGCCGCGGCGGAGAAGGACATCCAGGCCAACGCCGAGGAGTCCTACGGCGGCGAGATCTACGGAAAGATCTCCTCCCACGAGGAGCTGAGGTCCGAGGCGGTCACCGTCGCCGGACAGAAGGGTTATCTGGTGCGGTGGAAGGTCGTCACGAGCAAGGGCGACGACGGTTATGTGCAGTCCCTCGCCTTCAACTCGCCCTCGGCCTCGGGTCTGATGGTCGTCGTGCGCTCGGGCTTCGACATCAACGACAAGGCACCCGAGCTGTCCGTGATGGACGAGATCACCCAGGGCATCAAGGCCGCGGCGGGTGCGGGACGCGGCACCGGGCAGGGAGTCTGACCTCCTGAGCCTCGGGCCGACCGGGCCGGCGGCCGACGGCGGCGGATCGCCGTCCGCCGCCGTCCGCCGTGGTCGGCCAGGTCGCTTCCGCGCGGTGAGCGCTTTCGTATGACGTTCCAGGGCGGGTCGCCGTGTGCGGCCCGCCCTGCCGTGTGCGGTGACGCGGTACGGCGGGCCGGAGCGGCGTCCGTCCGGGCCCGTCGGCCGTACACTCCCCTCATGGGGTGTACACGTGCGGTGAGGGAGTGCCTGCGACAGGCTCCCTGCGCGCTGTGCTCGGCCGCCGTGGGCGCGCCGACCGGGGGGCCGGGTCCGGCGTCCGCCCCGGAGGCCGCCTGCCGCGCGCTGCACGGTCACGGCTAGCGCCCTTGCGCCGCTCGACCCGGCGACGGGCCGAGCCCGCTGAACCGGCCGCGTCGGGCCGTACGGGCCCGGTGGCCGCTCCCGGAGCCGGCCTCCTCGGCCGGCCCGTTCTCCGAACGCCGTGGCGGCCCCGCCCCTCAGGGCCGGTCCTCGGCGCCTTCATCACTCACCTCCGTCCCGCCCGTGGCACCTCCGTCCCACCCGTGTCATCCCCGCACCGCCCATGTCGCGATGCCCTGTTCCCGCCGAGCCGCGATTCCGCGCCGTACCTCCGAGAGGATCCCTGTGAAGTTGAGCGAGTTGCTCGCCGGGCACGACCACGAGACGCTGCGGGGGGATCCGGACACGGCGATCACCGCGGGCATCTGCTTCGACGCCCACCGGGTGGTGCCGGCCTCGCTGTACATCGCCGTGCCGGGCCACCGCGAAGGCGGTCCCGGGGCCATCGGCCCAGCCCTCGCGCGCGGCGCGGTGGCCGTACTGCTCGACGCGGCGGAACCGGAGCCCGAGGAATCGGTGTGGGCGCACACGGACGCGTGTGTCGTACGGGTACGGGACACCCGCGCGGTGGCGTCGGCCGTCGCCTCACGCTACTACGGAGATCCCGGGCAGGGCATGGACATGGTGGCCGTCACCGGCACCAACGGGAAGACCTCGGTGTCGTACATGGTCGAGTCCGTGCTGCGGCTCGCCGAGGGCGCGAGGGTCGGTGTCATCGGAACCGCCGGCAGCCGGATCGGCGACGAGGTGATCCCGATGCCCAGATCGGTCCTGACCACGCCGGAAGCGCCCGACTTCCAGTATCTGCTGGGATACATGCGCGACCGCGGGACCGGCACGGTGGTGCTGGAGGCCACCTCCATGGGCCTGTTGACGCACCGCGTGGACCATGCCTTCGCCGATGTCGGGGTCTTCACCAATCTGACGCAGGATCATCTGGACGACCACGGCACGATGGAGAACTACCGGGACGCCAAACTCCGGCTGTTCCAGGGGCTTTGCCGACGTGCCGTGGTCAACGCGGACGATCCGGTGGGCGCCGGGATCGGTGCGCTGATGCCCGGGGCCGTGACCACGTACGCCCTGGACGCCGAGGCGGACTACCGGGCGACCGATCTCACCATGGACGCGTTCGGCACGCGGTTCACCCTCCATCACGAGGGGCGCAAGTATCCGGCGGCGATCCCGGTGCCGGGCCGGTTCTCGGTCGCCAACGCCCTTGCCACGGTGGCCGCCTGCCATCTGCTCGGGCACGATCTGGACGGGCTGGTCGGCGCGCTGGACCGGATGCCGCCGGTTCCCGGGCGGTTCGAGCGCTTTGAGACGCCGGGAGGCACCGCCGTCATCGTCGACTACGCGCACTCGCCGGACTCGCTGGAGAAGGTGCTCTCCGCCATCAGGGACTTCGCCCCGGGCCGGGTCGTCACCGTCTTCGGGTGCGGCGGCGACCGTGACAGCACCAAGCGTGCGCGGATGGGGGAGATCGCCGGTACGTACTCCGACCTGGCCGTGCTCACCTCGGACAATCCGCGGAACGAGGACCCCGGGGCGATCATGGATCAGATCACTCCGGGCCTGCTGGCCGCGGGCTGCCGCTTCGAGCGGTTCGCCGACCGCCGCTCGGCCATCGCCTTCGCGCTGGCCGAGGCGGGCCGCGACGACATCGTCCTGCTCGCGGGCAAGGGCAGCGAGCCGTACCAGATCGTCGGCGAACGACTGCTGCCGTTCAGCGACATGGCGACGGTCCGCGAACTCGCCGGGTAGACGCGGACGGCGGCGGCCGGTTGTCCCACGGGCGGCGGGGCCGGCCGGGACGCGGTGTCAGTCGGCGTCCGGCGTGGCGTCCGGTTCGCCTCCTAGGACGTACAGTCCGGGCAGATTGACCACGATCGCCTCCTGCGTGCTGCGGGCGATCACGACGACGGCCTCCTCGTCGGCGCGGGGATTCTCCTCGCGGTGCGGAACGTACGGCGGTACGAAGACGTAGTCGCCCGGCGAGGTGCGGATCCTGATCTCCTCGGGCGCACCGCCGGAGTCGTCGAGGAACACGAACTCCGGGTGTCCCTCGATCACATGGATGGCCGTCTCGGAGGCGCCGTGATGATGGTCGGAGGACGCGGTGCCGGGCGCGACATGGGTCTGGCCCATCCAGATGCGCTCGGAGCCGACACTGCTTCCGCTGATCGCCGCGAAGCGCCGCATCCCGCCGGTCTGCGCGGTGTCGCCGTCGAGCGCGTCGGCCCGGACGTGGTGCAGCCGGGCGCGCGGGGGCAGCGCGCTCCCCGCCGTGGCGTCCTGGTCGCGGTCGTGGTCCGGCAGATCGGGATGGAACGCGTCGGGTCCGGTGGGCGGGGTGTGCGAGGCCATGGGGATCCTGCTCGTCGGGGCTGCGGACGGCGAGGTCCCGGGCCGGGGTGCGGCGAGGGCTCTGCCGAGGGCTCGGCGCCGACGCTAGAGAGCGCGGCGAATAGATGTCAAATGGGTCCGATCCGGATGCAGAGGCCCGCTGGTACGAGCGGTTCATCCGTGACGTCACCGTCCATGCGCACGCACCGTACGCGCGCCGGCCGCACCGGCTCACCCGTTGGAGCCGACCCGCGTCCCTCGCCGCCACGGCCGCGTGATCGCAGGGGTCCTGGTCGTCGGCGAGATCGAAGCGGGCGGTGGCCATGGCGAAGGTCCCGCCCCGGTCCACCACGACGGCGCCTTCGCCACGCCCGTACGCCTTCCCGCGCACATCCAGGAGTGATCTCCCTCCGGTCCGGATCACTGTTCGATCGACCGGAGTCCGGGGCCGAACCGGAACCGGAACCGGAA
>NZ_MAUD01000214.1 GCF_001700515.1 Streptomyces lushanensis
CTCCGGCACCCCTCCCGACGGCGGCACCCCGACCGGCACCCGCCGTCCGCCCGGCGCCGACCGGCCCCGCAAGCGCGGGCATCGGGCCCGTCTACGGGTCCCCGACGACGCGCTGCCCACCCGTCCCGGCGCCGAGATCACGCTCACCTTCGATCTCCAGCCGCTCGACGAGCCCTGGGAGCCCGATCCGGCCACCGACGCGACGGACGAGCACCCCGTGGACATCACCGTCCGCATGGACGCCTCGTCGGCCGAGGTGAGTCCCTCGCTCATGCATCTGCGTCTGACGGACGCGCGCGGAACCACGCCGGGTGACTTCCGTATCACCCCCACCTCCACCGCGCCGGTCAAGCTCTTCATCGATGTCCTGCGCCGTGTCGACGGTGCCGTGATCCAGGAGATCACCGCCGAACTGCCCGCCCTCGACACGGAGGACCTGGAACCCTCACGATGACGCGGGACATATCCTTCAGCACCGGATTCGACGGATTCGACAACTACCGCGAGGTACCGAGGTCCAACGGCGGGGTCGCCAACCGGACCATCCATCTGTTCTTCGAAACACGCAACAGCGCACCCGACACCTTCACCGTACGCATGCACGGCGACGCCGTCCCCTACGACGGGAACGGCGAGTGGCGCGGGACGATGCGCCGCAAGCCCTCGGAGATCGCCGCCGCGGTCCGGACGGCGCTGTCCTGCTGGTTCGACGGTGTGGTGCGGTACCGGATCCCGGAAACCCGTAACTCGTACTACTACGAATTCCTTCCGGTCGATTCCTTCGGCGCCGCGACCGCCCAGGAACTGCTGCGGCCCGTCGGGCTCAAACTGGCCAAGGCGGGCCACAAGCTGCTGCAATTCCTCTTCACCGAGGGCGACGACGGCCTGAAGAGATTATGGGAATCCCTGAAGGGCGCCCTGCGCCAGGGCGAACAGGTCATCACGGTCCACTCCGCGGATGTCTTCGTCCCCTGGGGAATGCTCTACCTCCCACCGGATCCGGCGACGAGACTCAACAGCAGGGACGCGAAGTGGGAGCCCGGCGGTTTTCTCGGCTACACGCATCTGATCGAGCACAGCACCGGGCACGCCGAGGGGTACCGCCATGTGATCAACGAGGACGGGGACGAGCTGCGGTCCGGGCTGCACTTCGACACCCGTATCCAGAAGGCCGGGGAGACCCCGGCGGTCATCGACAGCGTCCACGGCCTGATGGAGCGGCACTCCGACGTCGCGCTGCGCACCCGCAAGGACGAGGTGGAAGAGGCGTTCTGCGATCCCGGCGTGAATGAGCACGTGCTGCTCTTCGCCGGGCACGGCAGCGCGCTCACCTTCGACGCGAACGGTCCGGTCGAGGCCCGGGTCGTCCTCAGTGACGACGAACCGATCCGCTCCTCCGATTTCGAGTACTGGCGCGGCGAACGGAACGAGCGCATGGCCAGCCCGCTCTGCTTCATGATGGTCTGCGCGGGCGGCAGGGCGACACCCGCGCTGCACGAGGGGCTCGGGCTGGCGCTGCTGAACCTGGGCGTCGGCTGTCTCGTCGGACCGCAGATCGACATTCCCAGGAAGTTCGCGAGCGACTACGCCTGCCGCTTCTTCGAGGCGTTCTTCACCCCGGGCACCCGGGTGGCGCCGATCGCGCGGAGTCTCGCGCGGCACTATCTCGACGAGCAGGCGACCCCGCTCGGGCTGGCGTTCACGCTCCTGCGCGGGTTGGACAATCACATAGCGGCGGATCCGGCGAAGGCTGTCACGGCGGAGGCCGCTTCCGTGGAGGCCGCCGCCACGGAAGCGGACGCCACGGAATCCGCTCCGGCGAGGGCCGTCGCGGCGAAGGCGGGAAATCGATGAGACCCCTGGTGGACCTGCTGGATCTGGACGAGCGGGGGAATCTGCTCGACCCCGGCGGTGGCGCGGTCGTCCCCCGCGACGACATGACCGCCGTGCTGGAGGAGCGCCTTCATCTGGACGAGGGCGCGACGGACATCTTCGTGTACGTGCACGGCTGGCGCACCACGAAGAGACGGTCCCGCGACTCCGCCGGGCGGCTCTTCGAACTGCTCACGGAGCTGTACGAGAGGCAGCCCGCGCGGTATCCGGAACTCGACGGATTCCGGCCGCACTACATCTGCGTACGCTGGCCGTCGTTCGGCGGCTACAGCACCGTCAGGGACCGGGCCGCCGCCGTGTCGCGCGAAGGGCGGGCCGGCCGGGTGCTCGCCGGGCTGCTCGGATATCTCAACGACCGCCGTACACTGCCCGATCGCGGCCCGGACATCCTGCGGAACATCCACGGGCAGTATCTGCACTGCGTGGGCCACTCCTTCGGCGGCCGGTTCCTCTCCACCGCCATCATGGACACGAGCGCGCGCCTGCTGGACGGCGGTCCGGACACCCTGTCCTGGCCCTGGCACGACAAGAACTACCCGTGGACCGTGGACAGTCTGACGGTCTTTCAAATGGCTGTGCCGGCCGATGCCTTCGCCCGGCCGCCGTTCTCGGCGCTGCTGGAGCTGAACCTGCTCAACGCGCCGATCGCGTTGACGTTCAGTCCGCGCGACCGCGCGCTGGGCCGCTGGCACCGGCTGGCCGAGGGCGGAGCGAACGCCGTGGGCTTCCGCGGCACGACACAGGCGGCGGGCCCGGTCCACACGACGCTGCTGCGGCCCACGACCGTCCCGTACGAGTTCCCCGATCCCCCGGCCAGGATCATCAATGTGAACGCGAGCCGCCACTACCGCAGCACGCTCGGATTCGCGGGAGCCCACTCGGACTACTTCCACCCCGAGTCGGCCCACCTCCTGCTCTCCCTGGCCGCCGCGGCCCGCTGACGGTCCCGGACCGGCGCTCCGGTGCGGGGGGGGCGGGGGGGCCGCCTTCAGGCCCGCGTCGTACGTTCCGGGTGGGCGGCGTCCGGGCCCCAGCTCGCCAGCAGGCGCAGGGCATCGGCGGAGGGGGAGCCCGGTTCGGCGTGGTAGACGACGAGGGACTGCTCGGGGTCGTCCGGCAGTTGCAGGGTCTCGTACGAGAGTGTCAGGTCGCCGACCAGCGGGTGCCGCATGTGCTTGACGCCGTGGCCCTTCTCCTTCACGTCATGCGTGGCCCACAGCCGCCGGAACACCTCACTCTTCACGGACAGCTCCCCGACCAGCGCCGACAGCTCCGGGTCGTCCGGATGGCAGCCCGCGTCGAGCCGCAGATAGCTGACCATGTCGGTCGCCTTGGAGTCCCACTCCACGAACAGTTCGCGGTAGGCGGGTGAGAGGAAGACCAGCCGCGCCCAGTTGCGCTCACGGACCGGCAGCTCTCCCCAGTCCTCGAAGAGCGCCGCGGCCATCCGGTTCCAGGCGAGGATCTCGGAGCGCCGGCCGCCGATGTAGGCGGGTACGCCCTCCAGCGAGTCCAGGAGCGTGCGCAGCGCGCCGCGTACGTGCTGGGGGCGGGCGGACGCCTGCCGCTTCTTCTGGGGCCTGGGGCTCGCGAGATGGACGAGATGGCCGTGCTCGGCGTCGGTGAGCCGCAGGGCGCGGGCGATCGAGTCGAGCACCTCGCTGGACACATTGCGCCCGTTGCCCTGCTCGAGCCGGATGTAGTACGCCACGGACACTCCGGCGAGCTGGGCCAGCTCCTCGCGCCGCAGGCCCGGTACGCGCCGGTGCCGGCCGACGTCGGGCAGCCCCACGTCCTCCGGCTTGAGCCTGGCGCGCCGGGTGCGCAGGAATTCGACCAGCTCGGCCCGCCGGTCGAGCGGTTCCGCCGCGCGCGACCCGGACGGGGCCGCGGACCCGGCGGGAGCACCGGCCCCGGACGCCGCGCCGGACGCGGCGCCGGACGCGGCTCCGGCCCCGGTGGGACCGCCGGACCCGGACGGGGCGCCGGGCCGGGAGGGGATCGTCTGATCGTCCATGTCTCCAGTATTCCTGGTCCTACGTGTATCAGCCTGCTCCCGTCAGTAGTACGACCGCTGGACGTACGCAAAGCGGTGACCTGGGCAAACGCGGTTGTGCGAGCGAGCCTGGGGAGCGTGCCCGGGACAACACGGTCGCGGGCACGAAGACTTTCCAGGAGACCTCGGGCATGACCACCGTTGCCGCATACGCCGCTCCCGCCGCCAAGGCTCCGCTGGAGCGCACCACCGTCGAACGCCGCCCGGTGGGCGAATTCGACGTCCTGATCGACATCAAGTTCGCCGGGATCTGCCACTCCGACATCCATCAGGTCCATGACGGCTGGGGCAGCAGCGTCTTCCCCATGGTTCCGGGCCACGAGATCGCCGGTGTCGTCGCCGAGACCGGTCCGGGCGTCACCAGGTTCGCCGTGGGCGACCGGGTGGGCGTCGGCTGCATGGTCGACTCCTGCCGTGAGTGCGAGAACTGCCGGGCCGGTCTGGAGCAGTACTGCCTCCGGGGCAACACCCTCACGTACAACGCGCTCGACAAGAACGGCGAGCCCACCTACGGCGGCTACTCCCACCGGATCGTCGTCGACGAGAACTTCACCGTCCGCATCCCGGACGGCCTCTCCCTCGATGTCGCGGCGCCCCTGCTGTGCGCGGGGATCACGACGTACTCACCGCTGCGGCACTGGAACGCCGGTCCCGGCAAGAAGGTCGCGGTCGTCGGGATGGGCGGCCTCGGCCACATGGGCGTCAAGATCGCGCACGCGCTCGGCGCCGAGGTGACCGTGCTCAGCCAGTCGCTCCGCAAGAAGGACGACGGCCTGCGGCTGGGCGCCGACCACTACTACGCGACCGCTGACGCGACGACCTTCGAGAAGCTGAGGGGCACCTTCGACATCATCCTCTCGACGGTCTCCGCACCGCTTCAGCTCGACGCGTACCTGTCCCTGCTCAGGACGGACGGCGCGCTCGTGAACGTGGGCGCTCCCGAGGAGCCCGTCTCGCTCAACCTGTTCTCCCTCCTGAACGGCCGCAGGACGCTCGCGGGCTCGGGCATCGGCGGCATCCGGGAGACCCAGGAGATGCTGGACTTCTGCGCCGAGCACGGCCTGGGCGCGGAGATCGAGCTGATCGGCGCGAGCGAGATCAACGAGGCGTACGAGCGGGTCCTGGACAGCGACGTGCGCTACCGCTTCGTGATCGACACGGCGACGATCTGACGGTCCGGGACGTGGCGCACACTCCCCGGGCCTCCGCGCGGTGCCCGGAACCGGCCGGCTCCGGGCCCCTCCCGCTGTCACCACGCCGGGCCCGCTTCCGGCCGGTCGGGCCGTGACCCGTGGCCCGTGGCTCATCCGGTGCCCCGGCCGGTCCGGGCCCGGTCCCGCGCCCGGGAGCGCAGGGCGTGGATCACCAGGGCTCGGACCGGGGCCGGCGGGCGGCGGACCCGGAGGGCTCTGCCGAGAGGAGCGTCGAGCAGGGACGCGGCGACCGCCGGGGCCAGTGGGGCCAGGGCGGACGGGAGTCTGGCGGCCAGGAGGCCGTGGCTGGCGGAGTGCCAGAGTGCGCGGGCCTCCTCGGTGGGCGCGAAGTGGCGGACCTCGTAGTCCCGCATCCAGCGCTCCACCCCGTCCAGATCACCGCCGTCCGGACCGCCGCCGCCCGGACCGCCGCCGCCCGGACCTGCGCCGCCCGGAAGGCCGGGGAGGTCCAGGGCGTCGGACAGGCCGAGGTGGAAGGCGTACGCGGCCTTCCGTTCCTCCTCCGCGACCGGCCGGTGGCCGTGCGTGTCGATGAACCGCAGCGGGCATACGGTGAAGCAGGCCAGGACGTAGTGCATCAGCTCGGGCGTGATGTCCGGCCGGTCGTGGATCCGGCGCAGCGCGTCGACGGTCCGGCGCCCCTCCGGGCTCTCCAGCCCTTGTCCGATCAAGGTGAACATGGCGACGCCGGTCGCCTTGGCGCGGGCGCGCGGCTCGCCGGTCATACGGCCCGTGCCGTGCAGCACGCGGGCGATGTCCGGGATGCCGAAGGTACGGATGAAACCCAGGGTGAGTCCGAGGCGGGACTCCTCCGGCATCGTCTCCAGGACGAGCCGCGCGTAGGCGTGGTGCGTGCCACGCGTGCTCGCGGTCATCCCGCTGCGGTGGCGACGGCCAGCGCCTCGCCGGTCAGCGGTGCGTGGAGCCGCTGAGCGACCCGTACGAGATGCGCCCGTTCCTCGGCCGGTTCCGCGTCCAGTCCCGGCAGCGGGACCTGGTCCTCGCGCGGGCGCGGCGGAACCCCGGCGTTGAGCGCGTCGACGGCGAACCGGAGCGCGGCGGCGACGATCAGGGCCGCGCGGTCCGCCTCGTCCAGCCCGGCCCGTTCCGCCGCCTCGGTGGCGGCGGTGACCACGGCCGGATCGACCCAGGGCCGCAGCGTCAGCTGGCCGTCGCGTATCTCCAGGCCGCGCCTGGCCGTACGCCACTCCAGGTCCCGGAACGCCAGCCGCTCGGTCCAGGGCGAGGCGGGCTCCTCCAGGGCGAGGCGCTCGTCCGCCCGGTAGGCCAGGTCCCACAGCGGGCGCAGGGCCTGGTAGTCGCGGCGCCGGTGCCGCCAGGCGGCGACGGCGGGCCCGGCGAACCCCGCCGTGATGAGCATGGCCCCGAGCGCGGCGAACACCGGGCCGAGGGCCGTGCTCAGCCACTCCGTACCGCCGGTCTCCGCGAAGGCCGCCCCGATCGCGATCAGTTTGCACACGACATAGCCGCAGGCCACGAGCCCGCCGACGGCGATCAGCCGGATGCCGCGGCGCAGCGGTCCGTGCGGCAGCCGGGAGGCGTGCCCGAGACAGACCCGGCTGATGTCGAGCAGGGCGAAGCCGAACAGGGCCTGGTAGAGGACGAGGAAGAGCGCGATCGCGGGGATCGTCGCGAAGGTGGTGTCGAAGGTGAGCGGAGTCTCCGGGCCGCCGGCTCCGCCGGTGAGGAACAGGACGGTCATCACCGGCACCAGCACGGCGAACACCGCGAGCCGCCCGCGCACCTGACGCCAGGTGTCCGCGCCCGCCGCGTCCCACACCCGGTCGTCGGCACGCTCCTTCGGCGGTGTCCACATGCGGGCCAGCACCACGGCGCCCGCGGAGAAGCACGTGATGCCGAGATAGACCAGCAGCGTCGCCAGATTGCCGCGGTGCGCGACCCGGTCGACCAGCCGGTAGAGCACCGGGGCCGCGAGCACGAACGCGGTGGAGGGAGCCGCGATCGTCAGCGCGACCACGAGCAGTCCCGGCGACGGGTCCCGCCGCCAGGCCCGGATCTTCAGTCCGGCCACGATCCAGGCCACCGTGCCGATACCGAGATAGACGATGTTGAACGGCGCCTCGGACACGAACGGTGCCTCGGACACGCCGGACACGGCTGTGGCGGATGCGCCCGTTACGTCAGACATGCTGCCCTTTACGGTGTTCCAGCGCGGGTGCCAGTTGCGAGGTGGTCCCGGCGCCGGGCGCGAGTACCAGCGTGCGCGTCAGCTCGGCCCCCAGGATCTCCGCCTCCTCCTCCGCCGCGCCATCGTAGTGGGAACGGCCGAGCACCAGCCGGATCATGTCGGCGTCGATGGTGGGCAGTTCGACCTCGGCGGCGGTCTCATCCGGGTCGGGGGGCTCGGCGAGATGCCCGCACAGCAGATGCGCGAGTTCATGGCAGATGATGTGGGCCTGGTGCAGGCCCGAGGTCTCCTGCTCGAAATGGATCACATCGGCGTCCGCCCGGCGCTCCACGAAGCCGGACGGCTCGCCCAGCCGCATCCGCCGCGGCACCAGCCGTACGGGCCGGCCCGCCCGTTCGGCGACCGCGGCGCAGAGCTCCTCCACCGTGCTCATCTCCGGCAGATCGAGCTGTCTGACCATGGCCCGCATCCGCCGCCGGGTACGTCCAAGATCTCGCACGTCGTTCCCATCAGCCGGCCGCCAGTGCCCCAGCGGCGTTTGCTGGTACTCGGTCACGCTTCCGGAGCCCCGGAGACCCCGGGAGCCCCGGAGGACCCGGTGGGTCCGGAAGCCCCTGAGGGACCGGAAGCCTCGGCGCCCTCAGGGGCATCGGGCAGTCCGACCGCCTTGCGCAGTTGTTCCACCACCGTCAGGGCGGCGTCCTGCATCTCCGGAGGCAGTCCGGCCGCCCGCATCGCGATCCGCTCCACCCGGGCGTCCCGCAGCGCCTCTATCTTCCGCAGATCACGCTCCACGGCCCGGGCGGTGGCGGAGTCGCTGAAGTAGTTCAGCGGTACGCCGAAGAACTTGGCGATCTTCACCGCGTTCTCCAGACTGGGCTTCTGGGTGCCCTTGCGGAGATTCCCGATGTAGGTGCCGCTCAGGCCGGTGCCCTCGGCGATCTCCGAGTCGCGCCAGGGACGGCCCAGATCCTTCGGGTAGATCACCGAGATCACGCGCCGGAAGCGAGCCGCGAAGTCCAGGGAGCCCGTCGGCTCATCCCCTTCGCCTGGTCGAAGAGCCGACGCCTCGGAGCGTGGAGAATCGGTGGCCATGGCACCGGATCATAGGACTCTTCGGCCGTCGGCGGGGATCTTGCCGTCGCACCGGATTACACGATCGTGGCGACCGGACAGGGCCTGGGGCTCGTCGGACCGTGAATCACTGTCAACTATCCATCCAGCAATCAACTTTAGTTGACTTATCCGCGATGCAGGGCGCAGGATCGAGAAGGCTGGCGCAGCACCTCAAGGCCGTTCCCCGGCCGCGCCCGGCACACGGGCGCTGGGCGCCGCTGCCCCACGGGGGTGGGCAACAGTGCCCGGCGCCGGGACCCTCCGGCCGATGCGCCGGGCATGACGCGGAAGCGGGGGGAGGCGCCCACCGGCTCCTCCCCCCACCCGTCCCGCACGCCACCCGTCCCACACACGCTTCAGTGAGCGGCGTCCCGGGCGACGGCCCCGCGTCGGGCCGTCGCACCGGCTCGCGTCAGGTCAGCTTCACCTGCTTCCTGGGCGAGGTGCTGCCGGAGAAGTTCTTGTCTCCCGCGTACACGGCGGTGACCGTCGCCGTGCCGTTCACGTTCGGCAGCTTGACCGAGAAGCCGATCACGCCCTTCTTCGCGGCCGTCAGCGTGACCTTGGTGGTGGTCGTCTTCCCTCCGGCCTTCGCCGTCACCGTGATCGTGCCGGTCGGATACGCGGCGCCGCTGTGGCCGCTCACCGAGACCTTGACCGACTCGGACTTCCCCCGTGCCAGCGTGGTTCTGGAGAGCGTCAGCGCCGTCGTCGTCCTCGCCTTGACGACCGTGAGCTTCTGCGAGGCGACTCCGCTGGGCTCCACGAAGTCGGTGCCCAGATACTGCACGGACACGGTGTGCGCGCCGACGGCGAGCGACGCGGGCAGCTTGAACGTGCCCGCTCCCGACGGACCGACCTTGGCCGTCAGCGATCCGGTCCCGTACGAGACCTTCACCGAGCCGCCGGTCGCTCCGGCCACCGAGAAGACGCCGGAGACCGCGTGACCGTAGCTCACCGACTTGACCGTCAGCGCCATGGCGATGGCGCTGCGGCCCTTGGTGAGGACGAGCTGCACCGGGTCGGAGGCCGAGGTGTCGGCCGACGCGGTGCCGCCGAAGCCCGCGGTGAAGGTGTGGGTCCCGGCCTTGAAGCCGGCCGGAATCCGCAGGGACGCCGTTCCGCCCGTGGCCTCGGCCGTGCCGAGGACGGTGGCGCCGTCCCGGAAGGTGACCGTTCCGCCGTCGGAGCCCGCGCCCGTGACCGTCGCCGTGAGCGTGACCGCCTGGCTGATCCCGGGTGCGGCCGGGGCGAGGGCGAGCGCCGTCGTGGTGGTCGCGAGGACCTCCACGCCCGCCGTCGCCGTGTAGCCGGAGCCCGCGCCGACCGCGCTGATCGTGGCGCTGCCGTAGGGCCGGCCGGCCGGGACGGCGGCCTGGAAGGACACCGTGCCGTCGGCCGCCGCGACCGCGCTGCCGAGTATGTCGGAGCCGAGCGTGAACGCCACGCTCTCGCCGTCACGGTAGCCGCTCCCGGTGACCGCGACCGTGGCGCCCGGCTCGGGCCTGGCGTCGCTGACGGTCAGCGCGCCCGGCCGGGAGAGGGCCGCGTACTCGGCGCAGACGTCGCCCTGGACACCGACCACGGGCGCGGGCGCCGCCGTGCCGGTCAGGCCATCGTCCTCGCGCACCGTGATGGTGCCGAAGTCGCCGCTGCCGAGCACCGCGTTGGTGGAGTTGGAGACGCCGATCTTGTAGGCGGTGGTGGGCGCCGCCCCGGCGGCGGTGTCGCCGGACGCCGGGATGTCGGCCACCTGACAGGTCGTACCGGGCGCGAAGGTGACCTTCTGCACGGCGAGCCCGACCTTGCCGGTCGCCGAACCGACCACCGTGACATAGGCGGTGACCGGTGCGGCACTGGCCCGCGAGAGAACGACCGCGGCCTGGGCGGCACCCGGGCCGTTGCCCTCCTCGGTCCTGGTCGACACGATGTCGACGGCGGGACGGCCCTGCGGACTCGGCGTCCCCAGGCTCGTGTTCTCGAAGACGAGATCCGAGAGATAGACACCGCCGGCCGCGGTGGCGTCGGCGCCGGCCGCTCCGGTGAAGGTGACCTTGGCGATGTGCCTCAGATCGAGACCGGCCCCGGCCAGGGTCGCGGTCGGGACCGCCACCTGCTGAAGGACGATCTTGCCGAGCTGTGTCGCGCCGCTGGCCGGCATCCTGGTGACGCCCCAGGGATTGAGGGCGGAGACCGGGCTGCTCCACACGTGCCCGGCGGAGTCGGCGACGCTCAGCGTCATGTCGGTGCCCGTGACGACGCTCTCGTCGGGCGACATGTGCACGGTCATCCGGTCGTAGCCGGACACGTTCTGCTGGGCGGAGGGAAGCGTCACACCGAGCGCGCCGGTCGTCGCCGTCCAGGTCAGATGCGTCATGACGTTCAGCGGTACATTCGGCGCGAACGAGGCCGGAGTCCAGTGCGGCAGCTGCTGGTTGGAGAGTGTGCTGCCCGGGTTGGTGCAGAGCGGATACGGCTGCGGAGCCGTCCGTCCCGACTTGCCGGCACAGATCACCGCCGTGGCCGTCGGGGTGGTGCCGATCAGCGGGCTGGTCTTCTTGAACGAGGTGATGTCACGGCGGGCCGAGGAGGGCTGCTGCGCCACCGTGCGGACGTCCGCGAAGGCGGCCACCGACGGCGGGGTGAGCTGCGAGCCGTCGAAGTAGCCCGCGAACTGGGTCCGGCCGCGCAGGGTCGCCTCGAAGAACCCGGATATGTACGCGGCGCCCAGCTCGTACTGCTGCTGGGCCGTGATCCGGAGGTTCTTGCCGGAGGCCAGCGCGGCCGTGCTCGTACCGCACACCGGGTCGGCGGTGTTCGACCAGTCGTCGGAACCGCCCGGGGAGGGCGGTGTCCACTGCGAATTGAAGAAGTTGTGGTCCGCGCCCATCACCCAGAAGTTGGACCGCAGCACATCGTCCGGGAACGCGTCCCGCGAGTCCGCGTAGAAGTGCTGGCCCTGCTGGTCGGAGACGTCTCCGTCGCAGTACGGCAGCAGCGTGGTCGTGATCACGTCGGGCAGCGTGGTGCGGGTGAAGTCCACCGGCGCCAGCGGCAGTACGGACTTGATCCGCCACGGGTCGGGCAGGGCCGCGTTGAGGGCTCCGGCGGAGACGACGCCCTCGCCGCCGCGCGAGTGGCCCATCAGCCCGATCGAGCCGAAGTCCATGGTGCCGACGAGCTGGGAGGCGGTCACCGTGGAGTCCGGGTAAGTGGCCCGGCCGGCGGTCAGCGCCTGCTCCAGCGTGACGTCCTGGTCGGTCACCGCGTCGTGCTGGACGACGGGCTCGCCCGCGTTGGCCTTCTTCAGCATGGCCAGGGTGTCCAGGACGAGCCGGCCCCGGCTGACCGCGCCGTTGTCCGGCGAGAGCTGGTTGTCGTTGGCGTTGATGGCGTTCGCCGATATCGACACCACCGTCACACCGTCGGCCGCCAGCGCCTCGGCGGCGGCGTCGTAACCGGCGTAGCTGAGGATCGGAGCGGTGCCCGCCGCGCAGGGCCAGCCGCTCGCGCCGCGCAGGGTCGTGAGGTTGTAACAGGAGCTGTGGCGGCCGTGCAGGAAGACGGCGACCGGATGCGGCCCGCCGTCGGTGGGCAGATAGATACGGCCCTGGAACTCGCCGCGGATTCCGCCGATGTCGGTGAGCGCTATCGACTGGGCGCCGAAGTTGTAGTCGGCGATCGTGTACGAGCCCTTGCCGATGGTGGTGGGGTCGTCGGCCGTCGTGTCCGTGCCCCCGTCCTCCACGAGCGCCTTGGACTCGGTGAGCTTGCGCGCCTTGGCCTGGGCCGAGGCCGACAGCAGACCGGTGGGACCGGTGGCGGTGCTGTCGCCGCCGCTGGACCACTGCCAGCTGATCTCCTCGGCCGCGGCCACCGAGTCGTCGGCGGTCGTCACCGTCAGGGTGCGCCCGTCCGCGGACTCCGCGGCCGGACCCAGGTCCGTGCCGTCCGCGACGAGTTCGGGCGCGTCGTCCTTGACGGGAAGAGGCGTGTCCAGCTCCAGCGACACGACATATCCGCCGGCGGCCCGGGAGACGGTCCATCCGTCCCCCGAGCGGACCACGGACGAGTCGGCCGGGACGGGTGAGCCGGAGTCCGTCGCGGCGGAGGCGACCGGCGCCCCGAGCACCGACAGCGCGCTCAGCGCCATCAGTCCCGCGACGCCGGCGGCGAGCGGACGCAGCCGCGCCGTCCGCATGGGTCTTGGTATGTCCACGAGTGCCTGACCTCACTTTCGAGCACGCGGACGACAGCCGTCCACGCGCGGCGCGTCCGAGGACGCGATCCATCGATTGATCGAGAGCCGGGCAAACGTTCACATCTCAACCATCTTTATTGGGTAATGAAACCCAGATGTTTCATATCTTTGATCTCTACGTCATTGAAAACGGACTGAACGATGACGTTCCAGATATGTCGCCCATCACCTCTGACCTGGACTTTCGCGAAACGCGAAACAATGGCGGAACGCGCCCTTCCGGGCCGGGAACCGGCCCGCGCCTCAGATGGCCATCGCCTCCTGGACCCAGCGGTTGACGCGGTACGGGAGCCACCACTCCAGCTCGCCGACCTGGAGCACCAGCCGTTCCTGGTGGAACTCGGCGAGCGCGTCCGGCGCCACGGAGGCGGCGGCGCCGCCGTACGCCAGGCGCCCGATCGCCTCCCGGTAGTGCGGCTCGTCCGCGGTGAACCGGCGCAGATCGCCCCAGCGGCGGTCCCGGATCTGGACGAAGCCCGGCCCCTGCCGCCAGAGGCACTTGCCGAGGTAGTGGGTGCCGCGCCAGACGCGCAGCGCCTCGTCGGCGGCGGCCGGGGCCGGGCCCTCGATCCGTTGCGGCGGCTGGAGATGGCCGAGGACGAGGGAGGTCTCCTCGTCCCGCGGGTCCAGACGCAGACTCCACTCGACGAGTACGGCACGGGCCGTCAGGTCCCTGATGACGCTGAGGGCCTGGACGGCGTGGGCGGCCTGGGCGGCCGAGCCGGTGGTGGCGGTGAGGTCCACGACGCCGGGCACGCGCACCCGGCGCGCGCCCAGGTCCCAGAGACGGTCGCACTCCTGGTCGACGGGACCGGTCAGCCCGATGTCGCCGAGGAACATACCGGGCAGGGCACAGGCATCGAGGTCGTAGTCCCGCCAGGCGGTGACGGTGAGGGTCGGGCTCATCGGACTGGTCCTCCTGGTCTTCCGATCGCGCCGGATCGGTCGCGCGGATACGTCGTTCGGTCACGCCGTGCGGATCTCCGCGGCGATCGCAGCGGGGGTCGCCGTGCGGATCTCCGCGGGGCTCGCTGGGGGAATCGCCGCGGGGAGCCGCCGTACGGGCAGGTCATACGGGGGCGTCGCGCGGGGGCGTCATACGGACACGGGGACGGCGGCCCGGTCTGCGGCGGCCGGCGGCTCCCCGCCCGACGGGCCCTCGGCCCGCGGACCCTCCACCCCGGCGGTGTGCATGTGCCGCATGAAGTCCAGCCGCAGCAGGTCCTCGTTGACCGCCGACGGCGCGACATGCACGTACTGCCCGCCGTCCGTGAACAGCAGCCCGAGCGCGAGCCAGCGGTCGAGCACCGCCATGACCTCGTCCTCCTCCCGCGCCGCGCCCGGCAGCCGGCCCGCCGCCTTGCGGGTCAGGGCCGCCGGCGTGTGCGGCTGGTCGAGCAGGCGGAACAGCACCAGCTCGTACGGGTCCGTCAGCTCCATCGCCCGCCACGCGAACGCGCGCCGCCTGCTGACCAGCACGATCCGGTCACCGAGGTCGGCCTGCGTCAGCCGGGCCTCGACATGGTGCTTCTTCCACGCGGCGAGCGCGTCGTTGAGCGCGGACACCGTCGGTTCGCCGATCCCGCGCTCCGGTGCCTCGAAGACATAGGCGAGGTCGTACAGCTCCTCCTCCGGCAGGTCGTAGGTGAAGCGGTAGTGCGCCTCGGGCCGCAGTCCGGAGAAGCCGAGTTCGGGACGGTTGAAGTACGGGCTGAACCGCTCGATCGCGATCCTGGCCGAGAGGTCGACCGGCGGATTGAGATGCTCCAGCGCCGGTATCTGCGCGATCACCGGGTCGTAGTCCTCGGCGGTCTCGCCGGGGAAGCCGTGCAGATAGTTCCAGGACACCGACAGTCCGGTCTCCGCGCCGTCGCGGAGCATCCGCACGTTCTGGCAGCCGCTGACGCCCTTGTCCATCAGATCGAGGACCCGGTTGTTCAGGCTCTCGATGCCCGGCTGCACATAGATCAGTCCCGCGTCGGCGAGCGTACGGAGCTGGGCCCGGCGCATGTTGGCCTTGATCTCGATGTGCAGCCGCAGGTCGTAACCGCTCTCGATGACCCGGGGCAGCACGGTGGAGAGATAGCCCATGTCCAGGATGTTGTCGACCACGTACATGTCCAGGACCCGGTGGCGGCGGGCGAGATCCATGATCTCGTCGTAGAAGGTGTCGGGGCTCTTGCTGCGGAACTGCATGAAGGAGCCGTTGAGCCCGCAGAACGTGCAGTGGTGCTTCTCGCCCCACCAGCAGCCCCTGGCACCCTCGACCACGAGTTTGGGCTCGACCCAGTTGCGGGCCACGGAGGAGGCCAGCCGCTCGAAGTAACCGCTGTAGTCGGGCGGCAGGATGGTGGCGGGCGGCAGCGGAGCCGTGGCCATCGCGTTGACCACGCTGGTGCCGTCCGCGTCACGGTGGCAGAGCCCGGATATGGCGCCGAGGGCGGGCCGCGCGCCGGAGGAGTCGGGCGGGTCGCCGAGCGCCTTCAGCAGCTGCGGGAAGGCCGCCTCTCCTTCGCCGCGGATCACATGGTCCACGAAGGGGAAGTTGCGGTGGACGGCCGCGCCCTGTTCCGCGTCGCAGTTGGCACCGCCCATGACGGTGACGATGTGCGGCGCGAGCCGCTTGACGTGCCGCGCGGCGGCCAGGGCCGCGGTGTTCTGCTGGAAGGTGGAGGTGAAACCGACGACATCGGGCGCGTACTCCACGATGCGCCGGGCGATCCGTTCCACGAAGGCCGGTACCTCACGGTGGAGTTCACGGGTCATCCGCAGCCGGGACTTGCGCAGCCGGCCGCTCATCGACGCCGTGAACTCGTCGTCGCGCCAGGTGGGGTCGTCGTACAGCGCGGAGGAGAAGACCCAGTCCCCGCAGCCCATGAAGTAGGAGGACAGCGCGTAGTACTCGTAGTCCTCGGCGGTGAATTCGGTACGGCGGGTGATCCAGTCCGTGAATTCGAGATTGGCGTGCAGGACCTCGGCGGTGGCGCCGGGCACGTGTTCGTCGACACTGCGCTTGAGTATTCCCAGCGCCAGCGACGGAAGATCGATGGGCGACCAGGGCATATTGACCAGCAGTACGCGCACTTGAGCTCCTCGGGAACGGCCGTCTTCAGGAGAACGGCCGGCCCGGCGGCGCGAGACCGCCGGGCCGGCCGACGAGAACTGGTCGAACGGGTCGAGCCGGTCCGACGGGCCGACCGGGTCGGCCCCGTCGCGGGACTAGTCCTCTTCGCCGTCCTCGGCGTTGCGGAACGGAACGGTGACCGTGATGCCGATGCCCGGCTTCCGGTTCTCCTCGTCACCCGCGAGCGGGTCGTTGTTGATGATGTCCTTCTCCATGAGTCCTTCTCCTCTCCATGACGTGTTCCGTGGTCCCGGCCGCTGGTCCGTTACGGACGCGGGCGGGATCCTCCCTCCGGCCGGAGGGAGGCGTCTTGGGGGCGCGCTCGGGCGCGGGGGAACGGTCCGGCGCGGGGGTACGGTCGCGCTCGGGCGCGCGCTCGCGCGGGCGCAGTTCGCGGTCGAGGAAAACCATGGCGCGGCGCAGTACGGCGACATGGTCGACGCCCTCGTAACCGTCGTGACCGGTGTCCAGCCACATCGACTCGTGGCGCGCGCCGGCGGCGCGGAGCGCGGCGAGATAGCCGCGCACCTGGCCCGGCGGGCACTTGGCGTCACGGGTGGCGGCGACGACGAGCAGCGGTGCCCGCACCCGGTCCGCGTACCGTACGGGCGAGCTGCGCGCGTACCGTTCCGGGACCTCGTCCGGCGAGCCGCCGAACAGCCGCTCGTCCAGGGCGCGCAGGGCCGGTGTGGTGGTGCGGTACGCGGCCACGCTGTCGGCGACGGGCTTGACCGCGACGCCCGCCTGCCACAGCTCCGGCCGGACACCGAGGGCGAGCAGGACGAGATAGCCGCCCCAGGAGGTGCCCCACAGCCCGACGGCGTCGGGGCGCACCAGCCCGCGGCCGATCAGATCGGCGCGGACCGCCACCAGATCGTCGACCTGGGTGAGGCCGACACCGGCGCCGAACGCCCCGCGCCAGCGCGGTCCGTAGCCGGTGGAGCCGCGGTAGTTGACGCGGGCGACGGCGAAGCCGGAGGCGACGAGGGAGTGCACCACGCCGTCGTAGGCGTCCCGGTCGTGGTCGGCGGGCCCGCCG
>NZ_MAUD01000215.1 GCF_001700515.1 Streptomyces lushanensis
GCTGGACCAGCTCGGTCACGGCCTCCTCCGGGCCGCAGATCATCGACTGGTTGGGCGCGTTGTCGTGCGAGAGCACCACGTCGGTACGGCCGTTCAGCTCGGCGAGCACCCGCTCGGCGGGCATTCCGAGCACACCGAAGACGGCACCGGGCACACGCAGCGCGTCCGGGTCGAAGTCCGCGAGAAAGGCGTCGACCTCATCGGCCGCGTGGATACCGCCGCAGGCCATGGCGGTCCACTCCCCCACGCTGTGCCCGGCGACCGCGTCGGGGACGACGGCGAGCCTGCGCAGCGCGGTGTCGAGCATCCGGCCGAGCTGGAAGACGGCGGCGCCGTGCCGCCCGACATCACCCACCCGGGTGTCCTGTCCCGGCGACCAGGGCAGACCGAACCGCTCGGCCAGTGCGGCCACATGGACCTCGAACTCCGCTTCGAGGCCCGGGAAGACAAAGGCGGTGCGTCCGCCGGCCGGGCCGAGCAGCGGGCTCGGGCTGAACCACACATCGCTGCGGCCACGCCATGGCACACCCTTGGCGACCGCCTTTCTGGCCAGCTTCAGCCGGCGCCCGGTCGGATCGACGATGCCGAGCCTGACCGGGCCCGCGGCCGGGACGCGCTCGTCGAGCCCGGCGGCCAGCACCGCCGAGTCGTCGGCGTCCAGCAGGGCGGCCAGCTCCGCCGGGCCCGACGCGGCGAGCCGCAGGACGCGTTCCGGCTCGCTCACCGTCGTACGGGCCTCACGCGCGGGACGGGTGCCCCTCGCCGTACGTGCCACGGGAGCGAGGGCCGGGGCCGCCTGCTCCAGGACCACATGGGCGTTGATACCGCCGAAGCCGAACGCGTTGACGCCCGCCCTGCGCGGTACGCCGGTGGCGGTGTCCTCCCAGGCCGTGGCCTTCGCGAGCGGCGCGAACCTGGTGGCCTCCAGGGCCGGGTTCGGCTCGTCGCAGTGCAGGGTCGGCGGCAGCACTCCGTGGTGGATCGCGAGCGCGGCCTTGATCAGTCCGGCGATCCCGGCGGCGGGCATGGTGTGACCGATCATCGACTTCACCGAGCCGATGGCGGCCCGCGCCCCCGACGCCGGTCCGAACACCTCTGTGAGCGTGGCCAGTTCGGCCCGGTCACCGGCGACGGTGGCGGTGCCGTGCGCCTCCAGCAGCCCGAGGGCGTCCGCCGCGCGCGGGTCGAGGCCGGCCGCGTCCCAGGCCTGCCGGACCGCGCGGACCTGACCGCCGGGATCCGGGTTGAGGAGACTGGCCGAGCGGCCGTCGCTGGCCACTCCGGTCCCGGACACCACGGCGTACACACGGTCGCCGTCGCGCTCGGCGTCCGCGAGGCGCTTGAGCACCACGACACCGGTGCCCTCACCGATGAGCACCCCGTCGGCGTCGCGGTGCAGCGGACGGATCCGCTCGCTCGGGGAGAGCGCCCCGAGCTGGTTGAACACACTCCACAGGGTGATGTCGTGGCAGTGGTGCACCCCACCGGCCAGCATGACATCGCAGCGCCCCGCGGCCAGTTCGCGGACCGCGTGGTCGACCGCGACGAGCGAGGAGGCGCAGGCCGCGTCGACGGTGTAGGCAGGGCCGCGCAGATCGAGCCGGTTGGCGACCCGGGAGGCGGCCAGATTGGGCACCAGACCGATGGCCGACTCGGGCTGTTCCGGACCCAGTTGTCCGGCGAAGGCCGCCCTGACCTCCTCGATGCGGTCCTCGCCGAGCTCGGGCGCAAGCTCACGCAGCGTACGCACGAGCTGGCTCGCGGTCCGTACCCGCTGGTCGAGCCGGACCAGTCCGGGCGTCAGATAACCGCCCCTGCCCAGAACGATCCCGGCGCGCTGCCGGTCGGCCGGCAGTACGCACTCCCCGCCGGCGTCCTCGACGGACCGGTTGGCGACCTCCAGCGCGATGAGCTGGTCCGGCTCCGTGCCCGCCACGGAGGAGGGCATGATGCCGAACCGCGCGACGTCGAACTCGGTGGACTGGTCGACGAATCCGCCGCGCCGGCAGTACACCCGGTCGCTGCGCCGGGGCCCGTCGGGCGCGTAGAACTCGGCGTCCCAGCGGTCGGCGGGGACCTCGGTGATCGCGTCGACGCCGTTGACGATGTTGTGCCAGTAGCCGTCCAGATCCCTGGAGCCCGGGAAGAACGCGGCCATGCCGACAATGGCGACCGGGGCGGTGGCCTGCGCGGCGGCCCGCGTGACCGCCGGTGTGCGGGAGGACACGGCGGTCACCAGCCCGACGCGGTGTAGACCGTCGCGTGGACCTCGGGCGCGCCCCAGGCCAGTTCACGCAGCAGGCTCAGCGGCCCTTCCTCCGGATCGATCAGCTTGATCCCCCGGGCGGCGTAGGAGCGCATCAGTTCGGGAGTGACCATGCCGCCGTTGGTCTCCGCCGCGGCCCACGGGCCCCAGTGGACGGTCAGACCGCGCCGCTCCGGGGTGGACCAGCGGCGTCCCAGCTCCTCCAGCGCGTCGTTGGCGGCGGCGTAGTCGGACTGGCCGCGATTGCCGAGGGCGCCCGCGATACTGCCGAAGAGCACGGCGAAACGGGGCCCGGTGGGCAGCGTGCCGACCGCGTCGAGCACCGCGCGCGCACCGCCCACCTTGGTGGTGAAGACCCGGCGGAAGGACTCGACCGGCTTCTCGGCGATCAGCTTGTCCTCGATGACTCCGGCCGCGTAGACCACGCCGTCGAGCCTGCCGTGCTCGGCGTGGATGTCCTTGACCGTGGCGCGGACGGCCTCCGTGTCGAGTACGTCGACACAGTGGTAGCGGACCTGGCTGCCGAGCGCCCGCAGCCCCTCGACCGTGTCGCGGACCTCGCGCGCGGCGAGCACGGCGGACACCCGGCGCTCGACCTCGGCGGGCGAGGTCATGCCGGAGCGGAGGAAGGCGGCGCGCAGCGCGTCGCGGTCGGCGGCCCCCGCGGTCACCGGGTCCTCGGTCCCCGTGGGCACCGGGGTACGGCCCATCAGTTCGATACGGCACCGGCTGACGGAGGCGATCGTACGGGCGAACCGCGCGGTGATACCGCGCGCGCCGCCGACGAGCAGGACGACCGCGTCACGGTCGAGCCCGGCCGCCTCGGCCTCGGCGACCCCGTCACCGGCCGGGCCCGCGCCGGTGGCGGCGAGCGCGCCCAGATCGGTGGGGACCAGCCGCAGGGCGCGCCGGGTGCCCGCGCCGGTCAGGACGACCGGTTCCCGGTCGGTGGCGGCGAGTTCGGTGACGAGGGCCGTGGCGATCTCCTCGGGCCCGGCGCCGGCCGCGACCTCGACCAGGGTCGCGGTGAGGTCCGGATACTCGCGGGCGACGCTGCGGAAGAAGCCGCGCAGCCCGCTGGCCGCGCCCTCGGTCCTGCGCTCGACGGTGAGCAGCCGGCGCGGGGCGCCCGCCAGCACGCTCCGGTAGAGCGGGAATGCCTCGGGCAGAGGCGGCTCGGGCGTGTCGAGGGCGTCCAGATGGATCACCGCGTCGGCGGTGGTCTGCGGGAGTTCCCCCGCGGGTACGAGTGTGGGCACGGCGCCGGCGGCGCGCAGCCGCTCGGCCACCACCGGGGCCAGTTCACCGCCGCCCAGCAGCAGGACCGTGCTGCCGCTCTCCACGGAGCCGGTCACCACGGGCAGTTCGATCTCGGTGAACTCCAGTCGCTGCGGCGCCAGGATCTCGGCCTCCGCGGTCGTGGACGGCTCGGCGGAGGGCGCCGGGGCAGGAGCGGCGGTGGCCGTCTCGGCCGGTCCCGCGAGCAGATCGACGAGGAGCGCGGCGATCCCGGCGGCGGTACGGGCGGCACTCAGACCGTCGATGTCCGCACCCGCACCCACCGGAAGACCCAACCGAACCGCCAACTCACCCGCGATCTCAGCCCGCTTGATCGAATCCACACTCAAATCAGCCTCAAGATCAAGCTCCGGCTCAATCATCTCCACCGGATAACCCGTACGCTCCGCCACCACCGCCAACACCGAACCCAGCACCGCCTCCCGGTCCCTGGCAGGCGCGGCGGTCACCACGGGTGCGGCGAGGGCCGGGCGGTCCACGGGTGCGGGCAGTGCGGCGGGGGCGGGCACGGCCACCGGCGCCGACGCGTAGGCGAGCGGCCGGCTCAGGGGCCGGTCGGCCGGGACGGCCACGGGCCCGCCCAGATAGCTCAGCATGACATCTCGCTGCGCCGCCACCAGGTCCCGGCTGGTGCGCAGGAACTCGGCGACGAGGGCGTCCGGTCCGGACGCGGCGGCGCCGTGGGGGGCGTGGTTCTCCGGCACGATCAGCTCCGTAACAGGTCGGGCGGGGTGCAGGGCGTCGGGGGGAATGGTGCCGTCGGCGCGGCGCACGAGCTGGCCGTCGACGGTCCAGCCCGCGGTCCGTCCGGCCACCGCGGTCTCGGGATCGACCGCGTCGCGGCCCTGGAAGAGCCGGCCGGTGCGGACGTCGACACCGCTGACGGCGAGCTGGGCCAGGGCGGAGAGGAAGCCGGTCAGTCCGGCTCCCCGGCCGCCGTCCAGCGGAACGGTGCGGTGCGGGCGCTCGCCCAGGACGGCGGAGACCAGCCTGCTCAGCACCCGGCCGGGACCGACCTCCGCGAAGACCCGGGCGCCGGCCGCGTACATGGCCTCGATCTGCTCGGTGAACCGGACGGGCGCGCCGATCTGTGCCGCGAGACCGGCCCGTACCGCCTCCGGGTCCGCCGGGTACGGATCGGCCGTGCGGTTGGCCCAGACGTCGAAGTCCGGCGCGTGGACGGTCATACCGGCCAGGCTCTCGGCGAAGGCGTCGCCCGCTCCGGCCAGCAGCGGGCTGTGGAAGGCACAGGCGACCTGGAGCGGCTTGGCCGGGAAGCCGGCGTCGCGCAGCCGCGCCACCGCCGTGGCCATCGGCCCGGTCGGCCCGGAGATGACGGTCTGTTCGGGCGCGTTGCGGTTGGCGGCGACGACGGCCTCGGCGAGACCGGAGGTCCGCAGCACCTCCTCGACCTGCTCGGCCGTGGCGGAGACGGCGGCCATGGTGCCCGGATCGCCGCCCTCGACCTGGGCCAGGATGGCTTCGGCGCGGGCCGCGCTGGCGGTGAGGACGTCCCGCGGCGCGAGTGCCCCGGCCACACCGAGCGCGACCAGTTCGCCGTAGCTGTGGCCCGCGGCCATGGCGGGCCGTACACCGAGCGAGGCCAGCAGTTCGGCGGCGGCGAGTTCGACCACACCGAGCGCGGGCTGGGCGACGGCCGTGTCGGTGATCCGGGCCAGTTGGCCCGCCCTGCCCTCCTCGTCGAAGGCGGCGGGCGGATAGAGCGTGTCCGCCCAGCGGGCGCCGAGCTGGAGATGGCGCTGCAACTCGGGGAAGGCCACGAAGAGTTCGGCGAGCATTCCGGGCCGCTGACTGCCCTGCCCGGGGAAGAGGAAGGCCAGCTCACCGGGGACAGAGCCGCCGCTCCCGGTATCGCCGGTGTCCTCGTCGGCGGTGTGGAGGCCCGCCTCCGGGTCCCGCTCCCCTTCGACGGCCCGGCGCAGCAGCTCCGCCAGCGCGGACAGGCTGTCCGCCACGAGGGCGATCCGTACGGACTCACCGCGGCCGGCCGCCCGGTCGGCGCGCAGGGCCGTATGACGCGCGTAGTCGCGCAGTCGCCACCGGCCACCGCGCTGGAGCAGTTCCAGCAGGGCGCGGGCGGAGCGGCGGGCCGCCTCGGTGTCCCGGCCGCGGAAGGTGAACAGTTCCGCCGGCCAGGTGTCCAGGGAATGAACGGGTGGCGGCTGGTCGTACGCGCGTAGAACGACATGGAAATTCGTGCCGCCGAAACCGAAGGCGCTCACACCCGCGACGCGCTCCGCCGGTTCCGTGGCCCAGGGCCGGGCGGCGGTGTGGAAGACGAACGGGCTGCTCCCGCCGTCCCAGGCCGCGTTCGGCTGCCGTACATGCAGCGTCGGCGGCTTCACCCCGTGGTACAGGGCCAGTGTGGTCTTGATCAGTCCGGCCAGTCCCGCGGCGCACTTGGTGTGCCCGATCTGGGACTTCACCGAGCCGATCGCGCAACTGGCGGGCTCGGCACCGGCCTCGGTGAACACCTCGGTCAGCGTGGCCAGTTCGGTACGGTCGCCCACGACGGTGCCGGTGCCGTGGGCCTCGATCAGACCGACGTCGGCGGGTGAGACACCGGCGTTGCGGTAGGCGCGGGTGAGCGCGGCGCGCTGGCCCGCCGGGCGGGGCGCGGTCAGGCCCAGCGCGCGGCCGTCGCTCGCGCTGCCGACACCGTCGATCACGGCGTAGATCCGGTCGCCGTCGCGCTCGGCGTCGGCGAGCCGCTTGAGGACCACACAGGCCACGCCCTCGCCGAGCGCGATGCCGTCGGCGGCGCCGTCGAAGGTGGCCGAGCGGCCGGTCGGGGACAGCGCGTGCACCGAGGAGAAGAGCAGGTAGTCGTTGATGCCGTTGTGCAGGTCGGCGCCGCCGCACAGCACCAGATCGCTGGTGCCGGTGATCAGCTCCTTGCAGGCCACGTCGACGGCGGTGAGCGAGGAGGCGCAGGCGGCGTCGACGGTGTAGTTGGCACCGCCGAGGTCGAGCCGGTTGGCGATCCGTCCCGCGATGACATTGGCGAGCATCCCGGGGAAGGAGTCCTCGGTCAGCCGGGGAAGCTGCTCGTCGAGTGCGGACGGGATGGTGCCGACATAGCCGGGCAGCACCGTGCGCAGGGTGGTCGCGTTGGACAGATCGCTGCCCGCCTCCGCGCCGAACACCACGGAGGTACGGGCGTGGTCGATGCCGGTACCGGCGTATCCCGCGTCGGCCAGCGCGCGCCGCGCCGCCTCCAGCGCGAGAAGCTGTACGGGTTCGATGCTCGCCAGCGAGGCCGGCGGAATGCCGTAGCGCAGCGGATCGAAGGGGATCTCGGGCAGGAATCCGCCCCAGCGTGACGGGGTGCGCTCGCCGTCGCCGTCCGGCGCGTAGTACCGCTCGGCGTCCCAGCGATGGGCCGGGACCTCGGTCACACAGTCCTTGCCCGCCAGGATGTTGGCCCAGAAGTCGGCCAGGTCGGGAGCGCCGGGGAACATGCCCGCCATACCGACGACGGCGACCCGCAGCGGCGCGGGCGCGGGCTCCTCCGCGGTGTCGCCGGGACCGAGCGCGCCACGCAGCGCGGCGGCGCGCTCGCGCAGCCACGCGGCGGCGCCGTCGGCGACGGAGTCGTGCAGCGCGGCGACGCTGGTGGTGGCGGAGCGCAGCACAGAGACCTCGCCCGCCATGAACATGCCTTCGTCGGCCTGGCGCGTCTCGTCGACCGGGACCAGTTCGTCGCCGACGCGCTCGATGCCCTTGCTGGCGAGCCTCAGTCTGCCGACGTTGAACCGCTCCAGGCGCTCCCAGATCTCGCGGTCGGGCACGCCCTGCTCACGCAGTTCGTCCTTGAGGGCCGCGAAGTCCTCGGTGATGGCGCTGTGCGCGCAGCGGGTGGCGTGGCCGGGCGCGGTCTCCAGCAGATCGGTGCGCTCGGCGGCTACGATCCTGCGCTGGAACAGCGGCTGGATCGCCCCGGCCGCCACGGCCTCCTCGGTGAAGAGATACGCGGTGCCCATCAGCACACCGAACGCGACACCGGCACGCGTCAGCGGGGCGGCCAGGGCGGCGGCCATCGCGGCCGACCGCTCGTCGTGGATACCGCCCGCGAACAGGACCGTCAGCTCACCGGCCGTCCCGGGCCCGGACTCGGCCAGGAAGTCCAGCAGGACATCGGTCTGGGCCTGCCAGAGCGGGAAGCTGTTGCGCGGTCCGACATGGCCGCCGCACTCGGCGCCCTCGAAGATGAACCGCCGCGCTCCGGCGGCGAGGAACTGACGCAGCAGTCCCGGTGAGGGAACGTGCAGGAAGGTGGTGATGCCCTCCGCCTCCAGCGCGGCGGCCTGGGCCGGCCTGCCGCCCGCGATGATCGCGTGGGTCGGCTTCAGCTCCCGTACGACGTCGAGCTGCGCGGCCTTGATCTCCTCGTCGGCGAATCCGAGCACGCCGACACCCCACGGCGCGTCCGCGAGCGCCGCCCGGGTGCGCTCCAGCATCGACCGGGTGCGCTCCGCGCTCGCGAGCGCCAGGGCGAGGAACGGCAGCGCGCCCGCGGACGCGACGGCGGCGGCGAACTCGGGTTCGTCGCTGACCCGGGTCATCGGGCCCTGCGCGATGGGCAGCCGGCTGCCCAGGACCCGTGCGCCCGGCGATCCGGCGGCCAGCGCGGCGGCGGGCTCGTCGTCCGCCACGGCGGCGGTCATCGCCGCCCGGACACCGCGCACGGCCTCGCCCACGGTTGCCCAGCGCTCGGCGAACGTGGCGGCGAGGAAGGCGTCCTGACCGACCGGCAGGAACTGGGTCCGCGGATCGTCACCACCGATCCTGGCCTCGAACTCGGCCGCGTCCCCGGGCAGTTCGGGAGCGCCGGGGCCACGGCGGCGGAGCACGCGTATCCCGTGGTGCAGGACGGTCTCCGAGCCGTCGAGCCCGGTGAGCGCGCCGGTGATCTCCGCGGGCAGCCCCGCCTCGTCGAACAGCGCGAGCTGGGTGTCCAGGACGACACCGGCCGCTCCTCCGGCGACCGCGGCGGCGGCCGTGTGCGGTCCGATGCCGCCGCACGCCCACACGGGCACGGTGACGGACGGGTCGGCCAGCACCCGCTGCAACAGGACGAAGGTGCTCAGCTCACCCGCGCGGCCACCGCTCTCGGCGCCGCGGACGATCAGGCCCGAGGCTCCGTCGCCGACGGCCCGCAGGGCACCCGCGAGGTCCGTCACCTCCACCAGGACACGACGGCCGGCGAACTCGGCGGGCGAGCGCCCGGGATCCGCCAGCAGGACGGTGTCCACCAGGTCGGGCAGATCGGTGACGGCGACGGTACAGCCGGGCCGTATCCGGACCCCGAAGGGCAGCGACGACCAGCGGCGGGTGCGGTCGAGTGTGTCGGCGACATCTCGGGGGTCGTCGACGGACAGCTCCAGCACGCCGATCGCGCCCGTCCGGGCGGCGACGGCCGTCAGCCGGGGCGACGGCCGGTGCAGGGGATTG
>NZ_MAUD01000216.1 GCF_001700515.1 Streptomyces lushanensis
TCGTCACTGACGACTGCACGCCCGTGCTGCTCCGCCCACCTCACGTAGGCGGGAATGGCCAGGGGCCCGGACGGGGGTCCGGGGGCGAGGTGGTCGACGGCGTCCGGGTGTTCGGCGTGCCAGGCCAGCAGCACTCAGCCAGCTCCCGACCGCGTGCGTTGGGGAGGGGACGGAGTGCGGTCTCCCCGGACCGTGGTCGCCGGGTTCACGGCGTACGGCTGTCAGCCGGGGTGTCGCCGTCGTCCAGCTGGTGCATGGCGTAGACGCGTTCTTCGGGGTGGCGAGCCAGGCGGGCCGGCATCCAGGCGGTACGGGCGTCCATGCCCGGCCTGAACGATGCTACGAGACGGCGGGCCTGCCACGTCGTACGGGGAGCGAGCACCCAGCGAGCCGGGGAGAAACGGACGCGCCCTGTGCCGGTTGCGGTCGCTTCGCGGGAGTGAAGCGCCGGCTCGCCGCACGGGTCGGGACTGCGGGAGTGTTCGGTCCGGTGTCGGCCACGGCGCGAGTCTCACAGCACCCCGGGGCAGCACGGGCGCGATCAGGAGGCGACCACCACAACGAGTGAGCCGATGTCGCGCCCCTCTGCGGATTCCGCTCATTCACTCCCGGTGTCTCACGGGCCGTGTCCGGGAATCGTGCCCGGCCGGCCTTCTGGGGCGCCATTCTGGGGGCCCTCGGCAAGCTCGTGAGGTTGAGGCGGGTGTCCACGTCGAGGTCACAGGCGCCGGGTCCACCCAGGACCGCGGCGTGGCCTGGCGGTGCGCTTCGGGGGCACGGCCGGCTGGGCTGGCCTTCACGGGTGTGTGCCACAGACGTCCGACCCTATTTGATCTTGGTTGGGCAGAGGGTCGTCTATGCGAACCCCTTCCCTGCTCTCGGATCGCGTGTAACTGAGCGTTGCGTCGGCCCCGGAGGTTCGGAGGACTTGAGCGGCGTGGTGAGTTCTGTTCTCACCGCGCCGGGCTGGTCTCTGGTTTCGTGGTGCGGGCGGCGTGGGCGTAGCGGGCGGCGAGGTCCCCGAACGCGGTGGCCAGTTGGGGTGGGCCGATGACTTCGATATCAGTGTCGAAGCGGCCGATGATGGCGGCGAGTCCGGTCCATGACCAGGAGCCGAGGATGAGCCGACAGTGACGGGAGCCGAGTTCCTCGACGATTCCGTCCTGGGCGAAGGGCGCGACATCGGCGGCCGGGAGGCGGAGGATGACTTCGCCCTGGCAGGGCCAGTCGGTGGTGGTGCCGTCGTTGCCGCGGAATCGGCTGGTGATGAAGGTGGAGACGTTGCCGCCGGGGAGGTCACGAGGGGTGAAGCGGGGGCCGGTGGGTGTGCGGGGCCGGACGCGGTCGACCCGGAAGGTACGCCAGTCCTCGCGGTCGAGGTCCCAGGCCACGAGGTACCAGCGATGACGCCAGGTGACCAAGTGATGGGGTTGTACGCGGCGGACGTCATCGGCCGAGGTGCTTGGACCCGGGGCGTAGTCGAAGCGCAGTTCCTCGCGGGCGTGGATGACGCGGCTCAGGTCCACCAGGACCTGGGTGTCAACCCGAGGAGTGTCGCGGGGCGCGGGCGGTGGGACGGCGGTGATGCGCAGCAGGTCGATGCGGTGGCGTAGGCGGGGTGGGATGACCTGGCGGAAGGTGGCCAGGGCGCGGGTGGCGTCTTCGGCGACGGTGGTGCCGGTGGCCGCGGTCTGCAGTGCGACGGCCAGGGCGACGGCCTGGTCGTCGTCGAACAGCATGGGTGGCATGTGAGTGCCGGCCTCCAGGCGGTAGCCGCCGGCCGGTCCCTTGACGGTCGTGATCGGGTAGCCGAGTTCGCGTAGGCGGCCGATGTCACGCCGCACGGTGCGCGAGGTGATGTCGAGACGCTCGGCGAGATCCTCGCCGGACCAGTCACGGTGCGTCTGAAGCAGCGAGAGAAGCGAGAGCAGCCGGGAGGATGTCTTCTGCATGAGATGCATTCTTCCCGCAGTACAGGACACAACCTGTCCTCTACCTCCGCCATGGTGGCGTACGAGCCGTTCGGGAGGCGTCGCTCCTGGTCGGCAGCCGCCACTTGGACTTGGACAGTCGGCGGCGTATCTGTCACATCGAGGCAAGGAGCAGGTCATGTCTGTCACGACCACCACTCACCTGAACTTCCGGGGCACCGCACGTGAGGCGCTGGACTTCTATCAGTCCGTCTTCGGCGGACGTACTGTCGCGGTCACCTACAAGGACGCGGGCGCCGTGCAGAACGAGAGCGAGGCGGACTGGGTGATGTGGGGCGAGGTGGCCGGCGACAACGGCTTCCACGTCATGGCCTATGACGTGCCGTCGCAACTGCCCTGGAACCAGGGCGAGAACCCGTTCTTCGTCTCCGTACGCGGTGACGACGCCGAGGAGATCAGCGCCCTGTGGGGCAAGCTCGCCGAGAGCTCGACCGTCGTGCGTCCGCTGGAGCCCGCGCAGTGGGCGCCGCTGTACGGCATGCTCACCGACCGCTTCGGCGTCACCTGGGTCCTGGACGTCACCGCCCCGTACAACGGTCGCTCGCGCAGCGTCGCGTCGGCGGCCGGGAGCTCCCACGCGTGATCGGTGGTCAGAGCGCTGATCGCTGCTTCGAGACCCAGCGGCTGGCGTCCGTCCCTGCGCACCCGTACGGGCCGCGCGGCTTCGACTTCGCTTCGGCTTCCTCTCCGGCCGCCGCCGCGTTCTTCCGCGCGGCTTCCGTCGGCCCGCGGTGCGGCCCGGGCCAGGTTGACGCCGGACGCCTCGCCGCCGCTCGTGCCTGCCCCCAGGGCGGCAGGTGGTCTCGTGGAGGGTGGTCAGATGCACCAGGTGCGGATGCGATCGGCTGCGTCGTAGGCGTCGCTGTGTCCGGTGTCGATGTCGCGGGCGAGGTCGATGAGCGCGCCGTAGGGGGCGTCGATGCCTTCGCCCGCGGCGTTCATGTAGGCGACGGCAATGCCGGTGCCGAAGAGTGCGTTGCGGGCGGGGAGGGGGCGGAGCCGGATGATGGCGTGCATGAAGGCGGCGGCGCGCCAGGCGTTGTCGGCAGTGGTGCCGATCCTGGGGGTGTTGACGCGGTGCCGGCCTACGGCGGCGACGAGGTTGGAGAAGTCGTGGACCGTGGGGTGCTTGGGGAGGACTTCCGCCTGGCGTTCGAGGAGCCAGCGGATGTCGATGTAGAGCTCCACGGTCAGGCGGCCCGTCCCGGCGCCCCCAGTCGACTGGGGGCGTCGTCGGGGAAGGCGGCGTCGAACGCGTCCGCGGCGCCGTCGATGAAGTCGCGGAAGATTTCGGCGGCGCCTTCGAGGCGGGGGGCGCGGACGGCGTCGTGCGCGGCCTGTGTGATCAGCGCGGTCACCGTGGTGCCCTCGGCCTCGGCACGCTCCTTGAGCAGTGCGTGCAGTGTGTCATCGACCCGGATCGTCACTGGCTTCGACATACCCATGGCTGTACAGCAAGGCGTACAGCAAAGGTGCGGCAGCTGAGCGCGCGGGGAGGCTGCTCAGAGGCGGCAGAACGGTGCTGGGGCGGTCTACTGGATGCGGTACTGGTCCGGCGGGCACGGCCGGGACGGCGTCGGCCAGCAGCTTGGCGAGGGGGGATTTGCCGGAGCCGTTCGCGCTGACGACGGCGAGTACCTCGCCTTGGCTCACGCGTACGTCGATGTTGTGAAGGCGGGTGCGTCGCTGCCTGGGTAGCGGAAGGTGACGCCCCTTGCTTCGATGGTCTGGGGGTGGCGGGGACGGGCTGGGTATCGCTGGGCAGGGTGGTGCGGGCGGCGGTGTCGGTGAGGAAGGTGTCCCAGTCATCCAGGTACAGGCCGGTTTTGCAGGAGGCGTTGGTGCCCTGGACGAGACCGGTCAGGAGGCGCCGGCTGGTCTGGGCGGCGATGAAGGCGGTTCCGGCCGCTGCGGGCGGGATGCGGCCGGTCGCGGTCAGCCACAGCAGCGCGGCGTGGACGCCACCGCTGGCTGCTCCGGCGGTGGCGTCGCCGAGGATCTGGTACCGGGCGTGACCGCGCCCGACTTCTGCGGCGGCTTCTTCGGCGGGTGGTGACGGTGCGGAGGCGGTCGAGGAGGCAGGTGCGCATGATGTTGGCGCGGACTTCGAGGGCGCTTTCGCGAGCGCCGCTGCCGCCTCAAGGGGGGATCAGCAGCCGCGGCCGACGCGAAGGGAGGTCATCTTGTCGTTGAAGTGTGAGGCCACCGCGGCTTCGGACCTGCCCTGCGGGATCGAGAACATGCACCCAACGTAGTTGCCGTGCTCGTAGACGCTGACCGTCTTGCCGGTGCGATTCCAGTACGAGGTCATGCGATCGTTCATGTAGTTGCCGACGTTGGGGTTCGACGTGGTGTAGTGCCTGAAGTCACCCCGATAGCTGGACTGCTCCCAGACGCAGAACGATCCGGACGGACACTGGTTGGGGTCGGCTGCCGCCGGGGGCGCGGTCAGCGAGGCGGTTCCTGCGGCGACCGTCAGAACGGCCGCGGCGGTCCACAGGCGCGGGGTGATGCTTCCGAGTCGGGACATGCTCTCCTCCGTTTTTCGGTCCGGACACCCTCGCCGGGGTGCCCGGACAATCCAGGCTCGCACTCGGGCCCGGCACCAGGTACTTCTCCCGACACGCCGACGTTCATGACAGATGTCACCCGCCTGGGCGAACCATCTGTGCGACATTCCCGGCTGCGCCGCGTGGCGGCGGTCGGGACGACGTTGTAGACGTCATGGTTGAAGGGGAACGACAACTGGCCGAACCTCGCGCCTGTGCTGTCCACCAAGACGATCGACTGGGACCTCGTCCTCCCCGGCAGTCGGCCGGTACAGCCGCGCGGAGCCACCGGCAGCCATGCCCAGGACCTCATCGATGCCGCCCAGCAGTCCTTCGTCGACGGCCGGCAGCAGGCCATGCGGGCAGGCGTTGCAGCCATGGCCGCCCTGCTCGTCCACATCGCCCTGCGCGGCCCGAAGAACACCGCCCCTCTCCGGCCCGACGCCGAAGCAGCCCCCGAATCCGCGACCACCGGGAACGTCGCCGCCCGCTGACCCCCACGGGAAACACCGTGCGCAGCCCGCACCGGCCGCCCGCACGGCCCTCGCGCCGGACCCGACGCCGCTCAGCACCCCGAGCACCTGGCCGAAGAAGACGCGACGGGCCAGGCGGTGGCGGGCCCAGGCCCGGCCGACCGCCGGGCTCGAAGAACCGTCACCCCGCCACCCGTCACGACGTGGACAGAGTGTTCGTCACTGGCGAGGCATACAGCCGGAATGCCGCTCTCTTTTCGAAACTGAGAACTCCCTTTCTCTGAGATTGAATTGCGGCGCAGCATGACGCGACAGCAGCATCAGGGGGACAGGTTGTTCATCATCGGTGTGCTGGCCTTGACGTTGTTCATCCTGGCCATCATGTGGGCCGTCCTCGGAGTGCACGCTCTGCTTCTCGGCCGCATGCCGGGCCACCGGCTCCACCAGCGAGTGCGGCAGCCGAGACTCTGGGGAGGACGCGTCTACACTTCGGCGGTCGCCAAGGTGAACTGAACTCGGCGGCACCAAGGGTCGATGCCCGCTCCCCGCAGCTGCGCCACGGCGTCGGGCCCCCAATCCTCACCTCGTGCCGTCGCACCCCGACGCCGAGAAGGCCGCCAGGCCCATGGGCTTCGAACATGATCGCCCAGACAGGTCATTTAGACCGTGTCCTATGTGGTGAGTCGGGTGAGTCGTTTGTAGCAGCAGAGGGCCGCGGCGAGGCCGAGGAATGCGAGGAAGTGTTCGGCTTTGCGTTCGTAGCGGCGGTGCAGGCGTCGGCAGCCGGCCAGCCAGGAGACCGTTCTTTCCACGACCCATCGGTGGCGGCCCAGTCGTGTGGACGACTCGATGCCCTTGCGGGCGATGCGGTGGCGGATGCCGCGCCCGCGGGGATGGTCCCTCGACGAAGCGAAGGCCAGGTTCGAGACCGATCGCTCCGCGCGCGCGGCATCCGCCA
>NZ_MAUD01000217.1 GCF_001700515.1 Streptomyces lushanensis
CCCGGTCCCTCCGGCGACCGCGCGTCCGGATAGCGGCGCGGTGTCCAGACGATCTCCTCCCGGTCGCCGGAGGGACCGGGTACGCCGGGCCGAAGCGCACCGGACCCCGGCGCCTCGGACCCCGGTCCCTCGGACCCCGGTCCGGACCCGGGCCCGGTCCCGGAGAGCTGACGCAGCCACGCGACCGCCTCCGCCGCGCTGCCCACCACGGCCACGCCCTCCGGCGTAGGCGGCCGGCGGACGACGACGACGGGCAGTGCGGCCTCACGGGCGGCGGTGAGTTTGGGCGCGGTGGCCGCGCCGCCGCTGTCCTTGGTCACGACGGTGTCGATGCGATGGCGGCGCAGGAGTTCCCGCTCCCCGTCGAGCGTGAAGGGACCACGGTCGAGGACCGTCTCCATACGGGCGGGGTACGGCGGTTCGGGCGCGTCCACGGACCGTACGAGGAACCACAGCGCGTCGAGGCGGGCGAAGGCGGCGAGCCCCGTCCGTCCGGTGGTGAGGAAGACCCGGCGTCGGCGCCCGGGAAACGACGGCAGCGCGGCCAGCGCCTCGGCGGCCTGCGTCAACGAATCGACCGGATGCCAGTCGTCGCCCGCGACCGGCACCCACGAGGGACGGCGCACCGCCAGCAGGGGAACATGGGCCCCGGCGGCGGCGAGCGCCGCGTTCCGACTGATCGTCGCGGCGAAGGGATGGGTGGCGTCGATGAGCGCGTCCACGCGATGCTCGCGCAGCCAGCGCGCCAGCCCTTCGGCGCCGCCGAACCCGCCGATCCGGATCTCTCCCGGCGGCGGTACGGGCCGGGTGACGCGCCCGGCGAGGGAACTGGTGACCCGGAGCCCGGGACCGTACGCACTGCCGGGACCGTACGTACCGCCGTGGTCGTACGTACCGCCGTGGTCGTACGTACCGGCGCCACGGTGGCGATACGTGCCGTCGTGGCCGTACAGGATCTCGGCGAGGCGGCGCGACTCGGTGGTCCCACCGAGGATCAGCACATGGAACGGTTCACTCATCGGCGGCGAGTCTTCCCTGTCTGAGGCGCACCACGAAGCGGACAACGAATACGACAAGGGGACCATGTGTCCGGCGGGCCAGGAACAGCGGGCGGGCGCGGAGCCCAGCTCAAGCACACGGGGCTACGGCACGGCTGGACGACGGGTGCGTGCGCGACGGCGGCGACGAGGGCGGCGTACACCGCCCTGCTGACGGCCCGGTTCCCCGACCCGGTGACGATCGTCCTCCCCAAGGGCCAGACACCGAGCTTCGCGCTGGCCGTGGCGGAACTGGCCGGGGAACCGCCCCGGGAGCCGGCCCGAGGACCGGCTCAGGGACGGTCCGGGGCCTGGGCGACGGCCGGGGTGGTCAAGGACGCGGGCGACGATCCGGACGTCACGCACGGCGCCCTGATCCGCTCGACCGTACGCCTGCTGCCGCCGGGCTCGGGCGTCGTCTTCCGCGCCGGTCCGGGAGTGGGGACGGTCACGCGCCCGGGACTGCCGCTGGCGGTGGGCGAACCGGCGATCAACCCGGTGCCGCGTCAGTTGATGCGCGCGCAGGTGGCGGAGGTGGCGGAGCTCCACGGCGGCACGGGCGACGTGGAGATAACGGTCTCGGTCGACAACGGCGAGGAGATCGCCCGCTCCACCTGGAACCCGAGACTGGGCATCCTGGGCGGCCTGTCCATCCTCGGTACGACGGGCATCGTGGTCCCGTACTCCTGCTCGGCCTGGATCGACTCCATCCGCCGGGGCGTGGATGTGGCCCGCGCGGCGGGCCGTACGCATGTGGCGGGCTGCACGGGCTCGACCTCCGAGCAGACCGTCCGCGCCGAATACGCCCTGCCCGAGGACGCCCTGCTGGACATGGGCGACTTCGCCGGCGCGGTCCTCACCTATCTCCGCCGCCATCCGGTCCCCCGGCTCACCCTCTGCGGCGGCTTCGCCAAACTCTCCAAACTGGCCGCGGGCCATCTGGACCTCCACTCGTCCCGCTCCCAGGTGGACAAGTCCTTCCTGGCCGGACTGGCCAGGGACGCGGGCGCGGACACCGCCCTGGCAACGGAGGTGTCCGAGGCCAACACGGGCCTGGCCGCGCTTCAGCTGTGCCGGTCCCGGGGCATCCCGCTGGGTGACATGGTCGCGGCGAGGGCCCGTGACGAGGCCCTGAGAGTACTGCGCGGGGCACCGGTGCTGGTCGACGTCATCTGCGTCGACAGAGCGGGCACGGTGGTGGGCCGCGGCGAGCCGAGGTAGGTCCTGCGGCGCGCCGGCCGTATGCGGGGGCGTACGTGCCGTACGCGCGGGGACTGCCGGCGGCGCCGCCCGCACGCGCGGGGAGCGGAGTTCCCGGCCTGTCCGTCGATGCGCGGATCGCGTCCACATCGTGCGCTCCTGCCGCGTCGGGTACGCGTACACCCGTCAGCACACGTGAGGGCGTTCCCTCTCCGGTGAGTACAGGTGGCTGTCCCGGAACTGTTCCGCTCCCAGCGTGCGGCCCACCATGATCACCGCCGTCCGCACCACGCCCGCCTCCTTCATCTGTGCCGCGATGTCGTCCAGCGTGCCGCGCAGGATCAGCTCGTCGGGGCGGCTGGCCATCGCGACCACCGCGACCGGGCAGTCCGCGCCGTAGTGCGGGAGCAGTTCCCGGACCACCCGGTCCACGTATCCCGCCGCGAGGTGGAGCACCAGCAGCGCGCCGCTGCGGCCGAGCGTCGCCAGGTCCTCGCCCTCGGGCATCGGGGTGGCGCGCTGGGCGATCCTGGTCAGGATCACCGTCTGACCGACCGTCGGCACCGTCAGCTCACGCTTCAGCGCCGCCGCCGCGGCGGCGAAGGCCGGAACACCCGGCACCACCTCGTACGGCACGCCCGCCGCGTCCAGCCGCCGCATCTGCTCCGCGACCGCGCTGAAGACCGACGGGTCGCCGGAGTGCAGCCGGGCGACGTCCTGGCCCTCCTCGTGGGCCCGGACCAGTTCGGCCGTGATCGCGTCCAGATCCATCCGCGCGGTGTCGATCAGCCGCGCGTCCGGCGGGCACTCGGCCAGCAGCTCGCGCGGAACCAGGCTGCCCGCGTACAGACACACCCCGCACGCGGCGAGCCTGCGAGCGCCCCGCACCGTGATCAGGTCGGCGGCGCCGGGGCCGGCGCCGATGAAGTACACCGTCATCGTTGACCTCCTGAGGGAACGTACGGAGAGCCCTGAGCCGCGTCCATGTCCACGCCCGCACCCGCGTCTGTGTCTGTGTCTGTGTCCACATCCGGGCCCGGGCTCGGGCCGGGGCCCTTGACGACCGCCCACTGCGTCACCGGCATCGCCTGCCGCCAGCCCGTGAACCCGCCCACCGGCACGGCGTGCGCGACCGCCAGCCGTACCAGTTCGCCGCCGAAGCGGCGGTACCGCTCGGCCAGCAGCGCCTCGGACTCCAGCGTCACCGTGTTGGCGACCAGCCTGCCGCCCACCGGCAGCGCCTCCCAGCAGGCGTCCAGCAGCCCCGGCACGGTCAGCCCGCCCCCGACGAACACCGCGTCCGGCACCGGCAGTCCCGCCAGCGCCTCGGGCGCGGCACCGGTGACGACCCGCAGACCGGGCACGCCGAGCGCCCGCGCGTTGCGCCCGATCCGTGCCGCCCGTGCCGGATCCCGCTCAACCGACACCGCGCGGCACGACCGGTGCGTACGCATCCACTCGACGGCGATCGAACCCGACCCGCCGCCGACGTCCCACAGCAGTTCTCCCGGCGCGGGCGCCAGCGCGCCCAGCGTGGCGGCCCGGACATGGCGCTTGGTGAGCTGGCCGTCGTGTTCGTACGCGGCGTCCGGCAGGCCCGGTACGGCGCCGAGCCGCACCGCGTCCGGCGAGCGACGGCACTCGACGGCGACGACGTTGAGCGGATCGCCGGCCGGCTCGGCCCAGTCCCGTGCGAGACCCTCGATACGCCGTTCCCGCTTCCCGGCGCCGAGTTGTTCGAGTACGTGCATACGGCTCGGCCCGAAACCCCGGTCCCGCAGCAGCGCCGCCACCTCGGCCGGTGTCGCCGCGCCCGCGCTGAGCACCAGCACCCGGCGGCCGTCGTGGAGGGCGGCGGCGAGCCGCTCGGCGGGACGGCCGACCAGGGTGACGACCTCCGTGTCCTCCACCGGCCAGCCGAGCCGGGCACAGGCGTACGACACGGACGACGGATGCGGCAGAACCCGCAGCGCCCCGGCCCCCACCACCTCGGCGAGGGTCCGTCCGATCCCGTGGAACATCGGGTCCCCGCTCGCCAGCACACAGATCCGCCGGCCCGCGTGGGCCGCGAGCAGCCGGGGGACGGCGGGCCGCAGCGGCGACGGCCACACCACCCGCTCCCCCACGCACTCGTCCTGCGGCAGGAGTGCCAGCTGCCGTGCCCCGCCGACCACCACCTCGGCCGCCCGCAGAGCCTCACGCCCCACGCCGGTGAGCCCCGCCCAGCCGTCGGCACCGATCCCCACGACGGTCACCACCTGCCCTGCGGTCACCGCCGGCAGGGACGAAGCGGAAGAGGGCGCTGCGCTCACTGCGATACACCTCTGTGCTTCTGAGCTGGGGAAAGACCGGCCCCACACTCTACTGTCCCGTCATCTCCAGCCCCCGGCGGGCCCGCGCGACTGACTACGGCGGGCCCGCGCCTCTCCGCGTCCGTCGTTCAGCCGGCGGTCCTCACCGGCGAGGTGACTCCATCGGCGTCCGCCCTCACGACGGAGGCGCCCCGGCCGCCGGGCTGGAGCACCCGTTCGGCCAGCGCGCCGAAGATCAGCCCGAAGGCCGTCCACAGCAGCGCCTGTACGGCGACCGAGGCCAGCCGGAATTCCCAGAGAAGAGCAGCCGGGAAGGTTTCCCGAACGGCATCGGTGTTGGCGGGCAGAACAAGACAGGCGACCGCCACGGCGACGACATAACCGCCGCCGGCGACGACGGACGCGTTCCAGTTGCCCAGCTTCGGAGCGAGCCTTCTGCCCGCGATGACGGCGACGACGGCCAGCAGCACGCTGAGCACGATCATCAGGAAGAACAGCGTGGTGCGCCGACCGATGGTGTCCGGGTTGCCCACCGCGGGCGGGGTCGCCGGATACTTCAGGAACGGCACCAGATAGACCGTGGTGAAGGCCGCTCCCGCGACCAGCGCCGCGGTCGCCCTCGGTCCGAATGCGCCGATCCTGCCCAGACAGACGGAGAAGACCAGCGAGGCGATTCCGCCCAGGGCCACTCCGTACACCAGGACACCGGTGGCCAGCCCGAACGTCGACTGGACCGGTCGGCTGACCAGTTCCTCCTCTTCTTCCGCGTGCTCGTGCGCCGATCCGGCCGCGGGCGCGTGCTCGGCCGCCGGCGCCGACTGGGTCTCCTCCAGCGCGATGGAGTCCCGAACGGAGGGCTCACCGGCCAGATACGCCAGCGCGAACGCGAAGAGCCCGGCCAGCACACCCGCGATCATGCCGCGGACCAGGAGGGTTCTGACGGTGGAGGCATGCATGTGCGTGATCTCCGTCAGCGCTCAGTGGCAGGGAAAGCCGAGCAGATGACGGCCGTCGTGCACCCATTCGTGCACACCCTCACCCGAGAACACCGACGTCGCGCCCTGCTCGGCGCCGACGAAGTAGAGCAGCACCAGCATCAGCGTGCCCACGAACACCGCCCACGGCAGAACCGCGCGCAGTGGAAGCGGGGTGACGTCGACACTGACGGGGGAAACAGTCGGCGGGGCTATGGCCTCAGCCATGGCGGAACCTCCCTCGGGAACTCGCGTCCCATTCGGTGGAGCTCGAACGACGGCCGTCGGGTCTGACTGACCGGATCCCGTCGCGCTGACGCGCGTACGACACCCGGCATACAGTGGCGCGACCGTGCCGGACTCTCACCGGACTTCCGTCCCGCCGTCGTGATATCGACGTGAAGGTATCGCGAACCGGCAGAAGGGCCAAGGGGTCCTCGACCGGCGCCGGCCTGCGACAACCGCCAGAACCCAAGCGAGGAGAGCCGTATGACGACCCGGGTGATGCTCATCTCACCGGCCATCAGCACGGCCCTGCGCGAGGCCCGCTTCCCGGCGAGCACCGACCTCGGCGCTGCGGAACCGACTCCGGACACCGGCCAGGACAGCGCCTCCGACGCCCTCGATCCCCTCGGGCTGCGCCAGGCCGAAGCCGTACGGGAGACCTTCCCGCGCGCCACCGCCCTCTATGTCTCCCCCTCCCACCGATGTCGCCGCACCGCCGAGATCCTCGGCCTGGACGCCAAGCCGCTGTCCGACCTCGCGCCCTGCGCGATGGGCCGCTGGCAGCGCAGAACCCTCGATGAAGTGGCCGCCGAGGAACCGGAGTCCGTGGCCGCCTGGCTCTCCGATCCCGCGTCCGCGCCCCATGGCGGAGAGTCCTTGCTCACCCTCCATACCCGTGTCGGCCACTGGCTCGACAACCTCGGCTCCGGCTCCGGCTCCGGCGAGGACCCGGGCGCGCGGGTCGTCGCCGTGGCGGAACCCGACATCATCCGCGCCGCGGCCGTCCACGCCCTCGGTGCCTCCCCGGGGTCGTTCTGGAGGATCGACGTACTGCCTCTGTCCCTCACCGAACTCAGCGGACGCACGGGCCGCTGGAACCTGCTCGGCGGCCGTCCCCTGCACACGCACACCGCCGCACCCTGAGGACCTCACCGAGGACCTCACGAGGGACCACGCGCTCGACCCCGGTGCCGTACACCCCGGCGAGGCCGGTCAGTGGCGTGCCTTGGCCCGGTCCAGCGCGGCGACACCCACCGCCGCCAGACCGATCTGGATTATCCACTCGATCCAGTCGGGACCGTCCGTGTTCGCGACACCGACGGCCGCCGCCAGAGCCGTACCGATCAGGGCCGCGACGATACCGACGACGATCGTCCACAGGATCCCGATGTGCTGGCGCCCGGGAACAACGAGCCGTCCCAGCACACCGATGACGATGCCGATCACGATGGCCGTGAAAATGCCGGAGATCTCCATGTCCGCCCCTTCTCACCACGTTCGCCGCCGTTCGCGGTGTCTGCCAGAACGTCTGCCCGCCGAATACACGTTCAGTCCAGGAGTGCGATAGTTCGCCAGTTCGGTTTGAGGAACACGGACGGTGGAAGGGCGAACGACCGCAGAAGGTCCGTGGAAGGACTGCGAAGGTCCGCAGCGGTCCGTGGAAGGACCGGAAGGTCCATGGACGGACCGCGGAGGGACCGCGGAAGGTCCCGGGACGCTAGGGGCGACTCTCCAGTACGGGTCACGTCCCGTCGCGGCCAGCAGCACCTCGAACGGACCGGCGTCCTCCGCCACCGGCACCGGCTCCCCGAAGCCCCCCCCGACAGGTCGACGGGCGGAGCCGGCCTCCGAACTCGGCTACAGCGACCAGGCCCATCTCGTGCGCGACTTCACGGCGACGGTCGGGGTACCGCCCACGGCGTACGGCCGCTCGGGCCTCTGAACCGTCCGCCTCCACGCCCCCGCGCACAGCTCCGGCTCATGTGTCAGACCCGCGTCCTACAGTGCTGGACATGGAGATCAAAACACCGCAAGTGCGGCTCGAACCGTGGTCGGAGGGCGATCTCGGCCTTCTCCGCGCGGCGAACGCGCCCGAAATGATGACCCATCTCGGCGGCCCCGAGACGGAGGAACAGCTTGTGAAACGGCACAGACGGTATGTCGATCTGAACGCGGACCGGACGGGCAAGGGCCGTATGTTCCGCGTCGTGCTGCTGCCCGGCGGTGAGTCGGTCGGCGCGATCGGTTTCTGGGAGAAGACCTGGCAGGGACAGGAGGTGTACGAGGCGGGCTGGGGAATCCTCACCGCGTTCCAGGGGCAGGGCATCGCCGTCGCCGCGGCCACGGCCGTGGCGGAACAGGCGCGGGCCGAGAAGAAGCATCGCTATCTGCACGCTTTCCCGTCCGTGGGCAATCCGCCGTCGAACCGGCTGTGCCGCAAGGCGGGCTTCTCCCTCCGGGGCGAATGCGACTTCGAGTTCCCGCCGGGGCAGGTGATGCGCTGCAACGACTGGCGGCTGGACCTCGGGACCGACATCGGGCCCGGCCCCGAAACCGCCGAAACCGCCGCAGCCGAATGACACCACGCCTGCCCCGCCGCCCCGGAATGGCCTGGCCCGCTCCCCGCCTCCAATGACATCCTGACGGCGTGAACGGACCGGAGATCCAGATCAGCTTCGCCCCTGAGCTGCGCCTCTTCGTGGCGGCCGAGCGGCGCCAGGGACGTACGACCGTGGTCACCGACGGCAAGTCCACACTCGGCCATGACGTCGAATCGCTCGGCGTCCCCCTCACCGAGGTCGGGGCACTGCTCGTCGACGGCCGCGAGGTGCCTGTCGCGCACATCCCCGCCGCGGGCGAGACGGTCGAGGTACGGGCCGTGAGCCGACCGCAGCATGTGCCGGGCGCGCCCCTGCGCTTCCTGCTGGACGTCCATCTCGGCACGCTCGCCCGACGGCTGCGGCTGCTGGGTGTCGACGCGGCGTACGAAAGCGCGGACCTCGGGGATCCGGCGCTGGCCACCCTCTCCGCCGCGGAGCGCCGCGTGATGCTGTCCCGGGACCGCGGGCTGCTGCGGCGGCGCGAGATCTGGGCCGGGGCGTACATCTACAGCGACCGCCCGGACGACCAGCTCCGGGACGTACTGGAGCGCTTCGCGCCCGCCCTCGCGCCCTGGACACGCTGCACCGCCTGCAACGGCGAACTGGGCCCCGCCGACAAGGACTCCGTCCAGGAGCGGCTGGAACACGGCACACAGCGTGCGTACGACGTGTTCGCGCAGTGCCGGACCTGCGGCCGGGTGTACTGGCGGGGCGCGCACCACGCCCGGCTGGCGGCGATCGTGGAGGAGGCGGTACGGGAGTTCGGCGACGCGGCGGCATAGCGGCGGAGCCGCGCGCGACCGCCGTGGCGCTGCCACCCTGCTCCGTCACCACGTCACCACGTCACCACGTCACCCCGACGCCTCCGCGTTCACCCGCGTGGCAGGCTGTTCGCATGCTTGTGCTCCGCTCCGTCACCCTCTTCCTGCTCGCCGCCGTCTTCGAGATCGGCGGCGCCTGGCTCGTCTGGCAGGGAGTGCGCGGTGACGGCGGCGGAGGTGGCGGCCGGGGCTGGATCTGGATCGGCGCCGGAGTCATCGCCCTGGGCGCGTACGGCTTTGTCGCGACGCTCCAGCCCGACGGCGAGTTCGGCCGCATCCTCGCCGCGTACGGCGGGATCTTCGTCGCGGGCTCGATCGCCTGGGGCATGGTCGCCGACGGCTACCGGCCGGACCGCTGGGACGTGACGGGAGCGCTGGTGTGCCTGGCCGGTATGGCACTGATCATGTACGCGCCCCGCAGCCACTGAACCGTCGGCCGCGCGGTCCCGCGCACGACCGGCGCCCCGCGCGACGGCCGGCCTCACGCGGTCCTCACCGGCGCCCCGTGCCGCAGTCGGCTCACGCGGCTCTCACGCGCGGGGCCGCCCACCGGTCCGTGCTTCGGACGAACGGCACGCCCGCCCGTCCCTCCTGCCTATCCTGACCCCACATCGATCACACGCGCGAGGAGTACGTCATGACCGCCGCGGGGACCCCCATCGCCGTCATCACCGGAGCGAGCAGCGGCATCGGTGCCGCCACCGCGCGGCAACTCGCCGCGGCCGGCCATCACGTCGTCGTCACCGCCCGCCGCAAGGACCGTATCGAGGCGCTCGCGGCGGAGATCACCGCCGCGGGTCATCTCGCCACCGCCTTCACCCTCGATGTCACCGACCGCGCGGCCGTCGACGCCTTCGCCGCCGGGCTCAGCGGCTTCCCGTCCGTGAACGTCCTGGTCAACAACGCCGGTGGCGCGCTCGGCGCCGATCCGGTGGCCACCGGCGACCCGGCCGACTGGCGTCAGATGTACGAGACGAACGTCCTCGGCACGCTGAACCTCACCCAGGCCCTGCTGCCCGCCCTCACCGCGAGCGGCGACGGAACGGTCGTCGTCCTGTCCTCCACCGCCGGTCACGGCACCTATGAGGGGGGTGCGGGTTATGTGGCCGCCAAACACGGCGCCCATGTCCTCGCCGAGACCCTCCGCCTGGAAATCGTCGGCACTCCGGTCCGGGTGATCGAGATCGCTCCCGGAATGGTCAAGACGGAGGAGTTCGCGACCACCCGCTTCCACGGCGACACCGAGAAGGCGGCGAAGGTCTACGCGGGCGTCGCGGAGCCCCTCACCGCCGACGACGTGGCCGACACGATCACCTGGGCGGTCACCCGCCCCAGCCACGTCAACATCGACCTCCTGGTGGTCCGCCCCCGCGCCCAGGCGTCCAACACCAAGGTCCACCGAGAACTCTGACCCCCCGGACCCCACCACCGAGGAAGGCGGGCTCCGTCGGCCGGACGCGAGCCCGCCGCGCACGGCGCTGAGCCTTCACTCGGCTCAGCCCTTCAAGGCTCAGCCCTTCGAACGGCCCGGTCCCGCACACGACCCGGTCCCGCACACGGCCCGGTCCCGCACACGGCTCAGCCCTTCACGCAGATGACCTGCTTGAGCTTCTCCACCACCTCGACCAGGTCCCGCTGCTGATCGATGACCTGCTCGATCGGCTTGTACGCGGCCGGGATCTCGTCCACCACACCCGCGTCCTTACGGCACTCCACGCCCCGCGTCTGCTCCTCCAGATCCCGTGTCGAGTAGCGCCGCTTCGCCGCGTTCCTGCTCAGGCGCCGGCCGGCGCCGTGGGAGGCGGAGTTGAAGGCCGCGGTGTTGCCGAGTCCCTTGACGATGTACGTGCCCGTGGCCATGGAGCCGGGGATGATCCCGTAGTCGCCGGAACCCGCGCGGATCGCGCCCTTCCGCGTCACCAGCAGATCCATGCCGTCGTACCGCTCCTCGGCGACATAGTTGTGATGGCAGCTGATCTCCTGCTCGAACGTGACCCGGGCCTTCTTGAACTCCTTGCGGATCACGTCCTTCAGAAGCCCCATCATGATCGCGCGGTTGTACTTCGCGTACTCCTGCGCCCAGAAGAGATCGTTCCTGTACGCCGCCATCTGCGGGGTGTCCGCGACGAAAACGGCCAGATCACGGTCGACGAGCCCCTGGTTGTGCGCGAGCTTCTGCGCCACTCCGATGTGGTGTTCGGCCAGTTCCTTGCCGATGTTCCGCGAACCGGAGTGGAGCGTGAGCCAGACCGAGCCCTGCGAATCGACACTGACTTCGAGGTGGTGATTTCCCGCGCCGAGCGTTCCCATCTGCTTCGTGGCACGTTCCTCGCGGAATTTGACCGAATCGGCCACTCCCCCGAACCGCTGCCAGAAGTCGTCCCAGCCCGCCGTCGGGAAGCCGTGCATCCGGCCCGGGTCGACCGGGGTGTCGTGCAGACCGCGGCCCACCGGGATGGCCTGTTCGATCTTGGAGCGGAGGCGGGAGAGATCGCCCGGCAGATCGTTCGCCGTCAGGGACGTCTTCACCGCCGACATTCCGCAGCCGATGTCCACGCCCACCGCCGCCGGGCAGACCGCGCCGTGCATCGCGATCACCGAACCGACCGTCGCGCCCTTGCCGTAGTGGACGTCCGGCATGACGGCCAGGCCCTTGATCCAGGGCAGGGTGGCAACATTGTGGAGCTGCCGCATCGCGCCCTCGTCGACCGCCGCGGGATCCGCCCACATACGGATCGGGACCTTCGCGCCCGGTATCTCTACATACGACATAACCCCTCGATTCCCCCGAAAGTCTGAATAACGCAAAAACCGGAACCAGGGCCGTCAAAGGAGACAGCCGACCAGCGTCGACGGCGGTGCGTGCGATAGACATTGTGTCCATCGACCGTCATCCGGCGGCAAGCAGTTTTCGCGCGGAACCCCGCGCGGAACCCCCGTACAGAAGGGAGCCCGGGACCGTGCAGCCCAAGGCGCGACACGCGTACCTACCCGGCCTGGCGGCGCTCCTCGTGGCGGTCGTCGCGGGTTGCTCCGGCGGCGGCGCGGACGGCGGCTCGGCCGCCGACCCCAAGGCGGGCAGTCCCACCGCCGCGACCGCGGCAGCCCCCGGCAAGTACCGCACGCTCCGCGAGCCCTGCGGCGCCGTACCGCGCTCCATGCTCAAGGATCTGCTCCCCGGCGCGGCCTCGCTCCCCGAGGACCAGCAGACGAAGGTGTACGGGGGCACCGCCGCCGTGACGTACGACACGGACCGCCGCGTCGGCTGCAGCTGGAAGGCCGACGGCGCCGACGCCTCCCACCAGCTCGTGATCGATCTGGAACGCGTGGTGTCGTACGACCCGGCCGTGAGCGACGACGACCGGGCGCAGGAGGTCTACACGAAGAAGGAGACCTCCGCCGCGCTGCCGCCACCGAGCGGCACGAGCACCGGAACCACGCCCGGTACGGCCGGCGGGTCGTCCCCCGCCACCGGATCGGCCACCGATCCCGGGAACGGCGGCCCCAAGAACGGCGACCCCGACGCCGCCGGCTCCGGCACCGGCGCGAACCCGAACACAACGACACAGACCGGCCCCTCCGCGCCGACCGTTCCCTCCGGCGGCACCTCGCCGTCGCCCGGAACGCCCGGAACGGCGGGATCGCCCTCCGAGACCCCGCCCGCCGAGGGCCTGGAGCCCCGCATCCTGGACGGCCTCGGCGACGCCGCCTTCCTGGACGACGTCCTCGCGCGCTCCGGTTCGGCCGCCCAGCACCGCACGGTGAGCGTGGTGTTCCGCACATCCAATGTGATCGTGACCGTCCGGTACACCGAGCAGCCCGCGCTCGCCGGCGGCGCGCCCGACAGCGGAGAACTGCAGGACAGGGCGCAGGAACTGGCCAGGACACTCGCCGAAGAGCTCGACGAGTAGCGGCTCCGTCCGCCTCCCCCGGCCGCTCGCCGGCCGGGGACGACCCCGGCTCCGGGAGGGTCCGGGGTTGGCTCCGGAACGGTTTCCGGCCCCATGGCCGCGGCTCGCCGGTTACCGTGGCCGATCGGACCGTACGAAGAATGGTCGTACGAATGACCGGCCGAACGAACGACCGAGTGAAGGAACCATGCACCGATCAGCCTCGCGACTCACCCGCATACTCGCCTGCGCAGCCGTTCCGGTGATGCTCGTCGTCGCCGGCTGCTCGTCCGACCCGGGCGACGGCAGCGGCGACGCCGACGGCTCGTCCACGAGCCCGACCGCCCGGCCGTCCGCGACCGTCGCCCCGGCCAAGTTCACCGGGCTGCCCGACGCCTGCGCGACGCTCGGCCGCAAGACGATCGACTCGCTCGTGCCGAAGGCCAAGATCAAGGGCGGTTCGGCCGGCAAGTCCAGCGACATCACCGCGCGTGCGAGCTGCTCGTGGAACGGTCTGGACGACAACGGCGTCAAGGGCTCGCAGTACCGCTGGCTCGATGTCTCCCTGACCCGTTACGACTCCGACGTGACGCTCGGCAGCGGCGCCGAGCGCGCCACCGAGTACTACACGAAGGAGCTCGCGGGGGCCAAGGGCACGGAGGGCGCCAAGGAGCTCAAGGCGGCTCCGGCGAGCGGTATCGGCAGCGAGGCGACGACGATCACGTACTCGCTCACCAAGACCGGCGAGGACTTCGCGTACGCGACGGTCGTGGCCCGCACGGAGAACGTCGTCGTGACCCTGACCTACAACGGCGCGGGCTACGCGGGCGCGAAGTCGCCCGGCGTCGCCGACATGTCGAAGGACGCCGTGGCGGCGGCCAAGGAAGCGGTGACGGCCGTGTCCGTCGGCTCCGGGCAGACGCCCGCCACCGGTGAGTCCGCCGCCCAGGAGTCCGCCAAGGCCGAATAGGCACACGGCGCGCACAATCCGTGGAGCGGATGCGGATCCCGCGGTCACGAAACGAACTCCACGGTTCCGCGACCGCGCCCGCGCCGGGTGTTTTCTCCGCTTTTCCACGGGGCCCGGCCCTCTTCCGAGGGCCCGGCTCCGCTCCCCGCGCCACGCCATGCGCACACATGTGCCAGGCTGTGCCCGCCGGATGTCGGCCGTCGGGTACCGATTGTCGAGTACCTGACCGACTGCCCGACGTCGAACACGGCGTCACCGGGCGCCGCACGGCGTCATGAGGAGTCGATTACGGGAGGGGATCGCGGGTGGCCGCGATGCAGCTCACACGCACGCACCGGATACTCATCGGAGTCGTGGTCTTCGGAGCGGTCATCATCGCCGCTATCGGCTTCGCGGGGTCCTACGCCGCCGTACGCGAACTCGCGGAGGAGAAGGGCTTCGGGCAGTTCGCACTGGTCTTCCCGATCGGTATCGACGCGGGCATCTGCGTCCTGCTCGCGCTCGACCTCCTGCTGACCTGGATCCGTATCCCCTTCCCGCTGCTGCGCCAGTCGGCATGGGTCCTGACCACCGCCACCATCGCCTTCAACGGCGCGGCGGCCTGGCCGGACCCGCTGGGCGTCGGTATGCACGGGGTGATCCCGCTCCTCTTCATCGTCTCGGTCGAGGCCGCGCGGCACGCGGTCGGCCGGATCGCGGACATCACCGCCGACAAGCACATGGAGGGCGTGCGGCTCACCCGCTGGCTGCTCTCGCCCGGCCCCACGTTCATGCTGTGGCGCAGGATGAAGCTGTGGGAGCTGCGGTCGTACGAACAGGTCATCAAGCTCGAACAGGACCGGCTCATCTACCAGTCGCGCCTCCAGGCCAGGTTCGGCCGCAACTGGCGCCGCAAGGCCCCCATCGAGGCGCTGATGCCGCTGCGGCTCGCCAAGTACGGCGTACCGCTCGCGGACACCGCGCCCTCGGGTCTGGCCGCCGCCGGTATCGAACCGGTGCTGCTGCCGCCCGCGCCGCAGAAGCCCGAACTCCCGCAGGCCCGCGCCGAGATACCCGCCGACCCCGGAACCCAGACCCAGGCCCAGCCCCAGACACAGGCCCAACTCCCGGCCCAGGCGCAGACAGCAGCGCCCGCACCGGGGCCCCAGCAGGTCCAGCAGGTCCAGCAGCCTCAGCCGGTCCAGCCTCAGCCGGTCCAGCCGCAACAGGTCCAGCCACAGCAGGTTCAGCAGCAGAACCGGCAGGGCCAACAGCCGCAGCCCCAGCAGCCGCCACAACCCCAGCAGCCCTACCAGCAACAGCAACAGCCCGATGCCGAGCCCCAGTTCGCGGTCGATCCCCCGAACCACATCAGCCCGTGGTTCGCGGCGCCGCAGGTCCCGGAGGGCCCGTACGAGGGCGCCTACAACCCCACGTTCGTGGAGGGCTTCGAACCCACGCCGGTGATGATCCCCCAGGGCCCCGCGGGTCCGGTACGCCGTCCGCTCGGCGGAGCACCCGGGCAGCGCGGGCCGGTGCAGGCCCAGCAGCAGCCCGAACCCGACGAGGCCGCTCCCCCCGCCCCGGACCAGGAGCAGTCCGAGGAGCTCTCCGCTCCGAACCTGCCCGACGACGTCCCCCGGGAAGAGGCGTACTACACGGCCTTCAAGAAGTACATCAGCGAGAACAACGTCTTTCCCACCACCCGGCAGTTCGGCCTCTACCTGATGGACCTGTACAGCATCACCGGACGCAACGGCGGCCCGCTGTCCGACAGTTCCCTCCGGCCCTATCTGCGCGACTTCCCCCTCCGGTACCAGGCGGAACTGGACGAGGAGCACATCGCGTGAACGGGAAGCCGCGTACGCGGGAAATCACCTGAGCGGGGAAGTCACCTGAGCGGGGAAGCCGCCCGAGCGGGAAGCAGGGACCCGACTCCCCGCCTCCCGCCAAGCAGACTCACGCGGTCCCGCAAACCCGTACTCCCGTAGTCCGCACGCCAGGGCGAGCCCCGGCGGCGGGCTCAGGCGCCGAGCAGCTTCCGCACCCGGTCCGCCCCCACCGCCAGCAGCAGCGTGGGAAGCCGCGGCCCGGTGTCCCGGCCCACCAGCAGCCGGTAGAGCAGCGCGAAGAACGACCGCTGCGCCACCTTCAGCTCCGCCGTCGGCTTGGCGTCGGGCTCCAGGCCCGCCAGCACCTTCGGCACCCCGTAGACGAGCGTGGTCAGCCCGTCCAGCGACCAGTGGCCGTCCAGCCCCTCCAGCAGCAGCCGCAGCGACTCCCGCGCCTGCTCGTCCAGCGAGTCCAGCAGCTCGTGGTCGGGCTCGGAGCGCACGATCGTCCGCGCCTCGGCCGGCACCTGGCTGGTGATCCAGTTCTCGGCGCGGTCCAGCCGGGGACGCGCCTCGTCGAGCGAGGTCAGCGGACGCGCCGGGTCGAGCTCGCTCAGGATCCGCAGGGTCTGCTCCTCGGCACCGGCCGTGATGTCCACGACCGAGGCCAGCGTGCGGTACGGCAGCGGGCGCGGCGTGCTCGGCAGGGCGCCGGCGGCCGTGCCCGTGGCGCGCGCGTACGCCGAGGCGTCGGCCGGCAGCACGGAACCGTCCGCGACCTTGCGCTCCAGCGCGTCCCACTCGTCGTACAGCCGCTGGATCTCCTGGTCGAAGGCGATCTTGAACGACTGGTTGGGCCTGCGCCGTGCGTAGAGCCAGCGCAGCAGCGGCGCCTCCATGATCTTCAGCGCGTCGGCCGGGGTCGGCACCCCGCCCTTGCTGGACGACATCTTCGCCATCCCGGAGATCCCGACGAACGCGTACATCGGGCCGATCGGCTGCACCCCGTCGAAGACCTCGCGCACGATCTGCCCGCCGACGACGAACGACGACCCCGGTGAGGAGTGGTCGACACCGGACGGCTCGAAGATCACGCCCTCGTACGCCCAGCGCATCGGCCAGTCGACCTTCCAGACCAGCTTGCCGCGGTCGAACTCGCTCAGCCGCACGGTCTCGGAGAAGCCGCACTCGGAGCAGGTGTACGTCAGCTCCGTCGTCGCGTCGTCGTAGGAGGTGACGGTGGTCAGGTCCTTGCCGCAGCCGCCGCAGTACGGCTTGTACGGGAAGTAACCGGCCGAACCGCCGCTGCCGTCGTCCTCGGCGGCGGCGCCGGAGCCCTCCTCGGCCTCCAGCTCGGCCTCCTCCACCTGCTGACGGCCGCCCTTGGCCTGGGCCGGGACCTTGCCCTTCGCCTGGTCCCCGGTGCCCGCGCCGTCCTTGGTGGCAGCCGTACCGTCCTTGGTGTCCTTGGCCTTCGTCCGGTACCGGTCGAGGATCGCGTCGATCTCGGCGCGGTGCCTCATCGCGTGCAGGATCTGCTCGCGGTACGCCCCCGACGTGTACTGCTCCGTCTGGCTGATCCCGTCGTACTCGATGCCCAGCTCGGCCAGCGACTCGGTCATCGCGGCCTTGAAGTGCTCGGCCCAGTTCGGATACGCCGATCCGGCGGGCGCCGGCACCGACGTCAGCGGCCTGCCGATGTGCTCGGCCCAGGACGTGTCCGTACCGGGAACGCCCACGGGCACCTTGCGGTACCGGTCGTAGTCGTCCCAGGAGATGAGGTGCCTCACCTCGTGACCCCGCCGGCGGATCTCGTCCGCGACCAGGTGCGGGGTCATGACCTCGCGCAGATTGCCCAGGTGGATCGGGCCCGACGGGGAGAGTCCGGACGCGACGACGACCGGTTTGCCAGGCGCACGCCGCTCCGACTCGGCGATGACATCGTCCGCGAAACGGGAGACCCAGTCGGTCTCTGTGCTCTGAGCCACGGTCGGCACGTCCTTCTTTCTGCTACGCCCTGCTGAGGTCCGGCGGCCATGAGGAACCGGTGACCCTCATTGTCCCAGGTCCCTCGGACAGAGCGAAAACGCCTTGAGAGCCCATGGGATACTGGTACATGCTCCGAGAGCTCGTACGGCCGCCCGGACACGCCCGGACGGTGGTACGGCGTCGCGGACACCGGCTCGGGGATCGGCTCGGACAGCTCTCCTGGCAGCCGACCACCCAGCACCATCGCACCACCAGCACAGCCCCACAGCCCCGTCACCGTCCCACCGCAGCTCTCCGCACCCGACAGGAACGGCACCCGCCCATGGCCTCGGTCACTTCCCTCGCTTCGACCGTCGATGAGCGCATCGCGGACGCCCTCTCGGCAGCTCTGCCGGAGGCCGGCTCCGCGGACCCGCTGCTGCGCCGAAGCGACCGGGCCGACTTCCAGGCCAACGGCATCCTGGCGCTCGCCAAGCAGCTCAAGGGCAACCCGCGTGAGCTGGCGACGCGGGTCGTCTCCGCCCTCACCGCCGCCGACGCTGCCGCCGGGTCCGCCGGCTCCGATCGGACCGTCCCCGCCGTGATCAAGGACATCGAGGTCTCCGGCCCCGGCTTCCTCAACATCACCGTCACGGACCGGGCGATCGTCGAGACGCTCGCGGCCCGCGCGGCGGACAGCCGGCTCGGTGTGCCGTACGCGGAGCAGCCGGGCACGACGGTGATCGACTACGCGCAGCCGAACGTGGCCAAGGAGATGCACGTCGGCCATCTACGGTCGGCCGTGATCGGCGCGGCGATGGTCGAGATCCTGGAGTTCACCGGCGAGAAGGTGATCAGGCGCCATCACATCGGCGACTGGGGCACCCAGTTCGGCATGCTCATCCAGTATCTGATCGAGCACCCGCACGAACTGGACCACAGGACCGGCTCGGGCGCCCCGACCGGCGCGGACGGCGCGGGCGCGGACACGTCCGTCGACGGCGAGACCGCGATGTCGAACCTGAACCGGCTCTACAAGGCCTCGCGCGCGCTCTTCGACTCCGACGAGGAGTTCAAGGCACGGTCCCGCGACCGGGTGGTGGCCCTCCAGGCGGGTGACGAGGAGACCCGGGCCTTCTGGCAGCGGTTCGTGGACGAGTCGAAGATCTACTTCTACTCGGTCTTCGACAAGCTGGACATGGAGATCCACGACGCCGACGTGGTGGGCGAGTCCGGCTACAACCACATGCTGGAGGAGACCTGCCGCATCCTGGAGGAGACGGGCGTCGCGGTCCGCTCCGAGGGCGCGCTCTGCGTCTTCTTCGAGGACGTGAAGGGACCCGACGGCAATCAGGTCCCGCTGATCGTCAAGAAGTCCAACGGCGGTTACGGCTACGCGGCCACCGACCTCTCCGCGATCCGCGACCGGGTGCTGAGCCTGGACGCGACGACGCTGCTGTACGTCGTGGACGCGCGGCAGTCGCTGCACTTCAAGATGGTCTTCGAGACCGCGCGGCGGGCCGGCTGGCTGAACGACAGGGTGCACGCCGTGCAGCTCGCGTTCGGCACGGTCCTCGGCAAGGACGGCAAGCCGTTCAAGACCCGTGAGGGCGAGACCGTACGGCTGGTGGACCTGCTGGACGAGGCGGTCGACCGGGCGACGGCGGTCGTCCGGGAGAAGGCCGAGAAGTCCGGTCTCAGCGAGCGGGAGATCACCGAGAACGGCTGGCACGTCGGTATCGGCGCGGTGAAGTACGCGGACCTGTCGACGTCGGCGGTACGGGACTACAAGTTCGACCTGGACCAGATGGTCTCGCTGAACGGCGACACGTCGGTCTACCTCCAGTACGCCTACGCCCGTATCAAGTCGATCCTCCGCAAGGCGGGCGGCACCCGGCCCGCCGCCCGTCCGGAGCTGGCGCTGGCTCCGGCGGAGCGGGCGCTGGGTCTGCATGTGGACGAGTTCGGCGAGGTCCTGGCCGAGGTCGCGACCTCGTACGAGCCGCACAAGCTGGCGGCGTATCTGTACCAGCTCGCGTCGCACTTCACCACGTTCTACGACCAGTGCCCGGTGCTCAAGGCGCAGACGCCCGCCCAGGTCGAGAACCGTCTGTTCCTGTGCGACCTGACGGCCCGCACGCTCCAGCAGGGCCTGGCCCTGCTCGGCATCCGGTCGCCCGAGCGCCTCTAGGGCCTCCAGGGCCTCTCGGTCGGTCTGCGTCGCGGACGCGTCCAGCGCGGCAAGCACGTCGCGGTGAGCGCGTCCCCGACGCTTACCGGAGGGTAAGTATCTGACCGAATAGTCGGTACTTGCCCGTCCAGGAGCCCGGAACGAAGATCAAGAGCATCCCGAGACACGACCCCCTCCAGGAATCCTCCAAGGAGCACATCGGCATGCCCACGCACTCCGTCCCGGCGTCCTCACCCCCGGCCGCTCCGGTCCCGGCGTCCTCGGTCCCGGTCCCGACAACCTCGGTCCCGACCACCCCGGTCTCCGTCGTCTCCACCACCTCCGTCTCCGTCCTCGGTCTCGGCATGATGGGCTCCGCCCTCGCCGCCGCCTTCGTCCAGAACGGCCACTCGACCACCGTCTGGAACCGCTCGGCCGCCAAGACCGGCCCGCTCGTCGCCCAGGGCGCCCTGCCCGCCGAGACCGTCGCCGCGGCCGTCGAGGCGAGCCCGCTGATCGTCGTCTGTCTCACCACGTACGACACGGTGTCCAAGGTCCTGGAGCCCGTCGCCGACCGGCTCGCCGGCCGGACCGTCGTCAACCTCACCAACGGCACCCCCGCCCAGGCCCGTGAGTTCGCCGACTGGACGGCCGCGCGGGGCGCGGAGTACCTCGACGGCGGGATCATGGCCGTCCCCCAGATGATCGCGGGCCCGCGGGCGTACATCCTCTACAGCGGCCCGCGGCCCGCCTTCGACGCCCACCGGGAGACGCTGGCCGTCCTCGGCGGTACGAGATACGTCGGCGCCGATCCCGGTCTCGCCGCCCTCTACGACCTGTCCCTGCTCGCCGGCATGTACGGCATGGTCGCGGGCGTGGTCCAGGCCTTCGCCCTGATCCGTACGGAGTCCATCCCGGCCGGCGAGTTCGCCGAGCTGCTGGTGCCCTGGGTCGGCGCCATGCTGGACGGCGCACCCCACTGGGCCGAGGCCATCGACTCGGGGCTGCACCTCACGAACGTCTCCAGCCTGGCCGTGAACCAGGAGGCGTTCCCCAATCTCCTCGCCGCCTTCGCCGCCCAGGGTGTCAGTGACGAACTCTTCACGCCCTTCCAGGCGCTGCTCGACCGCGCGATCGCCGAGGGGTACGCGGACGACGGCCTCTCACGCCTGACCGGACTGCTCGACCGACGGCGGTAGGCCGGTACGGCCCGCCTGGGCCGGCTTCCGGTCGGCCCGCTTCGGCTCCCCCGGCCGACCAGGTCGACCCGGTCGGCCGCACCGCGCGCGATCGGCCGAGCCCTCGATCGTCCGGCCGTCCGGGTCAGCGCGCGCCGAGCTTCTCCGCGGCCTCCGTGGCCCAGTACGTCAGGATCATGCCCGCGCCCGCGCGCCTGATCCCGGTCAGGGTCTCCATGATCGCCGCGTCGCGGTCGATCCAGCCCTTCTCCGCCGCCGCCTCGACCATCGCGTACTCACCGGAGATCTGGTACGCGGCGACCGGCACGGCCACCTCCGAGGCGATACGCGCCAGGACGTCCAGATACGGCAGGGCCGGCTTGACAATCACCATGTCGGCGCCCTCTTCGAGGTCGAGCGCCAGCTCCCGCAGGGCCTCCCGCACGTTGGCCGGGTCCTGCTGGTACGTCTTGCGGTCGCCCTTCAGCGCGGAGCCCACGGCCTCGCGGAACGGGCCGTAGAAGGCGGACGAGTACTTCGCCGTGTACGCGAGGATCGACACGTCCTCCTTGCCGATCGTGTCCAGGGCCTCGCGGATCACGCCGATCTGGCCGTCCATCATGCCGCTGGCGCCCACCACATGGGCGCCCGCGTCCGCCTGGACCTGCGCCATCTCGGCATACCGTTCGAGGGTCGCGTCGTTGTCGACACGGCCCTGCGCGTCCAGCACACCGCAGTGGCCGTGGTCGGTGTACTCGTCCAGGCACAGGTCGGACATGACCAGCAGTTCGTCGCCGGTCTCCGCCCGTACGGCGCGGATCGCGGCCTGGAGGATGCCCTCGGGGTCCGTGCCCGCCGTACCCGCCGCGTCCTTCGTGCTGTCCTCGGGGACGCCGAAGAGCATGATCCCGGAGACGCCCGCCGAGGCAGCCTCCACCGCCGCCTTGCGCAGGGTGTCCAGCGTGTGCTGGACGACACCGGGCATCGCGGCGATCGGGACGGGCCGCTCGATCCCCTCTCTTACGAAGGCGGGGAGGATGAGATCCGCCGGATGCAGGCGGGTCTCCGCGACCATCCGCCGCATCACCGGGTTCACCCGCAGCCGCCGGGGCCGCGCGCCGGGAAAGGATCCGTACACAGTCATCGCCTGCCGCCTCTTGCGCCTCTGGGTTCCGCTTCATCGGGGCCGGGCCGGGATCCGGCCGGCCGTCGGACCACCTTCGACCATAGCCCCAGCGGTCCCCCGGCCTTACCGACACCACGACCGGAAACAGCGGCCGGGACAGCGGTGGGGGCCGGCCGTCAGAACGGCCGGCCCCCACTCCCGCGTACCCACGCCCGGCTCGCCGGACAGCCGGACGGTCCGACAGCCGACCCGCAGGACAGCCGGGCGCCTTCGGACCGCCGGGCGCCTTCGGACCGCCGGCCCCCTCGGGTCGTCGGGCCCCCGGGCCGTCAGACCCTCATGTCGTCGTACGCCGCCTCCGGCTGCCGGGCCTGCGCTCGCTCGGCCTGGTGACCGTCTCACCGGCCTCCCGCGCCGCCTCCCGGCGCTGCGTGCCGAACGCGGCGAGCGCCTCGGCCAGCTTGTGCACCGACGGCTCGGGGGCGAGGACGTCGACGCGCAGGCCGTGCTCCTCGGCGGTCTTCGCCGTCGCGGGGCCGATACACGCGATCACCGTCACATTGTGCGGCTTGCCCGCGATACCGACGAGGTTCCGCACCGTCGAGGACGAGGTGAAGAGCACCGCGTCGAAGCCGCCGCCCTTGATCGCCTCGCGCGTCTCGGCCGGCGGCGGCGAGGCGCGCACGGTGCGGTACGCCGTGACGTCGTCGACCTCCCAGCCCAGCTCGATCAGCCCGGCCACCAGCGTCTCGGTGGCGATGTCGGCCCGCGGCAGGAACACCCGGTCGATCGGGTCGAACACCGGGTCGTACGGCGGCCAGTCCTCCAGCAGCCCGGCGGCGGACTGCTCGCCCGAGGGCACCAGGTCCGGCTTCACACCGAAGTCGACCAGCGCCGCGGCGGTCTGCTCGCCCACCGCCGCCACCTTGATCCCGGCGAACGCGCGCGCGTCGAGCCCGTACTCCTCGAACTTCTCGCGCACCGCCTTCACCGCGTTGACCGAGGTGAAGGCGATCCACTCGTAGCGGCCGGTGACCAGGCCCTTGACCGCCCGCTCCATCTGCTGGGGTGTGCGCGGCGGCTCGACCGCGATGGTCGGGACCTCGTGCGGGACCGCGCCGTACGACCTGAGCTGGTCGGAGAGCGACGCGGCCTGCTCCTTCGTGCGCGGCACGAGCACCTTCCAGCCGAACAGCGGCTTGGACTCGAACCACGCGAGCTGGTCGCGCTGCGCGGCGGCACTGCGCTCACCGACCACGGCTATGACGGGCTGGTGTCCCTCCGGGGACGGCAGCACCTTGGCCTGCTTGAGGGTCTGCGCGATGGTGCCGAGGGTGGCCGTCCAGGTGCGCTGGCGGGTCGTCGTCCCGGCGACGGTGACGGTCATCGGGGTGTCGGGCTTGCGGCCCGCCGCGACCAGTTCGCCCGCGGCGCCCGCGACCGACTCCAGGGTGGTGGAGACGACCACCGTGCCGTCGCTCGCGCCGACCTCGGTCCAGCAGCGGTCGCTGGCGGTCCTGGCGTCCACGAGCCGTACGTCCGTGCCCTGCGCGTCGCGCAGCGGCACCCCGGCGTACGCCGGCACACCGACCGCGGCGGCGATACCGGGCACGACCTCGAAGGGAATCCCGGCGGAGGCGCAGGCGAGCATCTCCGTGCCCGCGTCGCCGTCGAGCCCGGGATCTCCCGTGACCGCACGGACGACCCGCTTTCCGCCCCGCGCGGCCTCCATGACAAGATTGGCCGCATCCCGGATCGGGGGAATTCCGGCGGCTGTTGACACATCGTCGACAACCGTCAGTGCAGGGGTGCTCACTCCCGCCCTGGCATGGCCGCGTACCATTTCGAGCACATCAGGCTCGGCGATCAGTACATCCGCTCCCGCGAGCGCCTCGACGGCGCGGAGTGTCAGCAGACCCGGATCTCCGGGTCCTGCACCGAGGAAGGTGACGTGCCCCGATGCGGAGCAGGCCGGAAGGTCAGAGGTGGTGGGGCTCAATGTGCTCGCTCCCCCATAAGACCGGCCGCACCCTTGGCGAGCATCTCGGACGCGAGCTCGCGCCCGAGCGCGATGGCGTCGCCGAGCGACGTGGGTACGGGACCGGTGATGGACAGCTGCACCAGCGTGGAACCGTCGGTCGTACCGACGACACCGCGCAGGCGCATTTCGTTGACAACCTGTCCGTCGGCCAGCAGGTCGGCCAGCGCACCCACAGGTGCGCTGCAGCCGGCCTCCAGGGCGGCGAGCAGGGATCGCTCGGCGGTCACGGCGACCCGGGTGTGCGGGTCGTCGAGTCCGGAGAGCAGAGCGGCGAGGTCCACGTTGACCGCGGCGCACTCGACGGCGAGGGCCCCCTGGCCGGGGGCCGGCAGGACGGTGTCGACCGGAAGGAAGTCGGTCACCTCGTCGATCCTGCCGATCCGCTGGAGTCCGGCGGCGGCGAGCACGACAGCGTCGAGTCCCCCACCGTGGACATGACCGATCCGGGTGTCGATGTTCCCCCGGATCGGCACGGTCTCGATGGTGCGGCCGTGGCTGCGCGCGTACGCGTTGACCTGGGCCGCGCGGCGCGGCGAGCCCGTACCGACGCGGGCGCCCGCCGGGAGCCGCTCGAAGGTCAGCCCGTCCCGCGCGATCAGCACGTCCCGCGGGTCCGCGCGGCGCGGCACCGCTGCCAGCGTCAGCGCGTCGGGCTGGGCCGTCGGCAGGTCCTTGAGGGAGTGCACGGCGAAGTCGACCTCGCCGCGCAGCAGCGCGTCCCGCAGGGCGGTGACGAAGACGCCCGTACCGCCGATCTGCGAGAGGTGCTCGCGGGAGGTGTCGCCGTACGTGGTGATCTCGACCAGCTCCACCGGTCGGCCGGACAGCTCACGCACCGCGTCCGCCACCAGCGCGGACTGGGCCATGGCGAGCTTGCTGCGCCTGGTTCCGAGCCTCAGCGGCTTCTCGGGCCTCAGTGGCTTTTCGGTCATACTCGCCCTCTGCCTACACCGTCGGTGTCATTCAGGTCGGCCCGGCTGACGGCGGCGACCGTCTGCGGGTCGAGGTCGAAGAGTTCACGCAGCGCGTCCGCGTATCCGGCGCCGCCGGGCTCGCTGGCGAGCTGCTTGACCCGCACGGTGGGCGCGTGCAGGAGTTTGTCGACGACTCGGCGCACGGTCCTGGTGACCTCGGCGCGCTGTCTGTCGTCGAGATCGGGGAGCCTGCCTTCGAGGCGCGCGACCTCGCTGCTCACCACATCGGCGGCCATGGCACGCAGCGCGACCACGGTCGGTGTGATGTGCGCGGCGCGCTGGGCGGCGCCGAAGGCGGCCACCTCGTCGGAGACGATGGTGCGGACCTGATCGACATCGGCGGCCATCGGGGCGTCGGCCGAGGCCTCGGCGAGTGATTCGATGTCCACGAGCCTGACACCGCCGAGGCGGTGCACGGCGGCGTCGACATCGCGGGGCATGGCGAGATCGAGCAGCGCCAGCGGGGCCGTACGGCCCTCCAGCGCGGTCTCGACGGCGCCGGCGGTCAGCACCACACCGGTCGAGCCGGTGCAGGAGACGACGACATCGGCGCCCGCCACCTCGTCACGGACGGCGCTCATGGCCACGGCGCGCGCGGTCACCCCCGTACCGCCCGGCTGGTTGAGGATCTGTACGAGCCGGTCGGCGCGCGCGGCCGTGCGGTTGGCCACGACGATCTCCTCGACACCGGCCCGGGCGAGCGTCGCGGCGGCCAGCGAGGACATCGAGCCCGCGCCGATCACCAGGGCGCGCTTGTCCTTGGCCCAGGCCTCCACGGCCCGGCCCGCGGCGAGCTGCTCCAGCCCGAAGGTGACGAGCGACTGCCCGGCCCGGTCGATACCGGTCTCGCTGTGCGCCCGCTTGCCGACGCGCAGCGCCTGCTGGAACAGGTCGTTCAGCAGCCGGCCCGCGGTGTGCAGCTCCTGTCCCAGCGCCAGCGCGTCCTTGATCTGGCCGAGGATCTGGCCCTCGCCGACGACCATCGAGTCCAGACCGCAGGCCACCGAGAAGAGATGGTGGACGGCGCGGTCCTCGTAGTGCACATAGAGATAGGGAGTCAGTTCCTCCAGCCCGACCCTGCTGTGCTGGGCGAGCAGCATGGAGAGCTCGGCGACTCCGGCGTGGAACTTGTCGACGTCGGCGTACAGCTCGATGCGGTTGCAGGTGACGAGGACGGCGGCCTCGGTCGCGGGCTCCGCCGCGAGCACGTCCTGCAACAGCTTGACCTGCGTGTCGGTGGGCAGCGACACCCGCTCCAGCACGCTCACCGGCGCGCTGCGGTGGCTCAGTCCGACGACGAGAAGGCTCATGCCGGCATCACCGCCGGAACGTCGCCGTCGGGTCCCTTGCGGTGCGCGGCGGTGCCGTCCGCCGCGGCCTCGGCGATACCCTCGCGCTCCGCCGCCGCGGCGAGGGCCGCTTCGGCGGCGGCCTCCTCACCGGCCTTGCGCTGCTCGTGGAAGGCGAGGATCTGGAGCTCGATGGAGAGGTCGACCTTCCGTACGTCCACTCCGTCGGGAACGGAGAGCACGGTCGGCGCGAAGTTGAGGATCGAGGTCACGCCGGCGGCGACGAGCCGCTCGCAGACCTGCTGGGCGGCGCCCGCGGGAGTCGCGATCACTCCGATGGAGACGCCGTTGTCGCTGATGATTCTCTCCAGCTCGTCCGAGTGCTGGACCGGCATTCCGGCGACCGGCTTGCCGGCCATGGCGGGGTCGGCGTCTATGAGCGCGGCGACCCGGAAGCCGCGTGAGGCGAACCCGCCGTAGTTGGCGAGCGCGGCGCCGAGATTGCCGATACCGACGATGACGACCGGCCAGTCCTGGGTCAGCCCCAGCTCGCGGGAGATCTGGTAGACGAGGTACTCGACGTCGTACCCGACGCCCCGGGTCCCGTACGAACCGAGGTAGGAGAAGTCCTTGCGCAGCTTGGCGGAGTTCACTCCGGCCGCGGTCGCGAGTTCCTCGGAGGAGACCGTGGGTACGGAGCGCTCGGACAGAGCGGTCAGCGCCCGCAGATACAGCGGGAGTCGGGCGACGGTGGCCTCGGGGATTCCTCGGCTACGGGTCGCCGGTCGGTGAGTTCGGCCAGTTGCCACGGTGCTCCAACGGGATGAGCGAGGCTGCAGGCGGCCATATGTCCCAGGACCGCCCCGTCGAATGCAGGCTATGTCTTTGTGAACGCGTGCACAAAGATAGTGTCCGTTTTGTCTGAGCAAAGTGACCGGGGTCACGCATCCCGATCCGGCGATCCCGGAACCGGCGACCGCATCGACCCGTTGCACAGAGGAAGGGGGCAAAACCGCACACACTCCTTACGAATAGGCCCCCGAGACCGCTTCCCGAATCCCTCCGGGACCGGCCCCCGGATCTCCGGCGACAGCGTCCTTACCGCACCGCGACCCGGACCGCTCTCCTCGAAGGGGGCCCAGCAAAGCGCCCACGATGGTAACCGTCTTTTCGGTCAGGCCCCCAGTTCCCGGCGCAGCCGATCCGCGTCCACCCGCCAGAATGTGTGCTGCTCCCCGTCCACCAGCACCACCGGGATCTGCTCCCAGTACGCGCGATGCAGCGCCTCGTCCTGCGTGATGTCCTTTTCCTCCCAGGATGCTCCCGTCTCCGAGCACACCGTCTCGATGACCGCACGCGCATCGTCACAGAGATGGCACCCGGGCTTGGAGACAAGTGTCACCACCCGCTCGTCGGCCTTCTTCTTCGTCTTCTTCGTCGTACGCCGCAGCAGAGGACTCATGCGGCCCATTCTGCGCCCGAGCGGGATCCGGGGTACCCGGTCGTCCACAGGCCGCCGCCGATCCCCCGATTAACGCACCGGTCCGGCAGAGTTCACCCCATGGCATCCTCACCCGTCGGGCAGTTCCGAACAGACTGGCTATGCTCACGCTATGGCCGCACTGGGATGGCTCACCCCCCGTAGACGCTCCGCCACAGCCCGGAGCGTGCTCGCGGGCGAGGCCGCAGCCGAGGCAGGACTGAAGTCCACACAGGCGCAGGAGACCCTGGAGCCGCGCAAACCCCGGGCCTCCCGTGACGAGACGCCGGGATTCCCCGTCGTCGGGGACGCGCGTGCCGCCGCCTTCTTCGATCTCGACAACACCGTGATGCAGGGCGCCGCGCTCTTCCACTTCGGCCGCGGCCTGTACAAGAGGAAGTTCTTCCAGCGGCGGGAGCTGGCCCGGTTCGCCTGGCAGCAGACCTGGTTCAGACTCGCCGGGGTCGAGGACCCCGAGCACATGCAGGACGCGCGCGAGAGCGCCCTGTCCATCGTCAAGGGCCACCGGGTCGCCGAGCTGATGTCCATCGGCGAGGAGATCTACGACGAGTACATGGCCGACCGCATCTGGCCCGGCACCCGCGCCCTCGCCCAGGCCCACCTCGACGCCGGCCAGCAGGTCTGGCTGGTCACGGCCGCGCCCGTCGAGACGGCGACGATCATCGCCCGCAGGCTGGGTCTGACCGGGGCCCTGGGCACCGTCGCCGAGTCGGTCGGCGGCGTCTACACCGGCAAGCTGGTCGGCGAGCCGCTGCACGGCCCGGCGAAGGCGGAGGCCGTCCGCGCCCTGGCCGCCCGCGAGGGCTTCGACCTGGACCGCTGCGCGGCGTACAGCGACTCGCACAACGACATCCCGATGCTCTCGCTGGTCGGCCATCCGTACGCCATCAACCCGGACAGCAAGCTCCGCAAGCACGCGCGCCGCCTGGACTGGCGGCTGCGCGACTACCGGACCGGCCGCAAGGCGGCCAAGGTCGGCATCCCGGCGGCAGCCGGAGTGGGCGCGCTCGCGGGCGGCACGGCCGCCGCGGTCGCCCTGCACCGCCGCCGCCGGTAACCCCGGGCCCGCCGCCACGCCACCCGCACTCCCGCCGCACCCGCGCCACGCCCGGGCCGGGCCATGCCCGCAAACGGCCGATCCCGCCGTTCTACCCGCGCGCCCGGGCACCCAGTCACAGGGTCGCTACTCAGGCACAACCCATCACGACACCAGACAGATCTTGACTCAATCTGATCAATAAACGGTCACGATGTGCTACTTGATACGCCGCCTAGGCGTCACGGAAGCGACGTAATCGATGATTTGAGCAACTGGGTGTAGCACTGCCTGTACGAAGCGTTATTCTCCTCAGACGCATACCGGACCCCACACGTCGCCACGACGAGTGAACGGTCCCGCACTGCACGTGATGGAAGCTCTGCCTCTGGGAGTCCCGTGTACCCACACGTCGGGGTTGACGCCTCGGGCCTGGCTACGCTGCGCGCAACGGTCCTCGACCACTTGCGCGGCTTCGTCCCCACCGCGTACGCCGTCCCCGCCCTCGCCGCCACGGCCCCTGCCGTGAGCGGCCCTATCGGTCCTTGTTATGCCCTGGCGAACGGCGGTGCGGCGGTCGGCAGACGGGGAAGCCGCGGCGGCCCCGCCGCCTCGACCCCCGCACGCCGCCCCACCGCCGACAGCGACAGCGCCCGCATGATGGAACTCGTCGAGCGCGCCCAGGCCGGTGAGGCCGAGGCCTTCGGCCGGCTGTACGACCAGTACAGCGACACCGTCTACCGCTACATCTACTACCGCGTGGGCGGAAAGGCGACCGCGGAGGACCTCACCAGCGAGACGTTCCTGCGCGCCCTGCGCCGTATCTCCACGTTCACCTACCAAGGTCGCGACTTCGGCGCCTGGCTGGTCACCATCGCCCGCAATCTGGTCGCCGACCACTTCAAGTCGAGCCGTTTCCGGCTGGAGGTGACCACGGGCGAAATGCTCGACGCCAACGAGGTCGAGCGCAGCCCGGAGGACTCCGTCCTGGAGTCCCTCTCGAACGCGGCGCTGCTGGAAGCCGTACGGAAACTCAATCCGCAGCAGCAGGAGTGCGTCACCCTGCGCTTCCTCCAGGGCCTCTCGGTCGCGGAGACGGCCCGGGTCATGGGCAAGAACGAAGGAGCGATCAAGACATTGCAGTACCGAGCCGTCCGTACGCTGGCCCGGCTCCTCCCGGAAGACGCCCGCTGACCGCCGCCGTCCCTC
>NZ_MAUD01000218.1 GCF_001700515.1 Streptomyces lushanensis
AGGTGTTCTGGTCGGCCCCGGACCCCGCCCGGGGCCGACCAGAACACCTCACTGAGGGCTGTGCCGGATCATGTCGTGCATAGGTGTCCACGCCCAGTGCTGTCGATGTCGCCTGCGGATGTCAGATCATGGGTTCGGCATCTGCTCGTCAGCGGCCCTGCGCGGTCGTGTCAAGGATTTCGCCGCGCGCCTGTCAGCTGCGTGCTTCTGCTCCATGGAGGTCCGCAACTCCCCCGGAGTCGGCCATGGTGCGCGCCGGTGGATCATGCGGTGACAGTTGGCACATATGAGGGCGAGATCGCTGAGCTTGGTCCGGCTCTCCCCTGCTTCATGCAGCGGAACAACGTGATGGCATTCGATGTACCCGGCACCGCGTCCTGCGCCTGCTCGAAGGCCCGGCGGGTACCAGTGCGGTCCTGGGCCGTGCCGTGGATGGCGCCCTGGCGGGCCAGGCCGAGGGACGCGAACAGGGGGTCGCGGCGGGTGAGGTGCAGGTTGCGTGCGACGTCGTTTGCAGCGAGGGCGTCGGCAGGACGGCCCAGGTGCCGGTACATGGTGCCCGCGTGGCTCCAGATGCGGAACTTGATCTCCTGGTCGCCGGACATCTCGGCGAGAGCCTGGGCCTCGCGCATGTGCGCCTTGGCGACGTGGTAGCGCCGGCCGTCGATGGCGGCCCACATCGCGGAGGAGCGGAACGCGGCTGCGGAGGCGTAGAGGTTGCTTCGTACGCGCTGGGTGGCGCTGCCCGCGCTCTGGAGGTTGAGCGCCTCGTCGGCGAGGGCGGCGGCCCGCTGTTCGATGCCGAGTCGTCCGCCGTGGCGGTGGTCGCTGACGATGATCTCGGCGAAGCGCTTGTTGAGGCGGTTGACGTCGCTCATGCCGATACGGCGCGGCGATGCGGTGCCGGGTGCGGCTGCTGCAGCGGCAGCCGCCGCGATGCCGCCGACGAGAGTACGGCGCTTCATGTCGGGGTCCTCCTGCTGCGGTGGGGCCGGGATGGACGAAGGCCGGCTCCGTGGCACGAACCCTAAGGCGACAGGGGGTAGTCCGGTGACGTCCTCAAGTGCTCTGCGGGCGGCCGACTTTGGCCACGTGACCCGGCCCGCTTTCCACGCTCGGACCGATGAGCCGTCGAGGCCGCCAGGGCGTCCGGTCAAGCGTTCAATAGCCCTGTTCACGGCCTCGGCGAGGCTGTTGGAGCTGTAGCCGTGTTCGGTTATTTACGCCTCAAGAACGGTGTTGCGGATGGTGTCCATGCGGGCACGATAGCCCGCGCGATCCTCACCCGCCAGGTAAAGGAGAGGTCAAAACGCCCTAGGTCGGTCCGTCGACTGAGCATCACAACGTCCTAACTAACCTGCTGGCAAAGGGAGTTGTCTGGGTGCTGGTCGCCCGCCGCACCCCACCGTGCGGGCGGCTGTTGACGGCCCGGCCTGCCCCTGAGTTTCCCCGTGGAGGCAGGCCGGGCGCCGAGACGACACGAAGGTCCCACCGCAATGACGAGTCTGAGAACACCAGTTGAGGCCCTCTCCGCCAGCCACCCCACGTACAGCCGGACCTTCCCGTGCGAGCCGTCCACGGCCGAGTTCGGCCGCGAGGTCGTCCGGGACGTCCTCGGCGTGTGACACCTCGACGGCCTCGCCGACCGTGCCACGCTGATCATCACGGAGCTCATCGCGAACGCCGCCCGGCACACCCCGTGTCCCGAGATTCGCCTCACGGTTGGGCGGCCGAGCGCGACTCGGCTGCGTGTCGGGGTCGTGGACCGGGAACCATCGCGTCCTCCCGTCGTCAGCCAGGCGGTTGACGACGACGAATCGGGCCGCGGCTGCTCCTCGTCGACGCTGTCGCCGACCGCTGGGGCTACGACCTGCACGGCTCGGACAGACGTCCCTGGGGTAAAGAGGTCTGGGCGGAACTCCGTACCGAGGGCGGCAAGTGAGTCTCCTGGTCACGGCGCCCTTGCCCCTTCCGGATCCGGCCCGACTCCGGCCCCGCCAGCAGATGGCCATGGACTACGCCTTCTGCCCCCGGCTACTGGGAGCGAGCCGTCGACGGCCGGGCGACATACGCCACCGGAGCCTGCCGTTCCAGCTCTGGTCCTGCGTTCCCAACTGCCAGGCCGCCAGATCGTCTGTCCCGGCCGGCTGAGAAAGGAGATGTCCTTCGATGGAGTGGCTGTGGATCACCAGCAATTGCTGGCTCGGCTGCGGGCGTACCGGCGTCCTGGTGATCCGGCTCGGCCCGGTGCGGTGGGGTGGGCAACACGCCACGCTCTACGCGTGCGAGCAGAGCCTCAACCGCCTCAAGCTGCAGGTGTTCGCTTACTTCAGGGGGCGGCAGCCGACCGCCTCTGACGAAGAGAACGCCACACGGCAGACGAGAACGGATCCGGCGAGCAGCAGAGCCAGAGCCAGGGCCAGGGCTGAGCTGGTTGTGGCACCCCGAGCCCCCGTAACGCCAGAGGCTACGGCGAAACAAAGCACAACACGAGGAGCAATCGATGACCGGCGTCCTGACGACCGATCACCCCGCCTGGCACTCGCAGGAGAACGGCACACTCGCGCGTGCCGTCCGTACGGCCTCCGGCATCTGGGTCCTGGCCCACGACAGGGAGGGCCTGCACATGCAGTGTGTGCAGGGCACCGAAGACGTGAAGCCCACGTTCGTTCCAACGGACCCCGCCTGCCTGCCCGCCACAGTCCCCGCCGCGCTGCGAGCCGGACTCGACGAGCTCGGCGTCACCCAGCGTCTGGCGAACCCATCGCTGTGGGACGCGATCAGTACCGCGATCCTGCGGCAGGTGGTACGCGCCGACCAGGCCCGCAAGCTGTACCGCACCTGGTGCCGCACGTTCGGTACGACTGTCCAGGGTCCGTTCGGTGAGTTCGCCGTGTCACCCACGCCCGCCGACGTCCTGGCCTTGGCCGACGAAGAGTTCACCGGCGTCGGAGCGAAATTCCACCGCACCGCCCTGCAGGCCGCGGCTGCCGACTACCAGCAGCACCACACCGAGTGGGAACACCTGGACGCCGCCGATTTGGTCACCGCGCTGACGGGTATCCCCCGTATCGGTCCGTGGACCGCCGCTGCGGCCACCGGCGACTTCACCGGCGACTTCAGCATCTACCCGCACGACGACCTCGCCGTGCGCACCTGGGCCGCTCAGATCGCACCCGATCACCCGTGGCCCGACAAGAAGGACAAGGCGTTCGGCCTGCTGTGGACCGGATGGGCCGGAACCGACCGCACTGCCCTGCACACCCTGACTCTCTCGACCCTCACCTGGGGCTCACATGCCCCATGACCTGGAGGATCCATGCGGCAGTCAGAGCTGCTCACGGGCGCCGACACCAACCGCGAGCTCGACGCTCTGTTCGTGAACGCGCCGCTGCGCGACTACACCCTGCGGCCGCGCACCAACGACTACACGCTTCCCGTGCTGGGCATGGCCTATATCGCCACCTACGCCCAGCAGGCCGGCTTCAACGTCGGCGTCCTCGACGCTGAGGCGCACGGTCTGGGCATCGACGAGACCGCGAAGATCGTGAACGGGGCCAGGCCCCGGTGGGCCGCGATGAACCTCCTCGCACCCACTTACGAGATGTCCGCCCGGATCGCCGCCCAACTCGACCCCGCCATTGCTCTCATGGTCGGCGGGCACCACGCCAAGGCTATGCCGGACCGTGTCCTGGCCGACCCACGCATGGCCGGCCTGCGGGCCCTCGTGCTCGGCGAAGGGGAGTTGCGCGTCGCTGCGCTCCTGGAGGACGGAACGCGTCGGCGGGAGCTGCCCGGCGTGCTCCGGCGTGACCCGCTGCTCGGCACCCGGGCCGCGGGCATCGCAGATTCGAAGACGAGCGCCCAGATGCTCGGCCCGGACATCAACGCCCTGCCGTACGTCAACCGCGCCTTCCTCCCCCAGGACCCCTACCAGACCGCGCCCACCGCGACTGACCTGCGCCTCGCTGCCCGCCGCCCCGCCGACTGTGTCCAGGCCGCCGCTCGCAGCGGGCACATGGAGGCCAACATCGTCGGCAGCCGTGGCTACCCCTACAACTGCACCTTCTGTGGTGCCGCCTGGAGCGCCAACCCCGACGTCACGATCCGGGTCCGCAGCCCGGAGAACATCATCGGCGAACTCGACCAGCTGCACGACAAGTAGGGTGTGACCGCCTTCCGGTTCGTCGACGACCTGTTCCTGGGCGTGCGCAACATCATCGAGGAGCAGATGCAAGCGTTCACCCGACACCAGATCGGCGAGCGGTACGTGTGGGACGCCACCGGCCGCATCAACGTCCTTGACCGGATCGCCGACAGCGAGCTCGAACGCCTCGTCTCCAACGGGCTGCGCGAAGTGGCCCTCGGCATCGAATCCGGCAGTGACCGCATCCTGAAGACGATGGACAAGCGGATCAACGCCGAGATGACCGAGCGCGTCGCCGGCCGCCTGGTCGAACACGGCATCGGCGTCAAGGGCTACTTCATCCTGGGCTTTCCCGGTGAAAGTCAGGAAGACCTCGACGCGACCGTCCGCCACATCCGCAACCTGTGGGAGATTGCCGACCAGCACCCGGGTGACGTGCGTGCCAGTGTCTTCGAATTCCGCCCCTATCCGGGTACGCCCATCTGGCAGACCCTCATTAAGGCCGGTCACGACCCGGACGCCCTCCTCGCATACGGTGACGTCGATCTCACGGGTGACGGCGCCGACGAGTCGATGCGACAGCGAGACGAGTTCAACTTCTCCGTCGGCATCCAGTTCGGTGACGTGCCGCTCCAGCGGATCCGGGCGACGCCGGCGATGCTCACGAGAGAGCAGCACGACCGGAACCAGGGGGTCAAGGAGGTCGCCGCGTGACGGACAAGCGCACAGGATGGTTCGTGACGATCGACGGTCCCAGCGGGGTCGGCAAGTCCACTACGGTGAAGGCGCTCCACGACCATCTCACCGCCCAGGGGCGTCCCGCACGGCAGACGGTCGAGCCGACCACCAGCGACCTGGGCCGGTTCATCCGCAGCCACGCCGACCAAATCCACGGCCTGACCCCCGCTTGCCTGGTGGCCGCCAACCGCTACGAGCACATCGAGAGCGAGATCCAACCCGCGCTGCGAGCCGGCGAACTGATCATCAGTGACCGCTACCTGCCCTCGACGCTGGTCCTGCAACGGCTCGACGGCGTGCCCTTGGAATTCCTGCTCGACATCAACCGTCACGCGCTGCTGCCGGACCTCGCTGTGATCCTCACCGCGGAACCGGGACTCATCGCCGAACGCATCGCAACACGCGGCGTCACCCACCGCTTCCATCTCGACCCCTCGGCGCCCGGCCGGGAAGTCGAGCTCTACGCCGATGCCGCATCCCAGCTCATGAGGCAGGGGGCAAAGGTGCTGCTTCTCGAAACCGACAACGCCACCCCTTCGGACGTAGCACGCCGAATCGCCGACGCCATCCCGGCTCTGCCGATAGCGTCGGTCACCCCACCCACCCATCCAACCCCCCAAGGAACATGAGCGGACAACCGGCACAGCCCGTCATCGACACTCACGTCATCCTCCGCGATGGCGACAAGATCCTTTTCTCGCAACGTGGCGGCCCTTACGGTCACGGCCGGTGGCACATGCCATCGGGAAAGCTCGACCAAGGCGAGCCCCTTCCCGACGGCGCCGCCCGGGAGTTGTACGAGGGGACCGGCATCACCGTCGACCCGGTTCACCTTCGCCTGGTCCAGACCGTGCACCACCGGCAGGACGCGCGGGTGGAGCGGATCGGTTTCTTCTTCGAGGCCACCGAATGGGAAGGGCAGCCCGTCAACAAGGAGCCTGAGAAGTGCCTCGCCCTTGAGTGGTTTACCGTGCACGAGCTGCCCGACGACATCATCGAGTACCCGGAGGCCGGCCTGCGCGGCTACCTCGACGACAGCGGCCCTCTTACAGAACACGGCTGGCAGTAGACCTGGACCGGCCGCCTTTTCCACCCCTCGCGGCGACGTCCGTGGCTCGGATCCCGGTTGTCCGCTCTCCCCATGGAGGATGTTCGGGGACCTCGCACAAGGCAGCGGCCCCGG
>NZ_MAUD01000219.1 GCF_001700515.1 Streptomyces lushanensis
TCCGGCGCGCAGCAGGGACGACTTGCCGCTGCCCGAGGCACCGACGACGGCTGTGAGTCTGCGGGCCCCTACTAGCTCGGCAAGTTCCTCGGTCAGCCTCTCGCACCCGAAAAAGAGCCTGTGGTCCTCCGTCCTGAAACGTCTCAGGGGGCACGGCGTCATCGTCCTGCTGCGGCTGGGCCAATTCGGCGGACGCCGCCTCCCGCCAGCACCGCTCCCACGGGTCGCGGTCGGCTCCGCACACGGTCGCGTACGCGAGGGCGACGGGAAGCGAGGGGAGCCTCTCACCGGAGGCCGCGTCGGCGACCGTCGTACTGAGTAGCGCGTACGGCGCGCTATCGCCCGGTAGGCGATGCTGCCCGCTTTCTGCCGCAACTCCCCTAACTCGGCGGCGAATCGCTGGCCCCGTTGTCGGATCCAGCGGGCTTTCGCGACGTCCCGTGCGGGACTCCCCTCCCCGTGACCGGGCGGACTGCCCGGCACGTCTTCTCCCTCCCACCCGACTCCGCTCGCTCCTTCGCCGTTCCCGGCCCCCGCAGTTGGGGCCTGCCGGACAACTCCAAGTCGATGAAACTCAAGGTCAGATGGGAATCGCCGGGCCTGACAGCCCACCCCTGCTGTATTCAAGGGCGGGCGGTCGTGTCTCCGGGGGCCACTGCCACCGTGATGGAGAGGATCCAGTCGCTTAGTTCCGGCCGGATCCCGGCAGACGCTTGCCGGCCCGGAGTCGAACCGGGTCTGTACCGGTCATGACCCCGGCTGCTCTGTACCCGGTGAGACCCGCACGGGCAGTCTGGCACGGAGGCGGAGCCGTCGGCCAGTCTCCGCCCCCGCCATCAGCGTTTCATCAGCGTTCGGCCTTGATGTTGGTGTTGCCGCAGGCGTTTCCGAGGGTGCCGAAGCCGTAAGCGGCGATGAGGTTCGCCTGGGTGCAGACCCTGGAGACGGTGCCCTGGAAGGTGCTGATCAGGTCGGTGTCCGGGGTAGGACCACCGTTCAGCTTGGCCGTGGGGACGACGTTGTAGACGTCACGGTTGTAGGGGAAGTTCACGTTGAGCGTGCCGCTGGCGTTGCGCGGCGTGACGCCGTCCACCCGGGTGAGGACCGTGTCGCCGTGGCGGTCGGTCGCAACGTCGCTGGTCTGGGCGATGTACTGGGCGACCGAGTACGGGGCGATGTCGCCGGCGGTGTCCAGTGCCAGGCCGTCGTTCGGCTGCACCGTGCCGTTGACGCAGGCGCCGACCTGGGCCTCGGTGAGGCCGATCTTGTCCAGGAAGAAGGTCCGGGTGCCGGAGCCCGGGTGCGGCAGCAGCGGCGTCAGGGCGACACCGTTGTGCGTGGTCTTGGCGCAGGAGTAGATGGTTCGGAGCTGGCCGGTGTTGAAGCCCACCGCGTCGTTGAGGGGGCTGTCCGAACGGACTACGGCGGTGACCGCGTCCTTGGCGAAGGGGATCCACGTCAGCCGGGTCGTGCTCAAGTCGACCGGCCCCCGGGAGGAGCGCGCGAAGTCGATGCAGCCCGTGCTGGCGGAGATCGCGTTGCGAAGCGCGTCGATGCCGGGCGAGGAACCGTTGGGCCGGGCGATCACACAGCCGAGGACGCGCGTTTTGATGGGTGTGGTGCCCACCGCGTCGTACGAGGCGATCAGCCGGGAGCTTGGCCCGTTGGAGTCGGCGAAGGTCAGGCCAAGGGCGTTGCCGATGTCCTGGGTGGTGTCGGAGCCCACACCGACGAGCTGACGGTAGTCGCTGGCGGGGACCGGGTCGGCCGAGGCGGGGGCGGTGAGCAGGCTCAGACCGAGAACGGTGGCGCCGGCAGCGGCGGCCGTGCGCATACGGGACTTGACGTTCACTTCTGTTCTCCTCCGTGCATACGGATGGCGAGCAAGGGACGGTCAAGCGGAATCCGGATTCCCGTGCTGCCGGCCCGTCGGCCGGCCCTGTGAACAGTTCCGTACATTCCTGCCGGAGAACCACCAACTCTCCTGGATGAAACGGTGACGAAGGCATCCCCTAGGGGACACCTAGGGGATTACCGAATGGTTACGGACAATTCCCGGTGGCTCAAATGCCGCTCAGCCGGAACCCGGCCGCCCCGATGCGGGCGGGCGGCCGGTCCGGTCACGCCCGCCGGCTCCGCCTGCACCCGCGGCGGGAAGACCGCCGCGAAGTACCGCACTCCCGCTTCGTCCTCGCCCCGCGCTCCGCGAGGAGCTCGAAGTCCTCGCCCCCGTCGACCGCCACCCCGGCCGCGCATGGAAGCAGGGCCCGGCACTCGTTGTCGTGCCCGCGCCCCGCACCGAGCGCCCGGTACGGAACGGGTACGCGAGGACGTCGACCGCCCGGCAGGAACCGGCGAGCCGGCTCGAAGCCCTCCACCGTGTCCAGTGTCACAAGGTCTTGAAGGAGCGGCCGGGCACTTTGCGTACCGGCGGTGCCGGACGGTGTGATGGTCGGGTCGCGGCACTATCGGCAGTCGGGGTGTCAGCTGAATGCGGGCCACTGCGCCCCAGCCCACTCCGGGCAGTGGCCGTGTGTCCGTTGTGGGATCAGGGCGCCAGTCGGGCGTGGGGACGAGACCGGGCTCGACCAGGCCGAGCCCCTTGAAGAACCCGCCGATCTGGGCGGGCGTGCGCAGCAGGTAGGGGAGCGGGGCGGATTGGTTGTAGTCGTCCTGGGCCGCCGCGCCGTGGGGGGACATGACGGCGTGGCTCAGAATCAGGAGGCTGCCCGGGGCGGCGGCGTCGACGAGGCGGGCTACGAGTGCGTATGCGTCGTCCAGGTCGGGGATGTGGCCCAGGACGTCGGAGAAGACGAGTGCGACCGGGCGGGAGAAATCGAGGGTGCGGGCGGCCTGGCGTTCCGGCCCGGGCCTGTCGTCGTGCTCCTGGCGCTTGTTGCCGACTGTGCCGGCGCCGGTGTCCGAGGGTTCTTCGGGGGCCTGGGCCTGGCCGCGCCGGCAAAGGAGAGGCGGTGCGCGTGAGGGGAGTCCACCGCGTGCTCAGCTCCGCGGTCGGCGGGTCCGTCTCGGCTGATATGCGTATTGCCCAGGGTGGTCCGTAGTTGGTTCGCTGGGGGTGTCCTTGTGCCTCCCCGTCCCCGTCTTCCGCGGAGGAGTCCACGTGTCCCAGGTCCGTGCCGGTGTCTCCCGCCGTGCCGTTCTCGCTCTGCCGCCCGCCCTGGCGCTGCTCGCCGCGCTGCCGGGCACCGCATCAGCCGTCCGGGCGGGCGCCGCCGGATCGGGGTTCGGCTGGGGGTTCAACGGCTATGGCCAGGTCGGTGACGGTACGTCGGCCAACCGCGCCGTGCCCGTCCCCACCGCTTTGCCCGCCGGGGTGACGGCGACCGCCGTGAGCGTCGGCGTCGAGCACGCCCTGGCGATCGGCTCGAACGGTGCCGCGTACTCGTGGGGCCAGAACGACTACGGCCAGCTCGGCACCGGCACACAGGCCGCGCGGACCGCGCCCGGCCTGGTCGCGCTGCCCGCCGGTGTGACGGCCCGCGCGGTCTCGGCCGGCAGCCGGCACAGCCTGGTGGCCGGCAGCGACGGCGGGGTCTGGGTGTTCGGCGGCAACGACGCCGGCCAGCTCGGCACCGGCACGCTCTACTCCAGCCGGACGCCGACGCGGATCGCGCTGCCGGGCGCGGTGGCGGCCGTCGAGGTGTCGGCCGGCTACTCGCACAGCGCGGCGATCGGCGCGGACGGCCATGTCTACACCTGGGGAACCGTCGCGTCCGGCATACTCGGCCGCGCCGGCGACAATCGCGTCCCGGGCCCGGTGCTCACCTCGGGCCTGCCGCTGCCGAACGTCACCGCGATCGCGGCCGGAGGCGATCACACCCTGGCCGTCGCCGGCGGCCGGGCCTACGCCTGGGGCGCGAACGTCGCCGGGCAGCTGGGCGACAACACGGACGTCACCCGCTTCGAGCCGGTTCCGGTCTGGGACGTGTCGGTGGGTGGCCCGGTCCGCCAGATCGCCGCCGGGTACCGGCACAGCCTGGCCGTCACGGCAAGCGGAGCGGTCTACGCCTGGGGCAACAACTTCGCCGGCGAGCTCGGTAACGGGCTGTGCAGCCAGACCGGCCCCGGCGTGGGGATGACCTGGTTCCGGCCCGGCCCGGTGTCGCTCCCGCCCGCGACGGTCGCCGTCTCGGTCGGAGGCGGCATGAACCACAGCGCGGCGGTGACCTCCACCGGACAGGTCCACGCATGGGGGATGAACATCTACGGCCAGATGGGAGACGGCACCACCGGCGCCTCGCACCTGACTCCAACCCCCGTCACCCTGCCGGCCGGCCGGAAGGCCTCCGCCGTCGCGGTCGGCCACAACACCGCCCTGACGATCACCACACCGTAAGCTTGTTGTTCAGCCTCTACCAAAGAGCCACGAGGACATCACCGACGGTCTGCTCCAGGAGTTCCTACTCGACGGCGAGCCCGTACACCTCATCAAACTGATGCACCGCACCTGATCATGGCTCTTTGATGTGCCCCTTCAGTGCTTTTGCCGAAGGGGCAGTTGGGTGCCCTGCAGACGCCAGGGCCTTGGTGTGATCATGTGCGGCGCGATCCAGAGCTTCATGCCGGATGGAGCCGGCAGAGGCACAACATCTGCCACTGGCTCCGAGAAGCCGACAAGCACCCGTACTACGGCGCGCTCAAGCCGGTGCTCGACACCCACGCCGGCCAGCTCGCCGGAGCGATCGGCAGGAGAAGTCCATCCAGCCGGGCGCGCCGACGCTGTCCTCAGGGAGCGACGCCGGCCTTGCGCCATTCGGTGAGGACCTCGTTCACCGCGTGGACCGCCTCGGGGGCGTCGCCCTGCTGGAGGGCAAGGTGTTCGGCGAGCGTACGGACGGCGGCGATGCCGAGCGTCAGGACGGCGAGCACGCGCTCCAGACATGTGACGAGCCCGTCCTGATCGGTGTCGCAAGCGCGGAGGTAGGGGGAGAGCAAGTCGGCCAGCTGCGCAGCCTCGACGTCCCCGTCGCGCGCACGTACAAGGGCCCCGTAGCAGTCCCACACCGCGCGCAAGGCATACTCCGGCACCACCATGATCCTGAGATTCGAATGATGATGATCAACCGTCGGACAGTCCTCGACCCGGTCGGCCGCGATCTGCCAGGGCAGAGGCGGGAGAACATACGAATTCTCACCGGTCGCCGAAGCAGCTGCCTGAACCGTCCGCAGGGCCTCACCCACCAACCGCGCCTCCTCGCTCCACTCGACGCTGGACGGGAGGAGAGCAGGACGGTCATCGCTCATCCCCCAAGCCTAGTGTCCTTTGACAAGGAAGTCAGTCCAGAGCGGCGCCCTGACCTGGAGGGACTGAGTTGGATGTGCCGGGACGCGATAGGTGTCACATGGCCACGGCTTCTCTCACCCGTTGGTCTGTTGGTGTTCGTGGTGGGTTTGAGCCGTGACACGCTAGTTGGAACCTGGCCACAAGAGTTGGAACCAGTTGCGGCCAGCGCCGACTAGGCTCACCTCTATGTCCGAGCCAGTCTCTGACCCTCGCGTGCAGTCCTTGATCAACCAGCTCCGGCCGGGGGCCGTGAGAGCGGTGGAGGTCATCGGGTTCGACGGAGCGGATGTCCTCGTGAAGCTTGCGGATGCCGAGGGAGAGAAGACCGAGATCGGTCGGATCCCTCGGCAGGAGGCTTCGACGCGTCGCATGGAGCATCCATCCGAGCTGTTTAAGGTCGGCCAGGAGATCAATGCCGAAGAGATCGGGCGTTGGCGCGAAGGCCAGCTTCACCTCTCCGCCAGGGCGTGCGAGATTCCGGCCTTGCGGTCCTTTCTCCTCGCGTTCGAGCGAGGGCAGGTCGTCGCTGGGACGGTCTCCGAGGTTCACAATTTCGGGGTCTTCGTTCACGTCGATGGGGAACCGGACGGCCTCTGCACCGGCTTCATCCGGGTGCCGGACCTGACATGGGCCTGGATCAACCACCCTTCCGAGGAAGTCGAAGCCGGCCAGCGGATCACTGCCGAGGTGATCAGTGCCGAGACACGCTCCGGACAGGTCACGCTCTCGCTGAAGGCCATGCAGGAAAATCCACTCATTCGGTTTGCGGATCAGGTCGGCCGGGTCCTCACCGGGCCGATCATCAAGATCGTTCCTTTTGGTGTGTTCGTGCAGCTTGCCCCCGACGTTGTGGGGTCCCTTCACCTCTCAGAGCTGACCGACGAACCGGTCGGGACCCCTGACAAGCTCGTCGACGAGGGCGAGCTGATCACGGTGAAGGTCACCGAGGTTGACCTCCAGCGCCACCGGGTGCGGCTGTGCGCCACTGGCGGAGCGGACAGAACCTAGCAAATGGACATGCTGGTGCCCGATTCGATCTTCTCGATGAGGGCGTCGCCGTGCTGGAGGAAGAGTTCTCGTAGGGCCGCGTAGTGGTTCAGAGCGTCCGGGCGTGAGAGGTGGAACCAGGTGTTCGCCCGCCGCTGTCGCCAGGCTTGGCGAGTGGCGGAGGGCTGGCTTGCTTCGATGTTCCGTGGCGCATAGAGCGGCTCGCCGCCGGTGACGTAGGACCAGACGACGGCGGATGCCTCCTGACTCAGTCGGTCGTCCAGGACGGGGCGAACGGGGCCCGGGACGGGCGGGACGCTGGTGACGATCTCGTGCCAGGTCTCACCACCGCCCACCGGCTGCCGCCTCATCACCGACGCTCCGAGCTGAGGGAAAGCTGGGGTATCGGCTTCGGCTACGCGGGCACCGGCTGCCACACTCTCGCCCGCCTCGTCGACGTCCTCCTCGACGGCATCTCCGCCCCCGCGGTCAGCGCCGGCGTTCCGGACGCACCACGGACCCTGTCCGAGCTCCTGCGCGACACTGCCGCCACGACCACCTACACCCGCGCCCAGCTGCTGACCGCCCAGGCCGGATGACACCCCCTGGCCGTGCAGCTCTCCGTCAATGCCTGCCCGGAGCCGCTCGGACCGGCTCTTCTTCTTCGGCCGCGTGGTGACGTCCTTTCCGGCCGGGCCGGGGAGCACCCTGTGCCACTGGGGCCGCGCGCCCCGCGGTAGTGCCCCGGCGGCGGATCCGGACGATCTGTCACATCGGAGTCCTGTCATCTGATTGCCGCGCTGCTCAGCGGCTGACCGGAGACAGGCCCGGTCGCGCCTGATGACGGACCGAGGGGCGGGCAGCGCGGCCGTGGCGGTCCTTGACGCCTGCCGGCTCCCCCGGCTCCCCGGTGCCACTGGCCCGTTGCGTGCGTCTCCCCACAGCGGGGCGTACGAGGCCACGCCCGTGCAGCGTGATGCGGTCGGTGGCGGCGCGTCGACGCCACTGCTGGGCGGGGATGACGTGGAGGCCGGACACGGGCCGGGACAACCGCCGGCGGCCGCCGGGCCACGGAGATGGAGTGGGTAAGCCCGTGCTTGCCGGGTCTCGCCGCGCTGGAGATGGTGGACAGGGAAGCAGACGGCGGCCCGGCCGCTCGTGCCGGCGCCTGCCGCCAGAACTGGGCACTTTCCGGGCACCCGCTGCCGCAGTCGTACTCAATCCGCGGGAGGCGCCCCTCGTCCGCGTCCCGTGCATACTGCTGGGCATGACAACCTCTCCTGCCGTCCGTGTGCACTTGATGATCACGTTCTTGCTGGTGATGTGTGCGTCGATCGGAGGTGCCGGCATCGGTCTTCTCCTGGGTGACCGGACGATCGCCGTGACCGCCGCGAGCGTGGCCGGTCTCGGAGCGGGGGCAGGCTCGTTCCTCTCCCGCCGCCAGGTGACGGCGTTTCTTCCGGCCGGACGTCGTCCGCATCGAGGGTGACGGAGAGGTGATCGCCGATGCGGTGCTCGTGAGCATCGCGACGTACCAGGCGGCAGTGTTCCCGATCATCCCCGGCGGGGTGAGCGAAGAGGAGCGCGATGCCCGCCGTACCCTCGCCTACCGGCTCTCCGCGTTCGACGGCCTCCCGCTGGCCGTGCGGGTATCGGCGGCCCAGGCCCTCGAAGCCGTCGACCACGGTCTGGACGCCGACCGTACCCGGGCCGCGATGACGGCCCTGTCCCTCACGGTGTACGAACACCGCGGCCGCCGCTGGCGCGCGGCAACGGCGACACGCCTCTGACCGCCAGGCCACGGGCGTCCAGGTCACCGCCGCGGCCAACTGCCGAAAGGCGGAACGGGCGGCTGCGGCACACCCGCATCATGTCCTTGAAAACCGGCGGCGGAATCAGCGAAACCTGGCACACCCCCATCCGCCCTGCCCTGCCCTGCCCTCGCGATCATGCGCATCAACTCGGAGGAGGAGAGCAGGCGGGTCCACAACCGGCACGCGAGGCCGGGCAGCGGCTCGTTACGGTTCTTCCCGGAGCTGTTCGTCCGCTTGGCCAAAGCCGTCTGCCCTTCGCCCTGGCAACAGCGCGCAGCGCAGTCCGCCTCGGTGAAAGTGTGCTGGCTGTCCGGCCGCTACCAGCGCAGGGTCGGACGGGGGCGTGGGGCGAGTTCGGCCTGCTCGGCGACGGCGACGAGGCGGCCGGCGGTCTCCTGGCCGACCGCCTCGACGAGGCAGTCGAGGTCCGAGGCGATCAGGAGCCAGGAACGCCGCGGGAGGCTCGCGGATCTTCCGGGTCCGGACCCGGCCACCGTCGTCCAGATGGATCTGCCGGAAGCCGATGCTGTGGCTGTCCGACGCCCTGGACACCTTGATCGGAATGGTGCTGTTGACTGAACTACGCGGAAGATATTCGCAGGTCAGAGCCGGTATCTGCTAGCTTCCGGGCCGTGCTTGAGACAGGTGATTCTGCCCGGGACCTGGTGGGTTTTGTGTTGCCGGAGACCGGCGCGCTGGTGAAGACCGCGGACCCCGCGTGGCCTTACGTGTTGGTCGACGCGGAGGGCGTGGTCGTCGTCCCGGTGTCAGCGTTCTTCGCGGAACTCCAGGCGTGCGCGCGTCCGGCGACAACAATCCGTTCGTACGGGATGGATCTGCTGAGGTGGTGGCGGTTCCTGGCTGGATGGGGAGTGGAGTGGGACCGGGCTACGCGGTTGGACGCACGGGACTTCGCCCGGTGGATGCAGATCGCGCCGAAACCGCCACGGGTCCACTGGCGCCGCCGGGTGTCCGGCCGGACGGCGTCCATGCCGGCAGTCCGGGGAGAGGCCAGTGTGCCGAACGCGGTGACCGGCCGGGCCGGCCCTGGTCCGCTGTACTCGGTGTCGACGCGCGCGCACTGCGAGACGGTGCTGCGATCGTTCTACGCCTTCCATCTGGAGGAAGGCACGGGACCGATCATCAACCCGTTCCCCGCAGTGCGGGAGCGCCGTCGGCTCCCGATGGTGGCGGGCCGGGCGGCGAGGCGGTCTGCCGGGGGCCGTTACCGGCCGTCGGTGCCCCAGCGGCTGCCGCGTCGAATCCCCGACGGCCGCTTCAACGACCTGTTCGCCGCGCTGCGCCACCACCGGGACCGGGCCCTGCTCGCATTCTGGGTATCGAACGGGGCACGGGCGAGCGAGTTGCTGACGAGCCGGCAACGCGACCCGTTGCCCGGTGAGCAGTTGCTCGGGGTGATCCGGAAGGGGACCCGGGCCTTCCAGCAGCTGCCGTCTTCGCCGGACGCGTTCGTGTGGCTGCTGCTCTACCAGGACGAAGCGTGGCGCGCGGGTGTGCCCCGGGCCGGGCATGCGGCGTTGTGGTGGACGCTACGGCGGCCGTTCCGGCCGCTGACGTACCACGCGGCGAGGGCGATGCTGAACCGCGCCAACGAACTGCTGGGCGCGAACTGGACGCTGCACGACCTGCGCCACACGGCCGCATATCGGATGGCCCGTGACCCGGGCCTGGCCCTGACGGACGTGCAGTGGGTCCTGGGCCACGCGCACCTGAGTACCACGCAGATCTATGTTCCGGCAGGCCGGGAGGAAATCGTCGAGGCGATCCGCGCGCATCACGAGCGCCAGTCCCGGCTGGCCCGGGTCCCGGCGCTGCCGGCTGCCGGGTACCGGGCTGATTCGCTCAACGACCTGTTTGGAGGTCCCCGGTGAAGTCCCGCGTTCACGACATGACCGGTGCGGCACGCGTGCGCGCGGCGGACAGGCCGCCTGCCCTCCGGGCCGTGGGCGGCGTGATGTGTCAGGCCCGGGACCGGTTCCCGGCCCGGTCGGCCGGGACGCGCTGGGCGATGACGTGCGCGTCAGCCGAGGAGGTGATCGCCGCCCTCGACCGCCCGCCGTTCCGGGCGGAGAAGGCCCACACCCGGTGGCAGCGCAGAAGCGGGGCACGCGCGATCCTGGCCTGGCTGTCGGGCTTCCCCGGAGAGACCTGGCAGGAAAGGTGGGAGGCGTCCCCCGCCTCCGCCCACCCGGAACGCTGGACCGAGGAGGGGCACGCCTGGATCCGTACCGCGGTCGACGTCCGGTGGGACTGCGCCCGGTCGGGGCTGCTGATGCTGGCCGTCGCCGACGTGCTCCGCCTGACACCGGAGTGGCAGTTCGGCAACCGCAGCGGATACCTGCGCACGCTGACCGAACAGATCCGCGATCCGGAGGGTTTCGCACGTCTGGAAGAAATCGTCGACCCCAAGCACTGGGCGTCCGCAGGGGGAGGACGGTCCCGTCTGGCGCTGGTCCGGATCATGCTGGCCAAGGGCGGAGGGCTGGCGGACATCACCCCCGGAGACGCCTTCGAGTACATGGCCGCAGCCCGGACCGTCAGCCGCGACAGGATGAACAGCACCCTCTTCTACTCGTGGCTCAGAGAGTTGGGACATCTGCCCGCCGACGCCCCGGTGACCCTGCGCTTCCTCCACCGCGTCACGGGCCAGCTCAGCTGCGAGCAGCTCGTCGACCGTCACGGCGTGGCCTGCGCCCCCATCCGCGAGCTGCTGATCGACTACCTGGAAGAGCGCCGGCCTCGCCTGGACTACAGCACGCTCGACAACCTCGCCCGCGCCCTGACTCGCAACTTTTGGTCGGATCTGGAACGACACCACCCAGGCATCAACTCCCTTGACCTTCCACCTGGGGTCGCCGCCGCGTGGAAGGAGCGCTTCCGCACCCGGGTCCAGCGGCGGAAACGACCGGACGGCACCGTCGAGGAGACGCTGGTCGAGCGCGCCGACCGGGCCATGCTGTTCATCGCGGTGCGCGCCTTCTACCTCGACATCGCCCGCTGGGCAGTGGAAGAGCCAGCCCGGTGGGGCCCGTGGGCCGCGCCGTGCCCGATCAGGGAAGCCGAGACCACGGACGGCAAGCGCACCAAGCGGGTCAAGGCCCGCATGGACCAGCGGACCCGGGAGCGCCTCCCTGTCCTGGAGTCCTTCGTGAAGGCCGCAGCCGACCACTACCGCTACCGCCTGACCGCCCTTACAGCCCTCCTGGCAGCGCCCGTAGGTACCGCTTTCACCGTCCACGACGAGGCGTTCGTCCGCACCAAGAACCCTGCCACCGCCACCGCCCGCGACAAGGACGGAGCGCTCCTCTACTTCGGCATCGCCGAGCACCGGGCGTTCTGGGCCTGGGCCGCGGTGGAAGTCCTGCGCCACACCGGCATCCGCATCGAGGAGATGCTGGAACTCAGCCACCACGCGATGATCCAGTACCGCCTGCCCACCACCGGCGAAATCGTCCCCCTCCTCCAGATCGCCCCGTCCAAAACCGACCAGGAACGCGTCCTGCTCGTCAGCCCCGAACTCGCCGACGTCCTGGCCACGATCATCCGCCGCGTCCGCAACCCGACAACCGGCACTATCCCGCTCCTGTCCGCCTACGACTACGAAGAACGCCTCTGGAACCCGCCGGCACCCCTGCTGTTCCAATGGGACCGCAGCGGCGAGAACTCGCGCATGAGCGGCGAGTTCATCCGCAAGGGGCTGGTCGAAGTCCTCGCCTTCCTCGGCCTGACCGACTCCACCGGCCGGCCTCTGAACTTCGCCCCCCACGACTTCCGCCGCCTGTTCATCACCGACGCCATCCGCTCCGGCCTGCCACCCCACATCGCCCAGGCCATCGCCGGCCACACCAACATCAACACCACCATGGGCTACCATGCGATCTACCCCAGCGAGACCATCGAGGCTCACCGAGCCTTCATCTCCCGCCGACGGGCCCTGCGCCCCGCCGAGGAGTACCGCACCCCCACCGACGCTGAATGGGACGACTTCCTCGGCCACTTCAAACGCCGCAAACTCTCCGTCGGCACCTGCGCCCGCGCCTACGGCACCGCTTGCATCCACGAACACGCCTGCGTCAGATGCTCACTCCTCCGCCCCGACCCCGCCCAGCGCGGCCGCCTGGGGGAGATCCGCGACAACCTCATCGCCCGTATTGCCGAGGCCGAGCGCGAGGGCTGGCTTGGCGAGGTCGACGGACTGACTACCAGCCTTGCCGCAACTGAAGACAAGCTGTCCCAGCTCGCTGGTGGGCAGGCGCGAAAGGCAACTGCGGTGGACCTTGGAATGCCGTCCTTCGACCAGATCGCAACTCGCCTCAGCACCCAACAACCACGGGAGTATCCATGATCGTTCTCGACACCAACCAGCTTCGAAGCGCCGTGTTTCCACACGGCGCCGTGATGAACATGCTCACGAAGATTGCCGAGCTGAACGAGCGGCCTCTGGCGATCCCGCGCATGGTTGCCGTCGAGGACATCGCGCACCATCAGCACGCCATCGAGGACGCACTCAAGGACGCCCGCAAAGCCGCTGGCGTCCTTGATCACGCACTGGGCTCCGAGCTGATGACTGAGATCCGACGACTGTCAGGGAGCCGGGCAGCGGCCACTCGGTGGGAGGCGCTCGATGCAGTCTTCAAGATCCTTCCGACCCCTCCGGGAGCTGCAGAGGAAGCACTACGGCGCGAAGCGAACCGGCAGCCCCCGGCCGAACAGACATGGGTAGACAGCAACGGCAAGTCAGTCAAGGCCCGAGGCGCCAGAGACGTCACCATCTGGCTCTCGATACTGGAAGCCGCCCGCTCGACCGATGGCGAAGTGTGGTTCGTTTCGCAGGACGCCGACTTTGGCAGGGACGACTTCCACCCTCTGCTCCGCCAGGAGGCCCAGCGGTACTTGCGCGACGGGCACACCCGGCTGAGGTTGTTGAACGGTGGAATTGAACAGTTGCTGAGCGAGTTGGCGGAGCGCTCAGACGAGCCCAAGGAACTCGGGACCTGGCTCCAGGCCGATGTCATCGGGGAGGCCGTGAGCGCGCAACTCGTTGGCTCCCACACGTTCTTTCGGCTGATGCCCGAGTCCGACATCCTGCCGGCGAGAGGCATGACGTCCACCGGAACCGAGGTGTCCGTCCAAGAAGTCAGGAGAAGGAGGACGTACAGGGTCGGCGGCCATACCTGGGTCAGCGCTCAGCTTCGCTGCCGGGGCTTGAAGAAGTACAGCTTCCTGCGGGGCAGCTACTTCGCTGATGAGCAGGGAGAAATGGAGCGCTGGTGGGCGGGAACGGAGTTTTCTTGCGACGTCACGGTCCTTGCCGAGGTCTTGTCGACCGGCCTGTCGTCAATCGAGATCACGAGCGTTGGCCACCTGGCGATCACAGCTACTTCTCAGTCCAAGTCGTAGTTCAGAGAAGTCACGAGCCCGAACGAGATGGCCCCGCTCCACAGGACTGGCGGCACACCGACCATCTCCCGGAATACGGTGACGACGACCGCGGTGCCGCCCGTGATCCGATCGTCGCCCGGCGCCCTCCTTCCCGCACTCTGGGAACCGGAGGGCGCGGCTCACGCGCAGTGCCAGGTCGGTGACCGGTGTTGGTGATGCGACGCGGCCGGGTGTCGTACGGCCGGGCACGGACGACGCGCACCGGCCCTTCCCCTACAGGGGAGTTTTCCCGGCAGGCCGTCGTGGTCCGGTCGTCACCGGGAGCGCTGCCAGGGCAGCCGCCGCCGGGTACGTGCCAACGCGGTCCGTACATCGGCGAGGTTGTTGCGGCTGGTGAGGGTGTGGGGGTGGTCTGGGCCCAGGACGCGTTCGCGGTCGGCGAGGTTCTGCTGGAGGAGGTCGACGGCCTCCTGGTGACGCCCGAGCGCCTGGAGGGTGTTGGCGAGGTTGTTGCGGCTGTTGAGGGTGTGGGGGTGGTCTGGGCCCAGGACGCGTTCGTGTGCGGTGAGGTTCTGCTGGTGGAGGTCGGCAGCCTGCTGGAGACGTCCGAGCGTCTGGAGGGCGGCTGCGAGGTTGTTGCGGCTGGTGAGGGCGTCGGGGTGGTCCGGGCCCAGGACGCGTTCGCGGTCGGCGAGGTTCTGCTGGAGGAGGTCGACGGCCTCCTGGTGACGCCCGAGCGCCTGGAGGGAGGCGGCGACGTTGTTGCGGCTGTTGAGGGTGTGGGGGTGGTCTGGGCCCAGGACGCGTTCGCGGTCGGCGAGGTTCTGCTGGAGGAGGTCGGCGCCCTCCTGGTGACGCCCGAGCGCCTGGAGGGAGGCGGCGACGTTGTTGCGGCTGGTGAGGGCGTCGGGGTGGTCCGGGCCCTGGACGCGTTCGTGTGCGGTGAGGTTCTGCTGGTGGAGGTCGACGGCCTCCTGGAGACGTCCGAGCGCCTGGAGGGCGGCTGCGAGGTTGTTGCGGCTGCTGAGGGTGTCGGGGTGGTCCGGGCCCTGGACGCGTTCGCGGTCGGCGAGGTTCTGCCGGTGGAGGTCGGCGGCCTCCTGGTGACGCCCGAGGCCGTGCAGGGCAAGACCGAGGTTGTTGCGGCTGGTGAGGGTGTCGGGGTGGTCCGGACCC
>NZ_MAUD01000022.1 GCF_001700515.1 Streptomyces lushanensis
GATGGCCGCGGCCATCTACCGTACGGCTCAACTGCGCCTGTCCCGGGCGCACTTGGTACGGCCGGAGCTGACGCAGTTCGACCGCGGCGAGAACGGCTTCGTACCGCGCACGTACTCCGTGGACACGGAGGAACGGCCGCCGATACGCGAGATCGCGGAGTACACGTCCGGACGCGCGGCGTAACCGCGGATCTCTTCACCGATTGCCTACATTGCGCCCTTATGAGGGCAAAACATCTGATTATCCGCCGATTCTTCGGGGTGCTGGCCGGAACGCTGGTGCTGCTGGCGCCCGGACAGGCGTCGGCCATGGCGCACGCACCCCAGGGCCCCGCGCCGCTGCGCGCGCCGGTCCACGAGCCGCTCCGCGAGCTCTCCCATCAGCCTCCGCACGAGCCGCTCCACGAATCGCTGAACGGGCAGCTCGCCGACACCGGGGGAGCCGCGGAACGGCTGTGGCTGCTGGGAGGTGTGGCGCTCGCCCTGACCGGAGCGGGCGCGGTGGCGCTGGCCGCGACCCGTGGCCGCCGCTGACGGCCGCCGCACCTACCCGGTGAGGCGTGTCCGGGCGCAGACCCCACACCGTCCGTACGTTTGAGCGTTTACGCGACGGGCTAGGTTTGCGCACATGGTTACCGAGCCGTCCTCCCGGGCCCAGGTCCTCGTCGCGTCCAACCGCGGCCCCGTCTCGTACAGCGTGCGCGACGACGGCACGACGGTGCCGAAGCGGGGCGGCGGCGGGCTGGTGTCCGGTCTGTCGGCCATCGGCCCGGACGCGGACGCGATCTGGGTGTGCGCGGCGCTCGGGGACGGCGACCGCGAGGCGGTACGGCGTACGGGCGGCCTGCTCGACCCGGCGGACACGGGCGGGCAGCGCGTACGGATGCTGGGGATCGCGCCGGAGGTGTACGAGGACGCGTACAACGGCATCGCCAACTCCACGCTCTGGTTCGTCCACCACCTGCTCTACCAGACTCCGCTGGAGCCGGCCTTCGGCCCGGAGTTCCGCGCGCGGTGGGCGTCGTACGAGACGTACAACCACGCGTTCGCGCAGGCGCTGGCGGACGAGGCCGCGGAGGGCGCGGCGGTGCTGGTGCAGGACTACCACCTGGCGCTGGTGCCCGGGATGCTGCGGGCGCTCCGGCCCGATCTGCGGATCGGCCACTTCTCGCACACGCCGTGGGCGCCGGTGGACTACTACCGGCTGCTGCCCGACGACATCGGCCGCCGGCTGCTGCGGGGCATCCTCGGCGCGGACCGGGCGGCCTTTCTGACCCGCCGGTGGGCGGACGCCTTCACGGCCTGCTGTACGGAGCTGCTGGGCGGGACGGGCAACACCGGGATCGGTGTGCACGGTCTGGGCACGGACGCCGGCTTCCTGCGCGAGCGCGCGCACCGGCCGGACGTGGACGAACGGATCGTCACCCTGCGGGAGCAGATCGGCCGTTCGCCGGGTCCGGGGAGCGCGGCCGGCGGCCCGGGCGAGCCCCGGAAGACCATCGTCCGCGTGGACCGTACGGAACTGTCCAAGAACATCGTCCGCGGTCTGCTCTCCTACCGGCAGCTCCTGGTGGACCACCCGGAGTGGCGCGAGCGCGTCGTGCATGTCGCCTTCGCCTACCCGTCCCGGCAGGACCTCGCGGTCTACCGCGACTACACCGCCGAGGTCGGCCGGGTCGCCGACGAGATCAACACGGAGTTCGGCACGGAGGACTGGTCCCCGGTCGTCCTGCACGTCCGGGACGACTTCGCCCGCTCCCTGGCCGCCTACCGGCTGGCGGACGTGGCCCTGGTCAATCCGATCCGCGACGGTATGAACCTGGTCGCGAAGGAGATCCCCGTCATCTCCGAGCGCGGCTGCGCGCTGGTGCTCTCGCGGGAGGCGGGAGCGTACGAGGAGATGGGCGAGGACGCGCTGCCGGTGAACCCGTACGACATCACCGCCACGGCGAAGGCCCTCCACGAGGCGCTGACCATGCCCCCGGCCGAACGCGCCGAACGCGCCGAACGCCTGACCGCGGCGGCCACGGCCCTGCCTCCGCAGCAGTGGTTCCTGGACCAGCTCACCGCCCTGCGCGCGATCTGAGCCCGGGGCCGGGACCTGAGGTCCGGGCGGGTACGCCGGGTACGGGCCGGAACGGCGGGGGCGGCGGGCGGCGTCAGTCCATGGATTGGGCCAGCGCCGCCAGGAAGTCGGCCAGTGCGGCCGGGCCCGGGAGTCGGAGGTCGGAGCGTTCGGCGAGTTCGGGGACTTCCGAGCCGCTGCACACCAGCAGGCCCGGGTGGCCGTCGGAGCGGAGCTTCTCGACCGCCGCGAAGGCCGGGAGGTCGCCCAGGTCGTCGCCCGCGTACAGGACGGTCCCGGCGCCGACCTCCCGGACGTACTCCAGCAGCGCCACGCCCTTGTCCATGCCGGGCGGGCGCAGTTCCAGGACCATACGGCCCGGTTCCACGATCAGTCCGTGACGGGCGGCCAGTTCGCCCAGCGGCTCGCGCAGGGCCTCGAAGGCGGCCCGGGGATCGGTGGCGCGACGGGTGTGGACCGCGACCGCCTGCCCCTTCTCCTCTGTCCAGGTGCCGCGCCAGGCGTCGAACCGCTCCAGGAATCCGGGGAGTTCGGCGCGGACGGCGGCGACACCCGCGTGCGGGGCGGGCGTACGGACGGTGCCGCTGACGGCGTCCCAGCGCTCGGCGCCGTAGTGGCCGAGGACCACCAGACGCTCCAGGCCCGGCACTCCGGCGAAGCCGCCGTACCGGACCGCGACCCCGGCCGGCCGGCCGGTGACCACCGCGACGGACGCGACGTGCGGCGCGAGGGCGGCCAGGGCGGGAACGGCGCGCGGATGGGCGCGGGCCTGTTCCGGGTCGGGCACGATCTCGGCGAGCGTGCCGTCGAAGTCGAGGGCCACGACGGCTTCACCGGGCCGGGCCAGAAGCGCGGCCAGGCCGTCGGCGCCGGCGGGAGTGGCCGGTTCCGGCAGGGGGACGGGGTACGGGTTGCTGCCCATGCCGTCGACCCTATCGGCGCGCACGGCCCCGGCGGACGGAAACGAGAACGCCGGACGGCCCGCGACGGGCTCCGCGCCCGGACGCCGGGCGACGCCGGGCGGCCCGCCGCCGGTGCCCCGAGGCCCCGGGGACGCGGCTCAGCCCTCGCGGCGCTCCCGTTTCGCCGCTCTGATCCGGCGCAGTCTGTTCACCGTCACCGGATCGTGCTCCGCCGCGCGCGGATCGTCCAGCAGCGCGCCCAGCAGCTGGTAGTAGCGGGTCGGTGAGATACCGAGCCGCTCCCTGATCGCCCGCTCCTTGGCGCCGGGCCCCGGCCAGCCGCGCCGTTCGAGGGCGAGAACGGCGCGGTCCCGCTCGGACAGCCCGGCGGGACCGCGTACCTCGTGGGAACCACCGGGCTCGGCCGGTTCGACAGGCTCGGCCGACCCGGCCGGTTCGACAGGCTCGGCCGGCTCGGCGGGCTCACCGGCCTCGGCCGGATCGGCCTCGGCCGGTCCGGCCGGCTCGGCGGGCTCAGGCGTGGGCGTGGTCATCTCACCGCCACGCTACTCGGAGACCTCCGCCGCCGCCGCGTCCCGGGCGATCCGTCCGAGGACGACCCCCGGGTTCCCGCCCGGCTCGACCGCCTTGCCGATGCTGTCCTTGATGTCCTGGCTCACGCCTCCCCAGGACCTCTTCCCCGACGGATACAGCTCGGCGGTGGGCAGCACCTCCTGGAAGGTGCTCAGTTCCTTGTACGCCGAGTCCGCCGCCATCGCCTCGTTCGCGCTGTAGGTGACCGGCAGCAGGTCGTACTGGCCGACGAAGTCGAGGACGTTCTTGTCCTCGTACACGTAGTCCAGGAACGCGCCGATCTCCTTGGCGTGGCCGTTCTGCTTGAAGGCCATCATCCAGTCGGCCACGCCCATCGACGGCTTGGGCTTGCCGTCGAAGCCGGGCAGCGGCAGCATCCCGACGTCGATCCCCGCCTTCCGCGCGTCGAGCAGCAGCGTCGGATGGCCGTTGAGCATGCCGACCTGGCCGCTGGTGAACGCCTTGAAGGCGGTGGTCCGGTCGAGCTTCGCCGGAGCGATCGGACCGGTCAGCCCCGCGCCGACGAGGTTCTTCTTGAGCCAGTCGAAGGTCTTGATGTTCGGGTCCGAGTCGATGTCGTACGACCCGTCGGCGTTGTTGAGATAGCCGCCACCGCCGGCCAGCAGCCACATCATCGTCTCGCCCTGCGCCTCCTCGGAGCCCAGCGGAAGCGCGATCGGAGTCGTCACGCCCGCCGCCTTGAGCGCCTGGGCGTCGGACTCGATGTCGCTCCAGCTCCTGGGCGCGCTCAGTCCGGACCGCTCGAAGAGTTTCTTGTTGTAGAAGAGCAGCCGGGCGGAGGCTATGAAGGGCAGCCCGTACTGGATGCGGTTGACCTTGCCCGCGTCGGCGAGCTGGGACAGGAAGTTCGCCTGCGTGGGTACGGAGAGGACCTCGTCCGCGGTGTAGAGCTCGTCCTGTTTGGCGTAGTCGGAGTAGGAGCCGATCTGCGCCAGGTCGGGGGCCCGCCCCTGCTTCACCATGTCCGCGACGTCCTGGTCGACCGTCTTCCACGAGCGGACATCGACATCGATCTTGATGCCCGGGTGCTCGGACTCGAAATTCCTGGCGAGCTCGGCCCAGTATTTGTCGGACCTGTCCGCCGATCCATTGCCGTAGTCGGCGGCGACAAGTCTGAGGGTGACGTCCCCAGAACCCGCCGTGCTGCCACAGCCGGCCAGCGCCATTGTCATGCCTAGTGCGGCCACGGCCGCCGTCGCTCCCAGAAAGCGCTGCTGCACAGCTCTGTTCCGCCTCTGTTCTTCAGTGTTCGCGTACTTCGGTGTTCGCGTGAGTGGTCGCGTCGATGTTCGCGTCGGTGTTCGTTCTTCCGTTGCGCCGAAGCCCCGGTATGAATCTGTGATTTTCCACTATCCGGAGGTTTACGGTCCACGGAACGCCGGTTTCGCTTCGGCAACGTCTGCCCCAAGGGCTCATGAGCCACGCCGTTTGTATGGACGCGCAACAATCCAGGACAGTGGACTAGACCTTTCATGGGTCTACGGGCGAGACTGTCCCTGTGAGACACGTCATCGCCCTGGATGTGGGCGGCACCGGCATGAAAGCCGCCCTGGTCGGGGCGGACGGCGCGCTGCTGCACGAAGTGCGGCGGGCGACCGGCAGGGAGCGCGGCCCCGACGCCGTCGTGGAGTCCATCCTCGGCTTCGCCGCCGAGCTGCGCGCGTACGGCGCCGAGCACTTCGGCGGGAGCGCCGTCGCCGCGGGCGTCGCCGTCCCCGGGATCGTCGACGCCGAGCGCGGTGTCGCGGTGTACGCCGCGAACCTCGGCTGGCGTGACGTACCGATGCGCGCGCTGCTCGCCGAGCGGCTCGGCGGCGTACCGGTCGCGCTCGGGCACGACGTACGTACCGGCGGTCTCGCCGAGGGGCGGCTCGGCGCCGGCCGGGGCGCGGACCGGTTCATGTTCATACCGCTGGGCACCGGGATCGCCGGGGCCATCGGCATCGGCGGGACGATCGAGGCGGGCGCGCACGGTTACGCGGGCGAGATCGGCCATGTCGTGGTCCGTCCCGACGGACCCGCGTGCGGCTGCGGACAGCGCGGCTGTCTGGAGACCCTCGCCTCGGCGGCGGCGGTGAGCCGCGCGTGGGCGGCGGCGAGCGGCGACCCGGAGGCGGACGCGGCCGACTGCGCGAAGGCCGTGGAGTCGGGCGATCCCGAGGCCGTACGGGTCTGGCTGGACGCGGTCGACGCGCTCGCCGCCGGGCTGGTCACCGCGCTGACGCTGCTCGACCCCCGGACGCTGATCATCGGTGGCGGTCTCGCCGAGGCGGGGGAAACATTGTTCACACCGCTGCGGACGGCGGTCGAGAGGCGCGTGACGTTCCAGAAGCTGCCCGAGATCGTGCCGGCCGCCCTCGGGGACACCGCCGGATGCCTGGGCGCGGGACTGCTGGCCTGGGACCTGGTGACTCCGGACGACGGGCCGGGCGCGGCCGGTTCCGCCGACGGACCGTCCGCCACCGCCGTACCGCTCACCGCCGCGGCCCCGTCCGCGACCGCCGTACCGTCCGCCACCGCCGCCGTACCGCCCACCGCCACCGGACCGTCCGCCACCGCGGCACCGTCCGACGCGTCACCCGCGACCGAAGCGCCGCCCACGACCGGATCCGGCGCCACCGTCACCCATCCCCCCACCGACCCACTCGCCCCGGAGGTAAGCGCCTGATGGCCGCACGCGCCGAAAGCACCGTTCTCACCGGCGCCCGGGTGGTGCTGCCCACCGGGACCGTGGAGGGCGGGCGGGTGATCGTCGAGGGCCGCCGGATCGCGGGCGCCGCACCGGACGACGCCGCCGTCCTCGATCTGTCGGGACACTGGCTGGTCCCCGGCTTCGTGGACATGCACAACCACGGCGGCGGAGGGGCCTCCTTCACCTCGGGCTCCGTGGACGACGTCCTGACGGGCATCCGTACGCACCGCGAACACGGCACCACCACACTCGTCGCCTCCACCGTCACCGGTGAGATGGACTTCCTCGCCCAGCGCGCGAGCGTCCTCTCCGAACTGGTCGAGCAGGGCGATCTGGCGGGCATCCACTTCGAGGGCCCGTTCATCTCCCCCTGCCGCAAGGGCGCGCACAGCGAGGCACTGCTGCGCGACCCCAACCCGGCCGAGGTGCGCAAACTGCTCGACGCGGCGCGCGGCACGGCGCGGATGGTGACGCTGGCCACCGAACTCCCCGGCGGTATCGACTCCGTGCGGCTGCTGGCCGAGCACGGCGTGATCGCCGCGATCGGGCACACGGACGCCACGTACGACCAGACCGTCGAGGCCATCGACGCGGGCGCGACCGTCGCCACGCACCTCTTCAACGCGATGCCGCCGCTCGGGCACCGGACGCCGGGACCGATCGCCGCGCTGCTGGAGGACGAGCGCGTCACCGTCGAGCTGATCAACGACGGTACGCATCTGCATCCGGCGGCCCTGGAGCTGGCCTTCCACCGCGCGGGCGGCGGCCGGGTCGCCTTCATCACGGACGCGATGGACGCGGCGGGCTTCGGCGACGGGCTCTACCAGCTCGGCCCGCTCGCCGTGGAGGTCAGGGACGGTGTGGCGCGGCTGGTGGAGGGCGGCTCGATCGCGGGCTCCACGCTGACGCTGGACACGGCGTTCAAGCGGGCCGCGACCGTGGACCGGCTGCCGGTCGAGGAGATCGTCCAGGCCGTGTCGGCCAATCCGGCGAAGCTGCTGGGCGTGGACGACCGGGTCGGCTCGCTGGAGCCCGGCAAGGACGCGGACCTGGTGGTCCTGGACGCGGACTTCTCGGTCAAGGGCGTTCTGTACAAGGGCGATTGGGTGGTCGGCCCCGAGCTGGGCTGATCCCGGCGCGATCCGCGGGACAGGGGCCGGTCCTGGCGCCGTCATCGGTTTCCGACGCCGGCATCGGCCCCTGGCCCCGGCATCGGCGGCAAGCCCTTGCCGGCGGATGGACGAGCGGATACGAGTTCGTGGAAAGCGGTCGGCCCGGGGGCTGGGCCAACCGCTTTCTTTTTGACATGATCGCCCCGATAATCGGCCGCGCGTTCGCATACCGCGCTCGTCTCCCCCGGGAGTGACGGTGATCCTGACGGTGACGCTGAACACCGCGCTGGACATCACGTACCGCACTTCCGCGCTCGTCCCGCACACCACGCACCACGTCGGCGAGGTCATCGAACGCCCTGGCGGCAAGGGCCTCAATGTCGCGCGGGTGCTGGCGGCGCTGGGCCACGAGACGGTGGTCACGGGCTTCGCGGGCGGCCGTACGGGCGATGTCCTGCGCGAACTGCTGGCGAATCCGGCGCTCTTCACGGATACGGGCGCCGGTCCGGCCCACGGCGCCCATGGGGGACACGGCGGGCCGAGGAGCCGTCCGGGACGCGATACGCCGAGACCCCGGGCGGCCGGTCAGGGACACGTCGCCGGGCACGGCGTCGGTCCCGGCGCCCCGGGCGGCAGGGACGGCAGGGACGGCAGAGAGATCAGGGACAGCCGGGACGGCAAGGACGGCGGCGGCCCGGCCCACCGGCCCGGCGGCAGCCGTTCCGGACACCACCGACGAGGCGCCGGTACGGGCCACCGGCCGGGCGCCGGCCCGGCCCACCGCGTCACCCGGCCCGTGGACGCGCTCGTACCGATCGCCGGATCCACGCGCCGCACCATCGCCGTGGTCGACGGGACCAGCGGCGGCACCACTCAGCTCAACGAGCCGGGACCGACCGTCTCGGCCGCCGAGTGGAACGCCTTCCTCAGCGCGTACGAGCGGCTGCTCACCGGCGCCGACGCCGTCGCCCTCTGCGGCAGCCTGCCCCCGGGCATCCATGTGGGCGCGTACGCCGAGCTGATCCGCCGCGCCCATGGCGCGCACGTGCCCGTGCTCCTCGACACCAGCGGCGAACCGCTGCGCCGGGGCGTCGCCGCCCGCCCCGACCTGCTCAAGCCGAACGCCGAGGAACTCGCCGGGCTCACCGGCTCCCGCGAGCCGCTGCGCGCCGCCCAGGACGCCCGCCGCCGCGGCGCCCACGCGGTCATCGCCTCGCTCGGCCCCGACGGCATACTCGCGGCCACCGCCGACGGTGTCTGGCAGGCGGTCCCGCCCGCCGCGGTGAAGGGCAATCCGACGGGCGCGGGCGACTCCGCCGTGGCCGGACTGCTCTCGGGCCTGGTCGAGCGCCTCCCGTGGCCGGCCCGGCTGAGCCGCGCGGTGGCCCTCGCCACGGCGACCGTACTGGCCCCGGCGGCGGGCGAGTTCGACGCCGAGGCGTACGCGGACCTCCTGCCGCGCGTCACCGTGAAGGAACACCCGCCCGCGTAGGGGGAGCCCCGGGCGGACAGCCATGCGCCGGGAGCGTCCGGCGGACGCCTTCCGTCCGGCACCCTCCGCCGCACTGTCCGCCGGACATCTGCGGGCAGAGAACTCCGGGCCACGGGCCCGGGACAGAGACTGGGGAGCACATGCCACTCGTCACCACGGGTGAACTCGTCACCGCCGCCGCGTCCCGTGGCCACGGGATCGCCGCCTTCAACGTGATCACGCTGGAGCACGCGGAGGCGATCGCCGAGGGCGCCGAGCGGGCCGGCGCTCCCGCGATCCTCCAGCTGTCGGAGAACGCGGTGAGGTTCCACGGCGGCCGGCTGGGCCCTGTCACCGCCGCCACCGCGGCCGTCGCCCGCGCCGCCGCCGTACCGCTCTCGCTCCATCTCGACCATGTCGAGTCGCCGGAGCTGCTGCGGGCCGCGCTCGACGCCGGTTTCAGCTCGGTGATGTTCGACGCCTCGAAGCTGCCGTACGCGGAGAACCTCAGGGCCACCGCGGACGCCGTGCGGCTGGGCCACGACCACGGCGTCTGGATCGAGGCCGAGCTGGGCGCGGTGGGCGGCAAGGACGGCGAACCGCCGCTCGGCGCGGCCCTCGGCGCGCATGCCCCCGGTGTCCGTACGGATCCGGCGGAGGCGGCGGCGTACACCGCCGGGACCGGGGTGGACGCGCTGGCGGTCGCGGTCGGCTCCTCCCATGCGATGACCCGGCGCACGGCGGCCCTGGACCACACGCTGATCGGCGCCCTGCGCGCGGCCGTGCCCGTACCGCTCGTCCTGCACGGCTCCTCCGGCGTGCCCGACGAGGAGATCCGCCGGGCGGTCGCGGCCGGCATGGTCAAGATCAATGTCGGTACGGCCCTCAACACGGCCTTCACCGGCGCCGTACGGGAGTACCTCACGGCCCATCCGTCGGCCGTGGACCCCAGGAAATACCTCGTCCCGGCACGCGAGGCGATGGCCGGGACGGTGGCGGGGTTCATACGGGTGGTCGGTCCGGTCGCTCCGGTGGGTGCGGTCGGCCCGGATCAGGGGCCGGGCGGCCAGGACCGGGATGCGGGGCCGGTCAGTTCTTCGGCGGGGTGACTTCCAGCCAGTCGAGGATGGCGTCGCACTGGTTGCCCGGCTCGCAGGAGATCTTGATGGTGTTCTGGCCCGCCTGGAGCTCGACCGGCGCCCAGGTGGTCTGCCAGTTCTTCTCCCAGTTCGGATCATTCGAATGGATGAAGTTCTTCAACCCGATCGGGTTGGAGTTCGCCTTGCCGTTGACGGTCAGGGTCGCGTTCGCGTCCTTGGCCGGGATGGCGTAGCGCACCGACAGCGCGTACGCGCCGGCCTTCTCGATGTCGGCGGTCCAGGTCACGGAGGCACCGACGGTGTTGAAGCCCGCCACGTACGAGCCGTTCGTGCCCTCGGCGCCCTTGATGTCCGTCGCCAGTGCGGCGGGCGGCCCCAGCTTCAGGGTCGCCGCGTCCTGCTTGGGGAGCTGGATGCCCTCGGCGGGCTTACCGGACGCGCCGTCGCTGGGCTTGTCGTCGGGCTGCTCGGAGGCGGAGACCGACGGGCCGCCGGTCGGGGCCGCCTCGTTGCCCTGGCTGTCGTCACCGCTGGAGAGCACCGCGGCTGTGATACCGATCACGACCACCACGACCACCGCGATCGCGCCGATCAGCAGGCCCCTGGTGTTGGGGCCGCCGCGTCCGCCGCCGCGCTGGGCGGGCACCTGACGGGTGGCGGCGGCGCCGGGATAGGTCTCCGGCGCGGCGTACGGAGCGCTCGGCTGCTGACCGTAGGGCGCCTGGCCGTACGGGGCCTGCTGGCCGTACGGCGGCTGCCCGTGGGCGGGCTGCTGCTGCGGGACCTGCGGCTGTCCGTACTGGCGCTCGCCGACCGTTCTGACCTGGTTGTACGAAGTCCTGGGCACCCCGGGCTGCGCACCGGGACCCGGGTAGCCGTAGCCGCCCTGGCGCCGCTGACCGCCGCCCTGCGCCTGTCCGTCCTCGTACAGATAGCCGAACGGATCGTCGTCCTCGGGCGTGCTCGCGCCGTTGTTCCCGGCCGTCATCCCTGGGTCACTCCTCACCATCTCGCCAGCGTCGCCGACCGGCCGAGCCTACCTCGAATGAGCAAGCCCATGGACGGGCCTTGACTGTGCGTTGCCACTGTGCGGCCCCCGCGGTAAACAACGCGTCGCGGCTCTGTCCCAGCCCTGTCCCGAATCCCGGCCTGTTCCGTCATACGTACATACGTACCGGTCATACGTACCGGACGCCTCCGGTGCTCACCGGACGTCTCCAGGGCCCCCGGGCCCTCACGCCCTCACCACGCACAGGGGCCTATCCCGCCCGCCGGTGGACCGTCTTGCGGGACCGCTTCTCGACATACATCCGCTGGTCGGCGGATTGCAGAACCTCTTCCACGGACATCCCGCAGGCCGCCCAGCTGATGCCGAAGCTCGCGCCGACCCGGACCGCCCGTCCGTCGACCCGGATCGGCGGAATGATCGCGTTCCGCAGGCGTACGGCCAGATCCGCGGCGTCCGCCGCCCCCAGCCCGTCCGCGAGGACGACGAACTCGTCACCTCCGAGCCGGGCGACCGTGTCGCCGTCCCGTACGCCCGTGGTCAGCCGGTGCGCGACCTCGATCAGTACCGCGTCACCGGTGTTGTGGCCGAATCGGTCGTTGATGGACTTGAAACCGTCGAGGTCGCAGAAGAGCACCGCGAGGCCCTTCGTACCGTCGTCGGTCTCGCCGTCGTCGCTGGGCGCGATCATGTGCACATGGTGGTCGAAGGCGCCGGCCGGGCCGCCGCTGCCGCGTGCGCCGCCCCGGCGGCCCGAGTGCTCCTCGTAACCGTCGTATCCGTCATAGCCGTCGTATCCGGGCTCGTACAGCACCGTGCCCTCGTACCCGCCGTACGCCGCGTCCAGTGCCTCGACCGCCGTCTCGCGCAGGGCGTGCGGGCGCGAACAGAGCCGGGCGCTGAGGCGGGAGCGCAGCTCCGCGCTGTTGGGCAGGCCGGTGAGCGAGTCGTGCGAGGCGCGGTGGGCGAGCTGGAGCTCGCGGCTCTTGCGCTCCTCGATGTCCTCGACATGGGTGAGCAGGAACCGGGGGCCGTCCGCGGTGTCCGCGACCACGGAGTTGCGCAGCGAGACCCAGACATAGGTGTTGTCGCGGCGGGCGAGCCGCAGCTCGGCCCGGCCGCCCTCGGCGGAGGTGCGCAGCAGTGTCCCGATGTCCTCGGGATGGACCAGATCGGCGAAGGAGTGGCGGCGCATCGCGGAGGCCGGGCGGCCCAGCAGCCGGCAGAGCGCGTCATTGGTCCGCAGCAGCCGGCCGTGCTGGTCGCCGCCCATCTCGGCGATGGCCATGCCGCTGGGTGCGTATTCGAACGCCTGACGGAAGGATTCCTCACTGGCCCGCAGCGCCTGCTGTTCACGTTCGAGCCGCACGAGAGCGCGCTGCATGTTTGCTCGCAGACGAGCGTTACTGATCGCAATGGCGGCCTGGGACGCGTACATCTGGAGGGCTTCCTGCCCCCAGGGCCCGGGACGGCGGCCACCGCGCGGCCGGTCGACGGAGATGACACCGAGCAGCTCGCAGCCGCCGCCCGACGCGTACATCGGCGCGTAGAGGCGGTCCTGCGGATGCCACTCGTCCTCGAAGCGCGGGTCGGGGCCGTCGGTGTACCACTGGGGGACGTCGTCCTCCAGCAGCACCCAGCCCTCGGTGTGCGGTATGAACCGCAGGTCGCCCCAGCCCTCGCCCATCGCGAGCCGGCGCTCCCAGGAGCCCCGGGAGCCGACCCGGCCGGTGATCAGCGACTCGGCCGCCGCGCTGCCGGCGAAGGCCGCGACGACGAGATCACCGTCGGCCTGGACGACATTGACGCACGCCAGCTCGTAGCCGAGTCCTTTGACGACACCGTCCGCGACGGTCTGGAGGGTGTCCGCCAGGCTGCGGGCGGTGTTGAGTTCGGCGACGGCCTGGTGCAACTGCCGCAGGGTCGCAAGACGGACATACGGCTCCGACTCGGTCTCCATTGCTCGCTCTCCCCGAGACCTCGACAGCAACTCCAGGATTCTCATCGGCTCTCATGGTGCATTCTCATCGCCACTGAATCACAGCGAGCTGTTCGCCCGGTACACAGGGTCAGCAAATACTGCGCTCTGTGACTCAAGTCACATGATCCGAGAAGAGGAAGAGCGCCTGATGGGAGCGCTCCAGGGCTTTCCTGAACGCAAATTCCGGACGGCGTGCGGGGCTTTCCACAGGCGCCCGCGGGGCCCGTGGAACCCAGGGCCGACGGGCCGTCCTCCGTGATCTTACGACGCCGTCGCCACCGGGGCGTCCGGCCCCCTGGCGGGCGGTCGCGGGGCGGCCCTGCTCCCTGGGCGTCCGGCCCCCGGGCGGGCGGTCCTAGGACCGGTCCTGGTCCCCTCGCCCGATGTGGCGGGCGGCGGCGGGAGTTAGCGTTCCCCCGTGTCCCAGTCCCCGACGACCTCCGCCCCCCGGACCGAGTCCGTCCGTCACACCGAGGCCATCCCTCATGCTGAGGGGGTGAGCAACGACGAGTTCCGCGCCGCCCTGGCACGCCTGGCCGCGGGCGTGGTGCTGGTGACCGCGCACGAACCGCCCATGAGCGCGGAGGGCCCGCGCGGCGAGGACGCCGGCATGACGGCGACGGCCTTCATGTCCGTATCCCTGGAACCGCCGCTGGTCCTGGTCGGCGTCCGCAACGGCTCCCGCATGGACGATCTGCTCGCCGAACAGCCGCTGTGGGCGGCCTCCCTGCTGACGGAGAGCCAGCGGCACATCGCGGGCCGGTTCGCGATGAAGGGCCGCATCAGCGACCGGCTGCTCTTCGAGGACATCCCGTACCGCCGCGGCGAGGTGAGCGGCGCACCGCTGATCGGCGGCTCACTGGCGACGCTGGAGTGCCGTACGGAACAGCGCGTGGAGGCGGGCGACCACACCCTGGTCATCGGCCGGGTGCTGACGGCGGAGCTGCCGAGCGCCGAGGGCGGCCCGCTGATGTATTTCAAGGGGCGCTACCGGCAGCTGGGTTCGTAGGACGGGCGGCCCGGAGCCCGGGGCGACGCTGGTGACCGGTGCGGGCGACTGGGGACGCGACTCCGTGCCGGGCGCGACGGCGGTCCCGGGGCCGGGGAGGAACACGCACCCCCCGCCACTCTCAACGTATAGCGCACCGGGGGGCTTGCGGCAAGACCCGGGCCGTGCCGCAGAATCGCTGGTCAAGGCCGGAACCTGCGGAAACGGGAGATCCACGAAGTGCATGCGCTGTCGTCGTTGTCGCCGGTTCACGGGTCATGCGGTGACGTCGAGCCCCTCGGATCGGAACTGATGTCATGAATCCCCTGACCACCAGCGCGTTCGACCTTCCCGACCGCCTCTCCGCCAAGGCCGACCCGGCCCTGATCGCCGACGACGAACGGCACTTCGCGGCCATCGCGGAGAGCCTTGGTCAGACGATCGCCGAACTGTCCGACCGCCTCGACGCCGAGCGCAGGGCGCCCGGCGGCATCGGCCGGGAGGCGATGGAGCGGGACATGGAGATCCACCGGCTGACCGGCCGTCTGCGCGCCCTGCGCCGCTTCGGTCTGGACCTGTGTCTCGGGCACATCGTCGGCGAGGACAGCCCCGGGCCCGTGTACGTCGGACGGCTCGGCCTCACCGACAGCACGGGCCGCCGGCTGTTGCTCGACTGGCGCTCGCCCGCGGCCGAGCCGTTCTTCGCCGCGACCCACGCCAACCCGATGGGTCTGACCAGCCGCCGCAGGTACCGCTGGACCCGCGGCCGGATCAGCGACTACTGGGACGAGGTGTTCACCGCCGACGGGCTCGAACGGCACGCCGCGCTCGACGACCAGTCCGCCTTCATCGCCGGCCTGGGCGCCAACCGGTCGCCCCGGATGCGAGACGTGCTCGCCACCATCCAGGCCGACCAGGACGCCATCATCCGGGCCGGATCCCGGGGCGCTCTCGTCGTCGACGGCGGTCCGGGTACGGGCAAGACCGTCGTCGCACTGCACCGCTCCGCCTACCTCCTCTACTCCGATCCCCGGCTCGGGCACCGTCGGGGCGGCGTGCTGTTCGTCGGTCCGCACCAGCCCTATCTGGCCTACGTCGCCGATGTCCTCCCCAGCCTCGGGGAGGAGGGCGTGCAGACCTGCACCCTGCGGGACCTCGTCGCCGAGGGAGCCGCAGCGGGGATCGAGACCGACCCGGAGGTGGCCCTCCTGAAGTCGTCCGCGCCCATGGTGAAGGCGATCGAGAAGGCCGTCAGGTTCTACGAGGAGCCGCCCGCCACGGGGATGACGGTCACGACCCACTGGTCCGACATCTGGCTGAGCGCCGACGACTGGGCCGTGGCGTTCGAAGCGGCGGAACCCGGCACCGCGCACAACGACGCGCGCGATCAGGTCTGGGAGGAACTGCTCACGATCCTGGTCGACAGGCACGGGGGCGATGTCCCGCCCGAGCTGCTCCGCAAGTCGCTGCGCCGGAACAGGGAGCTGCTCACGGCCTTCGGCCGGGCGTGGCCGCTGCTCGAAGCGGCCGACCTCGTGGGAGACCTGTGGTCGGTACCCGCCTACCTGCGGATGTGCGCCCCCTGGCTCGGCCCCGACGACGTGTCGAGGCTTCAGCGCGAGGACGCCCATGCCTGGACGGTGTCCGACCTGCCGCTCCTGGACGCGGCGCGGCAGCGGCTCGGCGACCCGGAGGCGTCGCGACGTACCCGTCGGAACAAGGCCTCCGTCGCCGCCGAACGCGAGCGCAGGGCCGATGTCATCGACAGCCTGCTGCAGAACGTCGTGATCGACGAGAGCGAGGGCGCGATGGGGATGCTGCACGGACAGGACCTGCGGGACAGCCTGATCGACGAGAGCGCGCTGCCCGGCACCGAGCCGGACCTGCTCGCCGGCCCGTTCGCGCACATCGTCGTGGACGAGGCGCAGGAGCTGACCGACGCGGAGTGGCAGATGCTGCTGCTGCGCTGCCCGTCCCGGAGCTTCACCATCGTCGGGGACCGCGCCCAGGCCAGACACGGGTTCACGGAGTCATGGCGGGAACGGCTCGGACGGATCGGGCTCGACCGGATCGACGTGGCCTCCCTGAGCGTCAACTACCGGACGCCGGAAGAGGTCATGGCGGAAGCCGAGCTGGTCATCCGGACCGTGCTCCCCGACGCCAATGTGCCGACCTCGATCCGCAGCGGCGGCGTCCCCGTCGTGCACGGATCCGTCGCGGATCTGCACGCGGTCCTCGACGCCTGGCTCGCCGCGCACGGGGACGGGACCGCCTGCGTCATCGGCGATCCCACGTTCCGGGCGACGTCCCGCGTCCGGTCGCTGACCCCGGAGCTGTCGAAGGGCCTTGAGTTCGACCTGGTCGTCCTCGTGGACCCGGAGGCGTTCGGCAGCGGAATCGAGGGAACGGTCGACCGCTATGTCGCGATGACCCGGGCGACCCAGCGGCTCGTGGTCCTCACCAGCCCCTGACCCCGGCCGGGACGACGTTCCGACAACGCGGCGAGGCGCCGACGTGCTTCGCGCCCACATGCCCGTGGCCAGAAGCCGAACGACAACATGCCGGCCGACATCGCCGGTCACGCCCGTCACGGGAATCTCACTCCTGATCGGTCAGCCGCGCCCCTGCTCGCGGTATTCCGCCCTGCCGGGCCCTGACGCTCCGAGGGCCGACCGCCGGCGGACCGGCATCGGCGAGATATTGCCAAGCCAAGATCACGCCCATAACATCACATCCGTGAGTTGAAGGTCGTGAGGTGAGGTTGTTGGGACTCACGGCCGCCGCGGGTGAATCCATCCGGTTTGAATCAGGGGAGACCGATGTGAAGATCGTTGATCTGCGTCCCGACCTGCGCATGGTGCTCGACGACGGGCCCGGGCAGGCATACCTGCTGCGCCGCGGGTCCGACGCGGTGCTGGTCGACACCGGCATCGCCGGACAAGGCGATGTCATCACCGAGGCGTTGCGTGGCTGGGGCCTGGACCGGGAGTCGCTGACCCACGTCGTACTGACGCACTGGCATCCCGACCACGCCGGGTCGGCCGCCGAGCTGGCCGCCTGGCCGAATGTCCGCATCTGGGCGCACCGCGGCGACGCCCCGATCATCCGCGGGGACAACTACGGCTCGTTTCCCGCCCTCACCCACGCCGAGGAGGGGCTCTACGCCCACATCGCCGGCACCATCCCCGACGCCGCGCCTTCCCGGGTCGACCGCGAGCTCGACGACGACGAGATCCTCGACGAGATCGACGCCCGCGTCCTGTCGACTCCTGGCCACACCGACGGCAGCATCGCCTTGCACTTCCCGAACGAGGCCGTCCTGTTCACCGGTGACATCGCCACCGAGCACCAGGGCCAGGTCGTACTCGGGCCGTTCAACCATGACCGGGCACTGGCCCGTGAGTCTTTCCGCCGCTTCGCCGACATCGACGTCGACACCGTCTGCTTCGGCCACGGTCAGCCGCTGCGCGGTGACGACACCGCCCTGCTGGGCGCTGCGGCCACCGCCGACGAGGTCCCCGACCCTCTCGGCTGACGCGCCGTCACACCGAGCCGGCCTCGGCGTAAGGTTACGTCCGTGAGCAAAGAGGCTGCCGGGAGCAGACGGCGCAACGCCCGAGGTGAGGGGCAGGCACTACGCGACGACATCGTGTCGGCGGCCCGAGAGATCCTCGTCGAGGACGGCTACGCGAGCTCGGTGACCCTGCGCGGGCTGGCGCGGCGGATCGGCATCGCACCGCAGTCGATCTACCTTCATTTCGCCGGCCCGGACGAGATCGTGCAGGCCGTCACCGTCGAGACCTTCGCCCAACTGGGCCGCTTCATCACGGATGCGACACAGGGAATCGAGGCGCCCCGGGAACGGCTCATCGCCGGCTGCCGCGCCTACATGGCGTTCGGGGTCGACAACCCGAATCTGTACGGACTGCTCTTCCAACGCAACCGGCTCCTTCGCGGGGCGGAGCCCCGCCCCACCGCCGCGGACGAGCCGGACACCCGCGACCCCGACGCCGGGCCGTTCGCCCATCTCATGGACGGCGTCCGACTCTGCGTCGCCGACGGATCCTCCGGCGTGAAAGACGTCCTGTCCACCGCGACGCAATTGTGGGCGGCCATGCACGGCTTCGTCCTGCTGCGCAACGGTTACCAGTTCCCGTGGCCGGACCTTGCCCAGGCCGAGTCAGAGCTCATCAGCTCCATCGCGAGACTCCGCGAGCCCGACTGACCGTGCCGCGATTCCTCATCCCCAGCAGCCCCGAACCGGCGACCGAACGGCTCGCGGGGCCCGGCAAGATCCAAACGAGAGGCCCCAGGCCCTGTCCGGTCGATCTTCGTGGATCAGCCCGGGGCGGCTGGTGGAGGGGGTACCTCCCGTGCCGTTCAGGCCACGGGGGAGCATCGCAAGGCGGAGGATCGCCCGTGTACTG
>NZ_MAUD01000220.1 GCF_001700515.1 Streptomyces lushanensis
CCGGACGGCGTGGTGGGCCGGGCCACATGGCCGGGCGGGGTTGTGTGTCCGGGCAGGGCTATGTGTCCGGCAGTGGCCCCGCGCGGCCGGGATCGAGGAGCGGGGCGAGGAGGTCTCCGTGGCGCTCCAGCCGCCCGGGGATGTCCGCCGAGCGGAAGACCAGGTCCTCGGCCGCCGTACAGGCCGTGATCTCGTCCCAGGTCACGGGCGTGGAGACGGTCGGTTCCCGCCGGGCCCGCAGGGTGTAGGCGGCGGCGGTCGTCTTCGCCGCGGCGTTCTGGCTGTGGTCGACGAAGACCTTTCCCGGACGCAGCGAGCGGCTCATCCGGTGGACCACCCGCTCCGGCAGGGCCGCCTCGGCCTCGACGGCCAGGCCCTTCGCGTACGCCGAGACCTCGGACGACGGCGCGCGCTCCAGCGGTACGAGGAGATGGAGCCCCTTCGAGCCGGAGGTCTTCACATAGGCGTCCAGGCCGTCCTCGCCCAGCCGTTCGCGCAGCCACCGCGCCACCGCGCAGCACTCCACGACCGTGGCGGGCGCTCCCGGGTCCAGGTCGAAGACCAGCCGGTCGGCCTGGCCCGGCGTATCGGCCTGCCACTGGTGCGTATGGAACTCCACCACCAGATTCGCCGCCCACATCAGCGTCGGCAGATCCTCCACCACCACCTGTCTGCCGCTGTCCGCCGTCTTTCTGGGCACCTCGGCGACGCGTACCCACTCGGGGGTGCCGGGCGGCGGGTTCTTGGTGAAGAAGAGCTGGCCGCCGGGCCCGTCCGGGTAGCGCAGGAAGGAGACGGGGCGGTTGGCGAGATGGGCCAGGAGAGGGCCCGCCGTCCGGGCGTAATAGTGCAGGACCTCGCCCTTGGTGGTGCCCGTCGCGCCGTACAGCACCTTCTCCAGATTGCTCAGCGAGAGGCGCCGCCCCTCCACCACGGTGATCGGCGTCATACGATGAGAATCCCATAAATCTCTGATTAGCGGATGAAAGGGATGGAACGTGCGATCCATATGGAACGGTGCGATCTCCTTCGGGCTGGTCAGTATCCCGATCAAGCTGGTGAACGCGACCGAGAACCACTCCATCTCCTTCCGTCAGATCCACAAGGAGGACAGCGGCCGTATCCGCTACCGCAAGGTCTGCGAACTGGACGGCAAGGAGCTGACGGCGCCGGACATCGGCAAGGGGTACGAGGACGCGGACGGCTCGATCATCCCGATCACGGACGCGGACCTGGCCGCGCTGCCGCTGCCGACGGCGAAGACGATCGAGATCGTGGCGTTCGTCCCGGCGGACTCGATCGACCCGCTCCAGATGGACACGGCGTACTACCTCGCCCCGAGCGGCGTCCCGGCCGCCAAGCCGTACACCCTGCTGCGGGAGGCGCTGAAGCGCAGCAAAAAGGTCGCCATCGCCAAGTTCGCCCTGCGGGGACGCGAGCGGCTCGGCATGCTGCGGGTGGTCGAGGACGTCATCGCGATGCACGGCCTGCTCTGGCCTGACGAGATCCGGGCCCCCGAGGGCGTCGCGCCCGAGACCGGGGTGACCGTACGGGAGGCCGAACTCGACCTGGCCGACGCCCTGATGGACACCCTCGGCTCCGTCGAACTCGACTCGCTGCACGACGACTACCGCGAGGCGGTCGAGGAGATGATCGCCGCCAAGGCGCAGGGCGCGCCGGCGCCGGAACGCGCACCGGCTGAGGCCGGCGGCGGCAACGTCATCGACCTGATGGCGGCGCTGGAGAACAGCGTGCGCGCGGCGAAGCAGGCACGCGGGGACGAGGGCGAGGTCGCGGAGGTGACCCGGCTGCCGAAGAAGACCGCGGCCAAGAAGACCACCCCAGCCAAGAAGACGGCGGCCAAGAAGACCGCTGCGAAGAAGGAGACGGCGAAGAAGCCCGCCCGCACCAGAACCAAGCGCTCCTCGGCCTGACCCCGCCCCCCGCCACCGCCCCGGAAATAGCTGTTCACAGCCACCCCGCCGAAGCTGGTAGGGTTTCACCCGTCGCCACCACAGCGATACGCCCCCGTAGCTCAGGGGATAGAGCAACGGCCTCCGGAGCCGTGTGCGCAGGTTCGAATCCTGCCGGGGGCACTTCGCGGCAATCAGGGTGATCAAATCCCTGACCTGCGCAGTGCCTAATCCAGAGAGTCGGACTCAGTCCCACTGAGTCCGACTCTCTGGCGTTATCACGCACTGGTTGTGTGTGAGCGGCGTGTGGGCTTCACGCGAGTCATGCGCGAGGCGATCCCCAGCCCATCGCTTGCTCGATCTTGTTGTTGTTCAGCTCCTCGTGTCCGTCAATGCAGCCTTCGTAACGGCGGTGAATGACCTCCGGGGAGTTGCCGGCCCGCCGGGCTACTTCGGCGACGGGGACCCCGGCGTTCAGCCAGTTCGTGATGCAGGTGTGCCGCAGGTCGTATGGGCGGCGACCGAGCGGGGACGACTCCTTGTCCGGTGGCAGGGCAAGCGGTCTCGCTTCCTGCCATACGCGCCAGTAGCTGGACGTCCCCAGCACATCTCCGCGCTCATTTGCGAACAGTCGGCCGTCCTTGGCTGTGCCGAATTCTTGATAGTGCGCGCGAAGCATCGCGACCAGGACCGGCGGGATAGGTACGGGGCGGTCTGTTTTGGCTTCACGCGACTTGAGTCCTCGCTTGTCGTGTCGCTGGCCCGTGTCGGTCCACTTCTTGCCGGACACGGGTCGTGTCTCGCTCAGGGTGAGGGTGCCCCATCCCTGTTCTGGAAGGTGGCAGTCCCTGAACCGGAGCCCGACGGCTTCCGCTGGCCTCATTGCCGCGTAGAGCTGACAGGCGAAGAATGCGACCAGCCGTCGGCCGCGGTTACGGTGAACCGATCCGACGTAGGAGACCGCGGTGAGGAGTTGCGCGCCCTGTGTCTGGTTGACCAGGACCCGGGGGTCGACCACATCATGGGTCTTGGACCCTGAGCGCTTGATGCCAGCGAGAGGGTTGCTGTCCACGTAGCCCGCTTCGACCGCGTACTCCATCGCGGTGTTGAAGCCGCGTCGGCGCCGCTTGTATGTCTCACCTGCGGCCGGGCTGTCGTCCAGTTTGAACGACAGCCGGTAGTTGACCTCTCGCACGACTTTGGCATCGGCGAGCGCGGACAGCGGCAACGAATGCCGTCCCAGCCACGAACAGACGGGCGCCAAATGCTCGGGGGGCTCTTCATCCTCGTGCGCAGGCACGACGTACCACCGCATCGCCGCACGCACGTCCTCCAACGCGGGCGGTTTCGCCGCGTCACCCATCATCGCCAGCGCGACCGTGGCGAGACTGTCCGCCAATCCCTCCCGCGTCTTGGCGGCTGTGGCGCGCCAACGTACTGACATGTACTCGCGGGAGAAGTCCCACCAGGAAGGATCGGGACGGGTGTTCTTCTTTGCCTCGGCAGCGCGCAGTTCGGATTCCGGCAGGCCCGTGTCGACGTCGAATGCCTCACCCTTGCGCATGGCCTTCCGTAGATCCGACTGACGGGTCTCGGCGAGTGCCACGGTTGCAAAGCTTGCGTGCTTGACCTCGCCGGCGACCACCCATCGAAGCTGGTACGGGGCCTTCTTACTGGTGATCCTGCTGATCTTCCAGACACGCACGTCGGTGGACAGGGTGGGCTCTTGTGCCTCGGACGGGCCCTCAGAACTGTGAGAGCCCGTCCGATCGGTCTTGCGGTGGTTCACGCAGCTTCCTCCATGCTCGCGATCCACCGGTCCAGTTCGGAGCGGCGGATGCGAACGGCACCGTTCGGGAGCTTGATGGCCTTCGGGCCCTTCCTGCACTGCCGCCAGCGGTAGAACGTTGCTCGCGGTACGCCGATCTCTTCGATGACTTGGGGGATGGACAACATTTCGTCGCGAGGCTTGGCCACGACTCCTCCTTGGCGAGAGGGCCAGTCGGATGGGGAGCGGAGCGCCTGGGGGCTGCCACAGAAACCACGGAATACACAGAAAGTCGGGGGCGCCCGGCTGACCTGTGGCTTTGTGGCCTGTGGTGCGGTCAGGCGGGGCGCCACAGAATCACCCGGAAGTCCCACAGAAATAGGTGGGGGTATTTGTGTGGGACTTCCGGGTGATTC
>NZ_MAUD01000221.1 GCF_001700515.1 Streptomyces lushanensis
GCCTGCCCCGCACCCCTGTCCGTCCGTCAGCTCTCCAGGAACGGATAGTCGATGTAGCCCTTGTCGTCGCCGCCGAAGAAGGACGCCGGGTCGGGGCTGTTGTACGGGCCGCCGGCCTTCAGCCGGGCCGGCAGATCGGGGTTGGCGAGGAAGAGCCCGCCGAAGGAGACGATGTCCGCCGTACCGTCCTCGATCAGCTTCAGCTCGTCGGCGCCGGTGAATCCCTCGGTCGCGGCGTTGAGGACGAGTGTCCCGGAGAAGTGCTTGCGCAGGACGTTCGTCAGGTCGCGCGTCTTCTCGATCAGATGCAGATAGGCCAGACCGATCGGCTCCAGCTGCTTGACCAGCGCGATGTACGCCTCGTCCGGCTCGGGCTCCACGATGCTGTTGTACTCGTTCCCGGGCGAGATACGGATCGCGGTGCGCGAGGCGCCGATCTCGTCGGCGACCGCGCGGGTCACCTCGACCGCGAAGCGGATACGGCCCTCCACGGAGCCGCCCCACTCGTCGGTCCGCAGATTGGAGCCGGGCGCCAGGAACTGGTGGATCAGATAACCGTTGGCACCGTGCAGCTCGACCCCGTCGAAACCGGCCTCGATCGCGTTGCGGGCGGCGGAGACGAAGTCCGCGATGGTCGCCCGTACCTCGTCGGAGGTCAGCTCGTGCGGCGTGACGAAGTCCTTGGGACCGTCGTGGAGATAGACCTGTCCCTGCGCGGCGACGGCGGAGGCGCTCACCGGCACCAGACCGTCGGGAAGCAGATCCGGGTGGCCGATCCGGCCGGCGTGCATGATCTGGGCGAAGATCTTGCCGCCCTTGGCGTGTACGGCGTCGGTGACCTTGCGCCAGCCCGCGATCTGCTCGGCGCTGTGCAGACCGGGAGTGTCCGGGTAGCCCTGGCCGACCACGGAGGGCTGGGTCCCCTCGGTGATGATCAGACCGGCGGAGGCACGCTGTGTGTAGTACTCCACCACCGAGTCGGTGGGCGAGTGGCTGGGGCCGAAGGCGCGACTGCGGGTCATCGGGGCCATGGCGATGCGGTTGGCGAGCTGCGTACCCGAGAGGTCGATCGGGTCGAACGCTGTGGTCATGAACGCTCCCAGAGCGGTGAATGGCTGGCACGGCGGTTGTGACCGACCGATATGTGGTCGGCCAAGCAATCAACCGTGGATCACCCTAACGTATTCCTTGGCCGACCAAGCTAAACTCATGGCCATGACCTCGGAACGCACGGACGACCCTGCCTGTACCGGCGATCCGCCGGGTGACCACACGGGCGATCCGCGGGGCACCACGCACGGCGGCCCGGTCAGCCACTCCCTGTCCCGGGTCGCGCGGCTGCACCGTATCGCCGCGGGCAAGCTGCTGCGGCGCACCGGCCTCTACCCGGGCCAGGAGTTCCTGATGATGCGCCTGTGGAACACGGACACGGTGCGCCAGTCCGAACTGATCAAGGCGATGGACCTCGATCCGTCGACGGTCACCAAGATGCTCCAGCGGCTGGACCAGGCCGGGTATGTGAGGCGTTCGGCCGATCCGGAGGACCGGCGGGCGGTGCTGGTCGAGGCGACCGGGGAGAGCTGCACGCTGCGCTCCGAGGTGGCGGACGCCTGGACGGATCTGGAGGAACAGACGCTGGCGGGACTCGACGAGGCCGAGCGCGGGGAACTGGCGCGGCTGCTCGCCAAGGTCGAGGAGAACCTCTGCCGGGAGACGCAGGAGTGCCCCGAGCGGCGGGGTGAGGCGGGGACGGCGGCGGAGGAGCGACGGCCGGCGGACCGGGAGTAGACCGGACCGCCCGGCCCCGGACCCGGCACGGCCCCGACCGCCGCTACGAGGCCGACGGCGCCACCGGCTCCCGCCGGCGCTCAGCCGGCCAGCACATCCAGGGCCCGGTCCACATCCGCCGTGGAGTTGTAGAGGTGGAAGGCGGTCCGTACGTACCCCGCGCGGATCGAGACGGCCACTCCCGCCCGTTCGAGGTCGGCGTGACGGTGCGTCAGCCCCGGTACGGAGACGATCACGGAGCCCTCGGCGGGAACCGGCTCGTGGCCGAGGCCGATGACACCCTCCCGGAAGCGGGCGGCGAGCGCGGTGTTGTGCGCGTGGAGCGCCTCGGCGCCGATCTCCTCCAGCAGCGCGAGGGACTCGGCGGCCCCGTGGTAGGAGAGGAAGGACAGCGGCTCGTCGAAACGGCGCGCGGAGTGGGCCAGTTCGCCGACGGGACCGTACGTACTGGCCCAGAGGTCCTCGCCCGCGGTCCATCCCGCGTGCAGCGGCGCCAGCGACTCCTGCGCCTCCTCGGTCACCGTGAGGAATGACGTGCCGCGCGGACAGACGAGGAACTTGAACCCGCCGGTGACGGTGTAGTCGAACGCGCCGGCGTCCACGGGCAGCCAGCCGGCCGACTGCGTGGTGTCGACCAGCGTACGGGCGCCGTGCGCGGCGGCGGCCGCCCGTACCGCGTCGAGATCGGCGATCCGGCCGTCCGCCGACTGGACCGAGGAGAACGCCACCAGCGCGGTGCCCGGCCGTACCGCCTCCGCGAGGTCCGCCAGCGGCGCGTACCGCAGCTTGAGGTCGCCGCGTACGGCGAACGGTGTGATCACCGAGCTGAAGTCGCCCTCGGGGAAGAGGACTTCGGCGCCCGCGGGGAGCGAGGCGGCGATCAGTCCGACATGGACCGAGACCCCGCCGCCGGTGGCGACCCGCTCGGCCGGCAGACCGATGAGCCGGGCGAAAGCGGCGCGGACCGCGCCGACGGTCTCGAAGCTCCCGGCACCGCGCCCGGCCGCGTTCCCCTCGGCGAGCGCCCGTACGGCGGCGACGGCCCGGCGGGGCAGCAGCCCGCAGCTGGCGGTGTTGAGATAGGTCGTGTCCGGCGCGAACTCGGCGCCTCCCAGGGTGTCCATGTGCCCACCCTGGAACCCGCCCACCTCATAGTCAATCGCGTAAATCTAATGACAACACCCAAGCTGCCCTTATGAATGGGCTCCGGCCTGCGACGACTGGACTCCGGCCCCCGGAATCTCGCAGGAACCGTCGGTGTCGCACACCGCGGCATCCGGCGCGGCGACGGCGACGGGCGTGATCACCCGTCCCTGCCACGCCTGCTCCAGCGCCTGGGTGAACAGCTCGGCCGGCTGCCCTCCGGAGACGCCGTAGCGCCGGTCGAGCACGAAGAACGGGACCCCGTTCGCGCCCAGCTCGGCGGCCTCGCG
>NZ_MAUD01000222.1 GCF_001700515.1 Streptomyces lushanensis
CATATCTGCGCGACGCATCGGGCGGGCGCGGCGGCCGGCCGCAGCGGCCCGCGCGCGGCGGTGGTGAGCCGGGCAAGGAGTCCGAACAGGGGCCCGCGCGTCCTGAGCGGGGACCGGACGACGAGGACGGTTCCTCCGACCCCGAGGACTGAGTCCCGCCCCGGCCCGAGGACGGCAGGGCCCCAGGACAACGGGAAACAACGGGAACAGGCCCGAGGACGACAGGAACAGGAGCGGGGCGACGCCGTCGCCCCGCTCTCCCCCGGCTTTCGGCCCGTACGTCTACAGCGCGACGCCCAGCAGCGCGTCGACCGCGCGGGACACCACACCGGGCGCCCCCTCGTCCGTACCGCCGGCGGACTGCTGGAGCGCCGCCCAGCGGTCGACGGCCACGAGCGCCGCAGGAGCGTCCAGATCGTCCGCCAGCGCCTCGCGGATCTCCTCGACGACCGCGTCGGACGGCGGTCCGTCGGGTCGCGACACCGCCGCCCGCCATCGCGCCAGACGCTCCACGGCCTCCTGGAGCACCGCGTCCGTCCACTCCCAGTCGGAGCGGTAGTGGTGCGCGAGCAGCGCGAGCCGGATCGCCGCCGGATCCACACCCTCACGGCGGAGCGTGGACACGAAGACGAGGTTGCCCTTGGACTTGGACATCTTCTCGCCGCCCAGGCCGACCATCCCGGCGTGTACGTAGGCACGCGCGAAGGGGTGCTCACCGGTCAGCGCCTGGGCGTGCGAGGCACCCATCTCATGGTGCGGGAAGGCGAGATCGCTGCCGCCGCCCTGCACGTCGAAGCCCATGCCGAGATGGTCGAGCGCGATGGCCACACACTCGATGTGCCAGCCGGGCCTGCCGGGGCCCAGCGTGCCGCCGTCCCAGCTCGGCTCGCCGGGACGGGCGGCCAGCCAGAGGATCGGGTCCAGCGGGTTCTTCTTGCCCGGCCGGTCGGGGTCGCCGCCCCGCTCGGCCGAGAGCAGCCGCATCGCCTCGGTGTCGAGCCGGGAGACCTCGCCGAAGTGCGGGTCGGCCGCCACGGAGAAGTAGACGTCGCCGTCGAGTTCGTAGGCGGCCCCGGCGTCGCGCAGCCGCTCCACCAGCGGCACGATGCCCGGTATGGCCTCGACGGCGCCGATGTAGTGCTGGGGCGGCAGCATCCGCAGCGCGGTCATGTCCTCCCGGAAGAGGGCCGTCTCGCGCTCCGCCAGGCCGACCCAGTCCTCCCCGTCGCGGCGCGCCCGCTCCAGCAGCGGATCGTCGACATCCGTCACGTTCTGGACGTACTGAACCTGCCGCTTCGTGTCGAGCCACACGCGCTGCACGAGGTCGAACGCGTTGTAGGTCGCCGCGTGACCCATGTGGGTCGCGTCGTACGGGGTGATACCGCAGACGTAGATACGGGCGACAGGACCGGGCTCAAGGGTGACTCGGCCGTCGGTCGAGGTGTCGTGGATCCTGAGGTCGCGGCCACTGCCGGGCAGGGCGGGGACTTCGGAAGCGGGCCAGGCATACATGCCATGAGCGTAACCGGATGGATGTTCCGCATACGAACCGGATGGGTGCTCCTGGCCGGGCGGGCACTCTTGCGCATACGGCCGGAAAGTGCTTGTGCGTATGGCTGATACGGATCGGAGGCCGGTACACCCGCCGGGGGCCGTCGCGACCGGCCGGTGGCTCCTCGCGGGCCGGCCGGTGGCTCACGGGGGCCGTGCTACACCGGAGGCCAGGGAATCGCGGGCCACTGGCCCGAGGGCTTCGGATGACGGCCCGTACGGCGCAGCTCACGGACCCGGGCCCGTACGGCGTCGGTCTCGGCCGCCGTGATGAGTTCGGCCAGCCGGGTGGCGAGAGGCGCGGACTCCGCCAGGGCCTCCTCCAGACGCGCGAGCACGTCGAGCACGTCCGGGGTCAGCGGCTCACCGGCCCAGCCCCAGAGCAGGGTGCGCAGCTTGTCGTCGACGTTGAAGGTGACGCCGTGGTCGATCCCGTACAGCCGCCCCTCAGGCGCGGGCAGCAGATGACCGCCCTTGCGGTCGCCGTTGTTGATGACCGCGTCCAGCACGGCGAGCCGGCGCAGCCGCTCGTCGTCGGCGTGCACGAGCAGCGCCGTACGCCCCTCGCCCACCTCGGCGAGGCCGACGGCCTTCCAGCCGTCGCCCGGCTCCTCGTCCTCCACCAGCGCCAGCAGCTGCTGGCCCGCCCCCTCGGCCTCCGCCTCGATCCAGAGCTGGCACATGCCCTGTCCGTACGGCCCGTCCCGGAGCACGGTCGGCGGCACCAGCGCCCAGCCGGTCGCCTCGGAGACCTCGTACGCCGCCACCTCGCGCTGGGCGAGCGTCCCGTCGGGGAAGTCCCACAGGGGCCGCTCGCCGGCGACGGGCTTGTAGACGCAGTGGCCTTCCACGCCCTCGTACGAGACGGAGCAGTACAGAACCGCGTTGGACGCCTCACGGATGCGTCCGCGCACGGTCAGTTCGCCCTTGGTGAGCAGATCGACCACGGTCACGCTCCGCGGCGGTATCCGTTCTGGCGCGGGCATACATGTCCTTCCGGATCGAGCGGCAGGCTGCACAGCGGACACGGCGGCCGGCCCGCGTTGACGACGTCCAGGGCACGCTTGGCGAAGGCCCTGGCCTGGGCACCGGAGAGCCGGACGCGGAGCATCGGCGGACCGTTCTCCTCGTCCTGGAGCAGCCGCTCCTCGGCCTCCGCGAGGTCCTCCTCGGTGTCGGCGTCCAGCTCGACGAGCGCCTGCGCCTCGACGATCATGCGCTGCTCGTCACCGTCCCAGGCCAGCGCCATGGTGCCGACCCGGAACTCCTCCTCCACGGGGGCGTCGAGCGGGGCCGAGTCGGAGATCTCGGGAGGTGCCATGGCCGGCACCGGGGCATTGCCCCCGGTACGGCGTACGACCTCGTCGAGCAGCTCGTCGATCCGTTCGGCGAGCGCGGCCACCTGGGTCTTCTCCAGGGCGACGCTGGTGACGCGCCCGGCGGCGGAAGCCTGGAGGAAGAACGTACGGCGTCCAGGCAGCCCGACCGTGCCGGCCACGAAGCGGTCCGGCGGATCGTAGAGGAACACCTGACGGGACACGTCCTGTCTCCCTTGGAATTCGACCGTCACCGGCGGACGGTGACGGATATGGCGTGACGGATGTGGACAGACGGCGGAGCGGACAGCAGAGGGCGGGACCGGAGACCGCGGACGGCCCCCTGGATCGCGCGGACGGCGCGTCCACCCTACTGCGCGGAGCGATCACGGTGCTCCCGCGCCGCCTCCTACGATCCCGCCGCCGGCGTCGGTGCCGTCCGCGGCGCTCTCGCCGGGACTCTCGCGCGGCGCCAGTGCGCCGAGGTCGCCGGTGTCGCCGAGCCGGATCAGGAACGGGCGCAGACGGGTGTAGCGGATCGCCGTCACCGAGCACGGGTCCACATGGATCCGCTGGAAGAGGTCCAGATGCATGCCCAGGGCGTCCGCCACGAGCGCCTTGATGATGTCGCCGTGGGAGCACATCAGGAAGACGGCGTCCTCGCCGTGCTCCTCCTCGACGCGGGTGTTCCACTCCCGTACGGCCTCCACGGCACGTGCCTGCATGGCGCGCATCGACTCGCCGCCGGGGAACGCGGCGGCGGACGGGTGCTGCTGCACGACCGTCATCAGCGGCTCGTCGGCCAGCTCGGCGAGCTTTCGGCCCGACCAGTCGCCGTAGTGGCACTCGCCGATCCGGTCGTCGGTCCGCGCCTCCAGTCCCGGGCGGGCGTCGAGCAGCGGCTGAAGGGTCTCGCGGCAGCGCTGGAGGGGGCTGGTGACGACGGCGGCGAGCGGCACACCGGCCAGCCGGTCCGGCAGGGCCGCGGCCTGCGCGGCGCCGCGCTCGTCGAGGGCGACCCCCGGCGTCCAGCCGGCGAGCACTCCCGCGGTGTTGGCGGTGGACCGTCCATGACGTACGAGGATCAACGTGGCCATGCCCGCCAGGGTATGCCGCCCGGAGCCGGCCGGTGGCCGCCGGGGTGAACCGGGCGG